>NZ_JBITDL010000017.1:0-220027 GCF_044454225.1 Streptomyces sp. NPDC051563
CGGCTGCCCCGCCCGCCGCCCCCGCCCCCCCCCCGCCCCCGCCCCCCCCCCCGGGGGCGGGGGCGGGGCGCCCGCCCGCGCCCCCCCCCCCCCCCCCCCCCCCCCCCCCCCCCCCCCCCCGCCCGGATGCCGTCAGCCCTGGTTCAGGGGCAGGGCGATGTCGGTGACCTGGCGGTCCTTGGGGAAGGCGCCCAGGTCACGGGCGGCTCCGGTGAGGAGGTTGATCCCGTACAGGCGGAAGGTGCCGCCGGTGTTGAGGGCGGCGAATCCCTGGTTGGTGCCCTGCTTGGGGGCGAAGTAGATGTCGAAGCCCGCGTCGGGGCCGGCGTTGACGCCGAGGTTCCCGGTCGGGGCCAGCATCCCCGCGTTGGCGGGCGACTGGAGGGAGACCCGGTCGGCCATCGTGTCGATGTCGAACAGTGACGTCGCCGTCGCCGCGTTGAGGTCGTTGTTCGTGTACGCGGCGCCGGTGACGCCCATGGCGGTCGAGGGAGGCATCGTCGGGTTGGTGAGGGTGCCGTCGACGGTGGTGGTCAGCGGGGCGGCGTTGTCGTCGATGTTGTGGCGCAGGTTCTGCCCGGTGTCGCTGATGACGCGCAGCCGGTTGGCGGCCGGGTTGAAGTCCACGCCGAACCGGGCTCCGTTCAGGGCGACGGTGAGCTGGGAGACCTTCACGGCCTTGGCGTTGTGGGTGTTCAGGGTGTAGACGCCGCCCTGGTCGCCGACGCCGTAGAGCTTCTCGTTCTGGACCCGGAAGTCGATGCCGATGATCTTGGTGTCGCCCATGAGGCCGGCCGGCTTGCCGATCGACATGGTCTTCGACGGCCGGTCGACCATGAACTCCACCAGTCGCTGGTCGGAGGTCAGCCCGATCGCGGTCAGCGACGTGTGGTCCATCCGGTCCATCCGGTCCATGCCGTGCGGGTCCGCGCCGTCGGCCGCGGCCAGGACGGGCGCGGACAGGGCCGCGGCGATGGCGATCGAGAGGGCGATGGTGCTCTTGCGCATGCGCATTGGGGCTCCCCAGCTGAAGTGTGATCCCGTTCGGGATGCGTGCGGGATCTGGACGGGGTTCGCAGCGCACGGTCATGCGGACGGGCCGAACCCGCGAAGACAACCCGGACGGCGCCATGGTCAGCTTGTCGGGTACGGGCCGGTCGCCTACGGGTTTGTCGGCTACGGGCCTGTCGCCTACGGGCTTGCCGCCTACGGGCCGGTCGGCGCGGGCGCGGACATCCTCGTCCCGCGCAGGGCGGAGGCGAGGCGCCGGGCGGTGCCTCGCAGGGAGAGTGCGGTGGGTGCGAGGACGGCGAGGGCGAGGAAGGCCCAGCAGTACTGGGCGGCGCTCTCGCCGTCGTTCTGCAGGGGCAGGAGGCCGTGGGGCTGGTGTTCGGTGAAGTAGGCGTAGGCCATGGTGCCGGAGCACAGCAGCGCCGCCGGGCGGGTGAGAAGGCCGGTGGCGACGAGGGCGCCCCCGCCGAGTTCGATGAGGCCGGCCCACCAGTAGGGCCACAGGCCCGCCGGCACCGGGGCGTCCTCGAAGAACCCGAAGAGCTTGGCGGCACCGTGGCAGGCGAAGAGGAACCCGGTGACGATCCGGAAGAGCCCCAGCAGGCGCTCGTCGTGGGGACGGGACAGGGGAGACATGGCCACTTCCTGCGATCAGCGGACGGTGAGGGTGCCGGACATGAACTGGTGGATGTCGCAGATGTAGGAGTACTGGCCGCGGGCGCGGGGAGCGGTGAAGGTCGCGCTGCGGCCGGCCTTGATCCTTCCGGTGTCGAAGGTGGCGCGGCCGGTCCCGGTGACGGTGTGCGGGGCGCTGTCCCTGTTGACCACGGTGACGACGGTCCCGGGCGCGACGGTGAGGGAGGCGGGGCCGAACCCGAAGTCCTCGATCACGATACGGGCGGCCGGCGCGGCCTGAACGGGCGCCGACTGCGCACTGGCGGGTGCCAGGAACGCCCCGGCGAGTGCGAGTGCGGCGCAGGCGGCCCGGATCGCGACGGAACGGAGCGCGACCGGGAGCGGGACCTGGACGGAGCTGTGTTTAGGCATGACGAATCGTCCCTTCGGGGGGATCGGGCGACTGGGGAATCGGGGAATCGGGAGATCGGGAGGGAAAGCGAGCCGGACAGGCTGCGCACGCAGAGGCGTACGCAGCCTGTCCGCGAACGGGGGCCGTGGTCGGCCGAGAGCCGGCGTGGCCTCGGGACGGCCTGGTCAGACGGTCAGGAGCGTGGGCTTGGCGGCCCGGTCCGTCTGGAGGAAGGCGTCCGGGACGGGGTATTCGCCGAGGACGAAGTGCAGGATCGCGGCGTGCATGGCCTCGACGGGGGCGATGCTCGCGGCGGTCCGGATCCCCGCGGGGCTGGCGACGTGACCGGCGGCGAACAGGTAGGTCTGCGCCGCCTGGTCCTCCAGGGACAGCGCCAGGCGGGCGACCGCGCCGACGTCCTTGGCCTGGCCCAGGGCCTTGAGCGTGGCGGGCTGGTTCGACAGCGGCACCCCGGTGATCGCGGGCTTTCCGGCGCCGGTCAGGACTGCGTTCCACGCCTTGGCGTGCGCCGCGTGCTGCTCCATGGCGGTCTTCGCGAAGGTGCCCACGGCCGGCGGCACCTTGCCGAGCTTGCCCGCCGCGGCCGCCTTCAGGGCAGCACCGTAGGCACCCACGGCCTGGTTCTCCAGCGCGGCCGCCAGCGCCACCACCTTGAGGTCTCCCTGGTAGGGACTCGGAGCGGCAGCCGCCGAGGATCCCCGGGCGGTGGCGTACGCCTTCGCACCCACCCCGCCCGCCAGAGCGAACGCCGCGGCCGCGATGCCCGCACCGGCGAGGAACCGCCGCCTGTCCGCGTCGGCGGTCCTGATCTCCCCGACGAGCTCGGTCGCGCCGGCTTGCATGGCGGGCAGCGTGTCGAGGTGGGCGTCCTCCATGTCCTTGGTCAGGAGGCTCAGCTCGCGTTCGCCGATGCCGAGCTCCCAGCCGTTCTTCTCGGTGCTCACTTGACGGCTCCTTCGGCGATCGGGGAAGCGTTCTTGACGGGGTAGAAGCCCTCGGGGAAACCGACCGACCCGGCCGCGGCCGGCAGGGCCGCAGCCTTCGTGGGCAGGGCGATCAGCTCCGGCTTCCCGGCACCCAGCAGGGCCCGTACCGCCAGCAGGACCGCCCGGTGCTGCGCCTCGACCGGCGCGATCGACGCGAACAGCGAGCGCAGTCGCGCATCGCGGACGTCCCCGGTGTACTTGGTGTAGGTCTGCGCGGCGACGTCCTCCAGGGTGATCGCCAGCGCCACCACGTCGGCCGGCCCCTTGATCCCGGGCAGGGCCTTCTTCACGATCGCCGCGTACTTGGCGTTCGGCGCCGACTGCGCCTTACCGCCGGCCTGGGTGGCCGCCGCGTTGAAAGCCCGCGCGTGCGCGCTGTGCTGGCTGATGGTGGTGGCGATGAAGGCCGCCACCGTCTTGTTGCCGTGCTTGATGAACGGCAGGCCGGCCGCCTGCTGGTAGACGCCGACCGCGAGGTTCTCCAGCGAGGCCGCGGTCTGCAGCGCCATGACGTCCTCACGCGACACCCGGGCCCCGACCTCGCCCAGCGCGGAACCGGTCATGCGCATCGCGGTGCTGTTCAGATCCTGCGACTTCTCGGTCAGCTGTCCCAGCAACCTGGAATCGATACGGCTCGCGCCCATCACGCCCCATCTCTCGTCCCATATCCACGCAGGCGTTGATCGCCGGCGCATCCACGGCAGGTTCGCGGCGCCGAGCGGTCTGGATGGCCCAATTCACCCGATCGGGCAAGAAACTAAGATCATGTGACGAAGTGGGGCATCCGGCTATGCGGGGTCCGGGTGGCGGCCGTAAGGATCGTGGTGCGTGTCACGAGCCGGGTGAGGGCGTTCGATGCGCGATGTTCTCCTGAAAACAGGCACGCCTGTTCCGCCTGCTATGCACGGAGGTGTCCCGCATGGACCCGAGCGACGGCCCGAGCGACCTGCCGGACGGCACCGATCGGCCGCCTTCGGCCACGGCGAGTCCCGCGCAGGCGCCCTCGCGGGCACCCGTCGCCGAACGGGTACGGGGAGCGTTCGAGCGCGCGCGGGCGGCGGGTCCGCCGCCGGGGCCGGCCCGGCCGGGGTTCTGGCGCAGTCCCCTGCGGGGACCGTGGCTGACCGGGGTGTTCGGGCTCATCCTGCTGTTCGGGGTGATCGTGCTGTTCGTGACGGGACTTCTGTCGTACGCGGCCTACAACCCGGACCTCGCCGCGCGCAACGACCAGACCCCCGACAAGGGGTGGCTCGGGTTCTACCTGTTCACCTGGCCGACGTCGCCGTACTGGCTGTACCGGCTGACGCAGGGCGTGCACACCGTCCTGGGTGTGGTCCTCGTGCCCGTGCTCCTGGCCAAGCTGTGGTCGGTGATCCCGAAGCTGTTCGAGTGGCCGCCGGTCCGCTCCGCCGCACACGCCCTCGAACGGCTGTCCCTGCTCCTCCTGGTGGGCGGGGCCGGTTTCACGTTCGTCACCGGGATCCTGAACATCCAGCTGGACTACGTCTTCCCGGGCTCGTTCTACACGCTGCACTTCTACGGTGCCTGGGTGTTCATGGCCGCGTTCGTGGTCCACGTCGCGTTCCGGCTGCCGCGCGCGGTACGGGCCGTCAGGGCCGGCCGAGATGTCCAGCCCGCAGCTGACTCCGAGGAAGCTGCGGGGCTGGTGTCTCCCCGCCCAGCAGCGGCGACGATCTCTCGGCGGGGCGCGGTGGCGATGGTGGGGGCCGGCTCACTGGCCCTGCTCATGGTCACGGCCGGCCAGAGCATCGGAGGGTGGTGGCGCAAGACCGCCGTACTCGCTCCGCACGGCCGCGACCCCGGCACGGGCCCGAACGGCTTCCAGATCAACAAGACCGCGGCCTCCAGCGGAATCCGGCCCAGCGACATGGGCCCAGCCTGGCGGCTGACCGTACGCGGCGCCGGCCGGCAGGAAGTGCTGACCCGGGACATGCTGCTGGCGATGCCCCAGCGGGAGGCGGCGCTGCCGATCGCGTGTGTGGAGGGATGGTCCACCCCCAACCAGCAGTGGTCCGGCGTACGCCTCACCGATCTCGCCGCCCTCGTCGGACTCGGCACCGACACCCCGCAGGTGCTGGTCGAGTCCGTACAGCGCGGCGGGTCGTTCTCCTCCGTGGTCCTGGCCCCGAACCAGGCGCGCGATGACCGCTCGCTCCTCGCCGTGCGGGTGAACGGGGCGGACCTGTCACCGGACCACGGCTATCCCGCCCGCGTGATCATTCCGGGGGCCCCGGGCGTCCACAACACCAAGTGGGTCACCCGCCTCACCTTCGGAGAACCGGCATGAACCAGCCCACCAGAGGCGCAGCCGGGGCCTTCCGTCGGCGCTACGGGGCCTCCCCGCTCCACCTCCTGCTCACCCTGGCCTGCTTCGCCCTCGCCCTCTACGCCGGCATCCGGTTGCTGAAGGGCGACACCATGGGCGTGGTCATCTGGTTCGTCGGAGCCGCCCTCCTCCACGACCTGGTCCTGCTCCCCGCCTACTCGGTCACCGACCGCGCCGCCCAGGCCCTTCTCGGCACCGCGCCCGCCGAGAACGGCGGCAGGCAGCGGCCGAGCGTGAACCACCTCCGCGTCCCCGCCTTCATCGCGGGCGTCCTGTTCCTCGTCTGGTGGCCGCTGATCCTTCAGCAGGGCGGCCACTACACCGCCTCCACCGGCCTGTCCGCGGACGGCTTCCTCGCCCGCTGGCTCCTGATCACCGCCGGCCTGTTCCTCGCCTCGGCGATCGTCCTGCTCGTACGGACCTGGCTGCGCCTGAGGCCGGAGCGCAAGGCGACCCGGGCTCGGGCGCAGGCCCGCAAGGCCACGAAGTGACGCCCCCCGAAGGGCTCGTCCACCGCTCGCAGGATGTGCGGGTCAGGCGCCGTGCCGGGCCGTGCGTGCGGTGATGCCCGGAGCCGTCCTCCGCCGGGCTGGCATTCGGCGGAGGACGGACGGGGCGAGCGGCCCTACAGGCCGATGTCCCGGCGGTTCATGTCGTCCAGGGATTCACGGCGTACGAGCAGCCGGGCGGAGCCGTCGCGGACCGCGCTCACGGGTGGGCGGCCGACCAGGTTGTAGCCGGAGGCCATGGACAGGTGGTAGGCGCCGGCGGCCGGGACGCCGATGAGGTCCCCGGGGCGTACGTCGCCGGGCAGGGGGATGTCTTCGGCCACGATGTCGCCCGCTTCGCAGTGCCGGCCCACGACCGTGACCGGGGCGGGCGGGGCCGTCGAAGCGCGGCCGATCAGGCGTGGTGCGTACCGGACTCCGTAGAGGGCGGGCCTCGGGTTGTCGCTCATGCCGCCGTCCACGGCGACGAACGTGCGTCCCGAGGTCTCCTTGACGGTGAGGACGCGGTACACGGCGACGCCGGCGGGGCCGACGAGGGCGCGGCCCGGCTCGATGGTCAGGCGGGGGACGGGGAGCTTCGCGTGGGCGCAGCCGTCCGCCAGTTCCGAGCGGACCCGGCGGGCCAGGGCGGCGACGTCGAGGCCGTCCTCGCCGGGGCGGTAGGCGATGCCGTGGCCGCCGCCGATGTTCAGCTGGGGGAGTTCCAGGCCGTGGTGGTCGCGGACCTGGGTCATCAGGCCGACCATGCGGCGCACCGCGGCCAGGTAGGGCTTGACCGAGGTGATCTGGGACCCGATGTGGCAGTGCAGGCCCACGAGTTGGAGGCGGGGCTGCGCCAGGACTCGGGTGATGGCGTGCTGGGCGGATCCGTCGGTGGTGGAGAGGCCGAACTTCTGGTCCTCCGTACCGGTACGGATCTTGGCGTGGCCGCCGGCCGCGATGCCGGGGACGACCCGGATCATGACCTGTTGGCGTTCGCCCCCGGGCACGATGTCGGCGAGGCGAGCGATCTCGGAGGTGCTGTCGAGGACGATGCGGCCGACTCCGAGCCGGACCGCGGTGTAGAGGTCCTCGGGGCTCTTGGCGTTGCCGTGCAGGACGATGCGTTCGGCGGGGAAGCCCGCGGTCATGGCGAGGCCCAACTCGCCGACGGAGCAGACGTCCAGGCCCAGGCCCTCGTCCTCGATCCAGCGGGCCATGGCGCGGCAGAGGAAGGCCTTGGCCGCGTAGATGACGTCGGTGTCCGGGAAGGCGGCGCGGTAGGTGCGGCAGCGGTCGCGGACCTCGCCTTCGTCGAGGACGTAGAGCGGGGTGCCGAACCGGTCGGCGGCTTCGGTGAGGGAGATCCCGGCGACGGTGACGTCGCCCCCGGGGGCGGGGCGGGCCGAGGCGGGCCAGACGCAGAGTCCTCCGGCGGCTTCGGAGGTTTCGGGTGCCGTTATCGGACCCGAGATCCGAGACGGGGAGGAAAGAGAGGTGACGGACATCGTGAGCCCTCAGCCGATCAGGAGGTTCATGCAGGAGACGACCGCGGCGGCCCCGGTCACGCGCAGGGCGCCGACGTGCCGCGGATCCCCGTCGCGCCATGCCGGAAGCGGCTTGGCGGCGAGGGCGGGTACGGGGGCCGGGGCCGAGAACTGCGGGTCGACGGTGAGGCGGCGGACACCCAGCGGTTCGGCCAGGGCCCGCAGAGCGGGCTCGGAGAGCGTGATCCAGGACTGGTCCGCACCCAGGGTGGCGGTGAGCCGCGCCTCGGAGGTGAAGCCGACCGCCGTGCGTTCTCCGGGCGGGGTGCGGAAGAAGCGGGTCGCGCAGCCCGCGGGTCCCGGCCGGACGGGGACGTAGAGGGGTCCGGCCGGGACGGGTTCGGACGGCTCGGGGTCCTCGGGGTGAGCTGTCGTGGACATGGCTTTCCTCCTGGTGGAGAGCGTGCGACGGCGCTCCGGCGGGACGGCCGGGGCGCGCTTCGGCGAAGGTATCCCCGTGCGTGGGGCACCGGCGGGGGTGCTGACGCATGCTTGACGCGCTTTCCCGGATCGCTGATGCGATCCTGACGGGGGCCTTGCGGAACCGCCCGTCAGCGATCGGAGAGCCGGGCCTCTTCCAGGTCCAGCGAACCCCGCAGTCGTCCCCGAGCCGGTCCTGGGCGTGGTCGCGGCGGGCGTGCAGGGAGCGACGGAGCCGTTCGAGCACGGCCTCGGGCGCGGCTTCGAGTCCGGAGAGTTCGTCGAGGCGGTGCAGGCCCGCCCCGGCGAGGCTGAGGCGGGCACCGGCCTCCCTATACGGTCGGCAAGTACGCCTACCCCTGGCGCGGCCGCTGCTGATCCGCATCCAAGCGGCGCTCTCCAGCCCGCTGTTTCGGAAGACCTTCGGACCTCCACGGAGTCGGAACCAATGACTAGTAGTTCGAACGAACCACGCGGTGTCGAAACTGCCGGGGGCGCCCCGGGCAAGGTCGCCCAGCACCGGCGGGCCTCGCTCGCCCTTGTCCTGATGGGCTGCCTGTACGCACTCCTGGGCACGGCGCTCACGTTCGTCAACGGACGCGCATTCGCCGCACCGCTGTTCTGGCTCGCCACCCTGAGTTTCGCGGCAGGCTGGCTGGTGGAACGCCGGTCATCGGCGCAATAGCCGAGAGGCACGGCGTCTCCAGGGCCCCGCACACCGCACACGCGGCGTGCGGGTTCAGCCCTGGCTGCGACTGCTGCAACTGAACCGGCGCTCCTCACACCCCGCCGGAGTGTGTGCGTTGTCGCGGCGCGGCGCGGCCGGGCGCCGCAGCCGTGTCACGTCGTGGCGTCCGTAGGAAGGTCAGGTCGGGTCAGGGGAGTTCCTTGCGTGACGGGCAGGGTGACGACCATGGTGAGTCCGCCGCCGGGGGTGTCTTCGGCGGTGAGGGTGCCGTTCATGGCTTCGAGGAAGCCCCGGGCGACGGCGAGGCCGAGGCCGACTCCCGCGCCGGCGGGCGTGTCTCCGTAGCGCTGGAAGGGTTCGAATATCCGGTCCTTGGCCTCGTCGGGGACTCCGGGGCCGCGGTCGACGACGCGGAGTTCGAGGCGGTCGGCGAGGGCGCTGGCGGCGACGAGGACGCTCTGGCCGAGCGGGCTGTACATGACGGCGTTCTCGACGAGGTTGGCGACGGCCCGTTCCAGGAGGCCGCGGTCGACGGCGACCATGCGCAGGGTTTCGGGGATGTCGAGGACCACGCTGTCGCCGGGGACTCCGGCCAGGGCCATCGGGACGACCTCGTCGAGGTCGGTTTCCCGGATGATCGGGACGACTGTCCCGGTCTGGAGCCGGGACATGTCGAGGAGGTTGCCGATCAGGTGGTCGAGGTGGTCGGCTCCGTCCTCAATGCCTTCCAGGAGCTCGGCCCGGTCCTCGTCGGACCAGTCGACGTCGGTGGAGCGCAGGGAGGTGACGGACACCTTGATGCCGGCGAGGGGGGTGCGCAGGTCGTGGCTGACGGCGGCCAGCAGGGCCGTACGGATCTGATGGCCCTCGACGAGCCGGCGCGCCTCCTCCGCCTCGCCGACCAGCCGCTGGCGGTCGAGTACGACGGCGGCCTGGGCGGCGAAGGCGCCGAGCACGCGGCGGTCCTCGGCGGGCAGTACCCGGCCGGACAGGGCCAGGGCCATGTTCTCGCCGATCGGCATGTCCACGTCGGCGTCCTCGGGACGTGCGACGGGGTTGCGACCGGTGCTGCCCGCGGTGGTCCACGGGGCGACCTCGGTGCCGCGCTCCAGGAGCGCGACCGATTCCATGGCGAAGGTCTCGCGGACCCGTTCCAGCAGGGCGTCGAGGGCGGTATCGCCGCGCAGGATGCTGCCGGCGAGGAAGGAGAGGATCTCGGACTCGGCTCGGAGCCGGGCGGCCTGGTGGGTGCGGCGGGCGGCGAGGTCGACGACGGAGGCCACCGACACGGCCACGCCGACGAAGATCGCGATGGCGACGATGTTCTTGGGGTCGGAGATCGTGAACTCGTGCAGGGGCGGGGTGAAGTAGTAGTTCAGGAGCAGCGAGCCGAAGGCGGCCGACGCGAGGGCGGGGAGGAGCCCGCCGAGGAGCGCCGCCGCCACGGTGAACGTCAGGAACAGCAGCATGTCGTTGGCCAGACCGAGGTCGGGCACGAGCTGGTTCAGCAGGACGGTGAGGAGGGCCGGGCCGGCGACCCCGGCGAGCCAGCCCCGGATGATCCGGGACCGGCCGAGCCGTGCGCCGCGCGCGACGGGGAGTCGGCGGCCCTTGGCGGCTTCGTCGTGGGTGACGATGTGGACGTCGAGGTCGGGTCCGGACTCGCGGGCGACGGTGGCGCTGACGCCGGGGCGGAAGACCGACTGCCAGGAACGGCGGCGGCTGACCCCGAGGACGATCTGGGTGGCGTTGCAGCCGCGGGCGAACTCCAGCAGCGCGTCGGGGACGTTGTCGCCGATGACATGGTGGAAGGTCCCGCCGAGGTCCTCGGCCAGGGTGCGCTGGACGGCGAGTTCCTTGGGGGAGGCGGCGGTCAGCCCGTCGCTGCGGGCGATGTAGACGGCGAGGACCTCGCCGCCGGAGCCCTTCTCGGCGAGGCGGGCGGCGCGGCGGATGAGCGTACGGCCCTCCGGCCCGCCGGTGATGCCGACGACGATGCGTTCGCGGGCCTGCCAGGTCGTACGGATGTCGTGCTCGCCGCGGTATTCCCGGAGGTACTCGTCGACCCGGTCGGCGACCCAGAGCAGGGCCAGTTCGCGCAGGGCGGTGAGGTTGCCGGGCCGGAAATAGTTGGAGAGCGCGGCGTCGACCTTGTCCGGCTTGTAGATGTTCCCGTGCGCCATGCGGCGGCGCAGCGCCTGCGGGGACATGTCGACCAGCTCGATCTGGTCGGCCCGGCGTACCACCTCGTCGGGGACGGTCTCCCGCTGCCGGACGCCGGTGATCGTCTCGACGACGTCGCCGAGGGATTCGAGGTGCTGGATGTTGACCGTGGACACGACGTCGATGCCGGCTTGGAGGAGTTCCTCCACGTCCTGCCAGCGCTTGGTGTTGCGCGAGCCGGGGACGTTGGTGTGGGCGAGCTCGTCGACGAGCGCAACGGCCGGGCGCCGCGCAAGGATCGCGTCCACGTCCATCTCGGTGAACACGGTGTCCCGGTAGTCGAGCTCGCGCCGGGAGAGCTGCTCCAGTCCGTGCAGCATGACCTCGGTGCGCGGACGATGGTGGTGCTCCACGAAGGCGACGACGACGTCGGTGCCGCGCTCCACCCGGCGGTGGCCCTCGGAGAGCATCGCGTACGTCTTGCCGACGCCGGGGGCCGAGCCCAGGTAGATACGAAACGTGCCGCGTCCCATGGTCTTCTACGTCATCCCTCGAAGCGGTAGCCCATGCCGGGCTCGGTGATCAGGTATCTGGGATGCGAGGGGTCGGCTTCCAGCTTGCGCCGCAGCTGGGCCATGTAGACCCGCAGGTAGTTGGTGTGTTCGGAGTACGTCGGTCCCCAGACGTCGAGCAGGAGTTTGCGCTGGCTGATCAGGCGGCCCGGGTTGGTGATGAGGATTTCAAGGAGGTGCCATTCGGTGGGGGTCAGGCGTACGCCGCGTCCGTTGCGGACGACCTTCTTCGCGACGAGGTCGACGGTGAACTCCTCGGTCGTGACCGAGGCGATCTCGTCCGTGGGCGCCGCAACCTCCCGGCGGCGGACGGCGGCCCGCAGCCGGGCGAGGAGCTCATCCATGCTGAACGGCTTCGTGACGTAGTCGTCGGCCCCGGCGTCCAGGGCGCGGATCTTCTCCTCTGAGGTGTGGCGGGCGGAGAGGACGAGGATCGGAACCCCGCTGGATTCCCGTACCTCCTTGATGACGTCGATGCCGTCCATGTCCGGCAGGCCGAGGTCCAGCAGGATGACGTCGGGTGTGCGGGCGGCTGTCAGTCTCAGGGCGGTGTTTCCGTCGGAAGCCGTCACGACCTCGAACTTCCGTGCCTCCAGGTTGATCCTGAGCGCGCGGACGAGCTGGGCGTCGTCTTCCACCACCAGCACCTTGGTCATCGGTGTGGGGCCTTCCTCTTTCGGTGGGTACGGGCCGGAGCCGGCGGGATCGCGGGGTCCTCCCCGCGGTGACTGGGGAGCTCCGTGTCCCGTCGGCTCCGGACCCGTGCGGTGCGGGACGTCAGCTCTTGGCCAGTGCCTTGAGGGCGGTGTTGAGTTCGAGGACGTTGACGCGGGGTTCGCCCATGAAGCCGAGGGTGCGGCCGGTGGTGTGGTCGGCGACGAGCTTCTCGATCTGCTTGACGTCGAGCTTGTTGTGCTCGGCGACGCGGTGGATCTGGAGCTTCGCGTACTCGGGGGAGATGTCGGGGTCGAGGCCGGAGCCGGAGGAGGTGACGGCGTCGGCCGGCACGTCCTGCGGCTTGACCGTGTACGACGCGGTCGTGTTGTCCGCGATCACGGCGTCCTTGGCGGCGATGACCTGAGCGCAGAGAGTGCCCTCCTCCGCCTGGTCGGTGCACTTGCCGTTGACGGCACCGTTGTCGGCCGAGCGGTTGGTGGCTCCGGAGAGGATCAGCGAGTACCGCGTGTTCACGGAGTTGGAGCCGAGGCCGTTGGAGGGGCGCGGCTGGAACCACTTCAGGTCCGGCTTGGCCGCCTCCTCCGCGTCGTTCGGGTCCTGCTTCGGGAGGGTGTAGGTCTGCCCGATCAGGGAGGAGCCGACGACCTGGCCGCTCCTGTCCTTGATCTCGGAGCCGTTGGCCTTGTGGCCGAAGGCGGCCTGGGCGATGCCCGTGACGGCGAGCGGGTAGATGACCCCGCAGATCACGGTGAGAACGAGGAGGGCGCGCAGCCCGGCGCCGAGCAGGCGGGCGGTGTTGCCCAGGGAGTTGTTCATCGCAGATCAGCCGATTCCGGGGATGAGGGAGATGAGGAGGTCGATGACCTTGATGCCGATGAACGGGGCGATGAGTCCGCCGAGTCCGTAGATCCCGATGTTCCGGCGGAGCATCTTGTCGGCGCTGGTCGGCTTGTACTGGACGCCCTTGAGGGCGAGCGGTACGAGCGCGATGATGATCAGCGCGTTGAAGATGACGGCGGAGAGGATCGCCGACTCGGGCGAGGACAGGCCCATGATGTTGAGCTTGTCCAGGCCCGGGTAGACCACCGCGAACATGGCGGGGATGATCGCGAAGTACTTCGCGACGTCGTTGGCGATGGAGAAGGTGGTCAGCGCACCCCGCGTGATCAGCAGCTGCTTGCCGATCTCGACGATCTCGATGAGTTTGGTGGGGTTGGAGTCGAGGTCCACCATGTTCCCGGCCTCCTTGGCGGCCGAGGTGCCGGTGTTCATGGCCACACCCACATCGGCCTGTGCCAGTGCCGGAGCGTCGTTCGTGCCGTCACCCGTCATCGCGACGAGCTTTCCGCCGGCCTGCTCCCGCTTGATGAGGGCCATCTTGTCCTCGGGGGTGGCCTCGGCGAGGAAGTCGTCGACCCCGGCCTCCTCCGCGATGGCCTTCGCGGTGAGCGGGTTGTCGCCGGTGATCATGATGGTCTTGATGCCCATGCGCCGCAGTTCGTCGAAGCGTTCGCGCATACCCTCCTTGACCACGTCCTTGAGGTGGATGACCCCCAGGACCCGGGCGCCCTTCTCGTCCTCGACGGCGACCAGGAGGGGGGTGCCGCCGGCCTCGGAGATCCGGCTGGCGAGGAGATCGGCATCGTCTGAGACGCGACCGCCCTGCTCCGTGACCCAGGTGATGACCGAACCTGCCGCGCCCTTACGGGTCTTCCTGCCGTCCACGTCCACACCCGACATACGGGTCTGCGCGGTGAAGGCGATCCACTCGGCACCTGTCAGCTCGCCCTGGTGGCGTTCGCGCAGACCGTACTTCTCCTTCGCGAGCACCACGATGGAGCGGCCCTCGGGGGTCTCGTCCGCGAGGGAGGAGAGCTGCGCGGCGTCCGCCAGCTCGGCTTCCGACGTGCCCTTCACCGGGACGAACTCCGATGCCTGGCGGTTGCCCAGGGTGATCGTGCCGGTCTTGTCGAGCAGCAGGGTGGAGACGTCGCCGGCGGCTTCCACCGCTCGGCCGCTCATCGCCAGGACGTTGCGCTGGACCAGGCGGTCCATGCCCGCGATGCCGATCGCGGAGAGCAGCGCGCCGATCGTCGTCGGGATCAGGCACACCAACAGCGCGGTCAGTACGATCATCGACTGCTTGGCGCCCGCGTAGATCGCGAAGGGCTGGAGGGTGACGACTGCGAGCAGGAAGACGATCGTCAGGGACGCGAGCAGGATGTTGAGCGCGATCTCGTTCGGCGTCTTCTGCCGGGCGGCGCCCTCGACGAGGGCGATCATGCGGTCGATGAAGGTTTCGCCGGGCTTGGTGGTGATCTTGATGACGATGCGGTCGGAGAGGACCTTCGTGCCGCCCGTGACCGCGCTTCGGTCGCCGCCGGACTCCCGGATGACCGGGGCCGATTCGCCGGTGATGGCCGATTCGTCGACCGACGCGACACCCTCGACGACGTCTCCGTCGCCCGGGATGATGTCCCCGGCTTCACAGACGACCAGGTCGCCGATCTTGAGCTCGGTACCGGGCACCTGCTCCTCGGTCCGGCCGTCCGAGGACAGGCGCCGGGCGACGGTGTCGGTCTTGGCCTTGCGCAGGGTGTCGGCCTGCGCCTTGCCACGGCCCTCCGCGACCGCTTCCGCGAGGTTGGCGAAGATGGTGGTCAGCCACAGCCAGGCGGTGATCGCCCAGCCGAACCAGTCGGTCGGGTCCTTGATCGCCAGGACGGTGGTGACCACCGAGCCGATCAGGACGACGAACATGACCGGCGACTTGATCATGACGCGCGGGTCGAGCTTGCGGACGGCGTCCGGGAAGGACTTCAGCAGCTGCTTCGGGTCGAAGAGGCCGCCGCCCACGCGTCCGCCGTCCGGCTTGTGGCCGGTGGGCACGTCCTGGTGCGGAGCCCTTGTGGGCGTGGCGGTGCTCATGAGGCGAGCCCTTCGGCGAGCGGGCCCAGCGCCAGGGCCGGGAAGTAGGTGAGTCCGGTGATGATGATGATCGTTCCGACGAGGAGGCCCGCGTAGAGCGGCTTGTCGGTGCGGAGGGTGCCTGCCGTCTCGGGGACGGGCTTCTGCTCGGCCAGCGAGCCGGCCAGGGCCAGGACGAACACCATGGGCAGGAAGCGGCCCAGCAGCATGGCGATGCCGATGGTGCTGTTGAACCACTGGGTGTCGGCGTTCAGGCCGGCGAAGGCCGAGCCGTTGTTGTTGGCGCCCGAGGTGTAGGCGTAGAGGATCTCGGAGAAGCCGTGCGCCCCGCTGTTGGTCATGGAGTTGCCCGGGGTGGGCAGGGCCATGGCGGCCGCGGTGAAACACAGCACGAGGGCCGGGGTGATGAGGATGTAGCAGGCGGCGAACTTGATCTGCCGGGTGCCGATCTTCTTGCCCAGGTACTCCGGCGTGCGGCCGACCATCAGGCCGGCGATGAACACCGCGATGATCGCCATGATCAGCATGCCGTAGAGGCCGGAGCCGACGCCGCCGGGCGCGATCTCGCCGAGCTGCATGCCCAGCAGCTGGATCCCGCCGCCGAGGCCGGTGTACGAGGAGTGGAACGAGTTGACCGCACCCGTGGACGTCAGGGTGGTCGCCACGGAGAAGATCGCGGAGGCGGCGATGCCGTACCGGGTCTCCTTGCCCTCCATCGCCCCGCCGGCCGCGTCGAGTGCCGGGCCGTGGTGGGCGAATTCGGTCCACATCATCAGGCCGGTGAAGCCGACCCAGATGATGGCCATGGTCGCGAGGATCGCGTAGCCCTGCCGCAGGTTTCCGACCATGCGGCCGAAGGCGCGGGTCATCGCGAAGGGGATGACCAGGATCAGGAAGATCTCGAAGAGGTTCGAGAAGGGGGTCGGGTTCTCGAAGGGGTGGGCGGAGTTGGCGTTGAAGTAGCCGCCGCCGTTCGTACCCAGCTCCTTGATGACCTCCTGCGAGGCCACCGCCCCGCCGTTCCACTGCTGCGTACCGCCCAGGAACTGCCCGACCTCGTGGATGCCGGAGAAGTTCTGGATGACGCCGCACGCGACGAGGACGAGCGCGCCGATCACGGACAGCGGGAGCAGGATGCGGACGGTGCCGCGCACCAGGTCCGACCAGAAGTTGCCGAGCTCACCGGTACGCGACCGCGCGAAGCCCCGTACGAGGGCCACCGCGACGGCCATGCCGACCGCCGCCGAGACGAAGTTCTGCACCGCGAGGCCGCCGGTCTGGACGACGTGGCCCATGGCCTGCTCGCCGTAGTACGACTGCCAGTTGGTGTTCGCCACGAAGGAGGCGGCGGTGTTGAACGCCTGGTCCGGGTCGATCGCGGAGAAGCCGAGCGAGCCGGGCAGGATCCCCTGGGCCCGCTGGAGGCCGTAGAGGAAGAGGACGCTCACGGCGGAGAAGGCGAGGACGCCGCGCAGGTAAGCGGGCCAGCGCATCCCGGCGTCGGGGTTGGCGCCTATGGCCTTGTAGATCCACTTCTCCGGCTTGTAGTGCTTCTCGGAGGAATAGACCTTGGCCATGTAGTCGCCGAGGGGTCGGTAAGCCAGTGCGAGCGCGGCGATCAGCGCGAGCAGCTGGAGCACACCAGCGGTAACGGGGCTCATGCTCAGAACCTCTCCGGGTACACAAGGGCGAGGATCAGATAGCCCAGCAGCGAGACGGCCACGACGAGGCCGACGATGTTCTCGACGGTCACAGCTTGGCCACCCCTCGGGCGATGAGAGCCACCAGCGCGAACACCGCGACCGTGGTGACGACGAAGGCCAGGTCGGCCATCGTGAGCTCCTGAGTGAAGAAGGGAAGAAATGAATCGGCCAGATGGCCGATGACGACGAGACAACCGTGTCTTCACCCAGGTGTTAAGACGCCTTGACGGGGTCCTTACGGCGGCGGCGGAACCCTTGACGCCGCCCTTACGCGGCGGTGCACCTACGGGCGGTCAGCCCTGGTGGGACAGGCCGGCGGAGTCCAGGGCCGCACCGGCCTGTGCGGCCAGGGCGACGGCCACCAGTCGGGCCTCCTCGGTGGGAAGCGGGCGGCCCGGATGCGGTTCGAGGAGGAAGCGCCCGTAGTAGTGCCCGCCGCCGACGGCGCGCAGCTCCGTCTCACCCTCGGGCCAGTCCGCGTACTGAGTGATCCGGGTCCCGCGGCGCAGCCACAGGCCGCCGCCGTGTTCGAGCCGGGGCAGGTTGCCCATCAGGGTCCCGTACTCGAAGCGACAGCTCCGCAGCCCCAAGAGTCCGACCAGCTCACGTCGTACGTACTCGACCACGTCCTCGGGGGAGCCGCCGTCCTCGGCCAGCCGGGCGGTCCCCTGGAGGCTCGACAGGTGGGCGGTGTCGGTGACGACGACGGCCTGGAGGCGACGGGTGCGTACGGCGAGCTGCGAGACGATCAGGCCCACGGCGAGCAGCAGGACCGCTGTCCCGACGTCCCCGCGGTCCGTGATGGCGAACCGCTGATAGGGCTCGGTGAGGAAGAAGTCGAACCAGGCCGCCGCCGAGAGCGCGGCCAGCGCTCCGGCGGTCCTTGTGCCCATGGAGGCGACCGCGACCACCGCGACGACCAGGATCAGCGCGGCGTTCGTCGACGAGAGGTCCGTGCGGAAGGGCACGAGCAGGAGCGCCACCAGGAGGGGGACGACGAGGCCCGCGGTCAGAGCGAGGTGATCGCGGAAACGGAACCAGTAGCCGGACATGTGAAGCCTCCCGTCCGGACGAGCCGATCCTGACGCAGCGTGCCGTCAGAACTCGTCGGGCCTGATCAGTGCGACGACGAGGTAGCCGAGCAGTGCCAGGGCGATGACCAGGCCGACCACGCTCTCCGCGTCCATAAGGGGCTCTCCTCGTGGGTTCCGGTCGGGCTGGTGCCGCCCACATCAAGCGTGCACCTCCACAGAGCCGGGGCAACGCGCGACGGCACCTCTTGATGGACCTCATACGCCTCCGTCCCCTGCGCGTATGAATCACGTGAAGACTTGCCGGGCGTGCGTATGGAACGCGGCAAGGGTGCTGGCGGCCGTCTCCTGCGCGCTCGACGCTGTCCTGACTTTGCCCACTCGGAGGGATCGGCGTCATGGCCATACAGGTAGGAAGAGCGACCACGGCAGTTCAGGGGCCGAGCCAGGAGCAGCCTCCTGATACGGGCGCGACGGTGGCCGGCGACCGGCACAAGCTGACGGCGCTCCAAGGCCTCGCCGCGCTGTCGCTCGACGCGATGGCGTCCGTCGCGTACGGGCCGGAGTCGATCGTGCTCGTGCTGGCCGCGGCCGGCGCGTACGGGATGGGCTTCACCCTCCCCGTGACCCTGGCGATCGCCGTGCTCCTGGCCGTGCTGGTCGCCTCCTACCGGCAGGTGATCGCCGCCTTCCCGGACGGCGGCGGCTCGTACGCGGTCGCCAAGCGGCACCTGGGCCGACGGACCAGCCTGGTCGCCGCCGCCTCGCTGATCCTCGACTACGTCCTCAACGTCGCGGTGTCCGTCACCGCGGGCGTGGCCGCCCTGACCTCGGCCTTCCCGGGCCTGCACGCCGAACGGGTGTGGATCTGCCTCGGCGTGCTCGTGCTGGTCACCGCCGTGAACCTGCGCGGGGTCGTCGACTCCGCCAAGGCCTTCCTCGTACCGACCGCGCTCTTCGTCGGCTCCATCCTGGCGATGATCACCGTCGGCCTCTTCCGCGACGGCCCGGTCAGCACCGCCTCCGCCGCCGGACACGCCTCCGCGCTCGGCGAGGGCGCCACCGCCGTCGGCGCGCTCCTGCTCCTCAAGGCCTTCGCCGCCGGCTGCTCGGCCCTCACGGGCGTCGAGGCCGTCGCCAACGCCGTACCGTCCTTCCGCGCCCCGGCCGCCCGCCGCGCGCAGCGCACCGAGGTCGCACTCGGCGCCCTCCTCGGCGTCATGCTGATCGGCCTCTCGATCCTCATCGGCCGCTTCCACCTCCAGCCCGTGGAGGGCGTCACCGTCCTCGCCCAGCTCGCCGACGCCTCCTTCGGCCACAACGCGGCCTTCTACGTGGTCCAGTTCGCCACGATGGTGCTGCTCGCGCTCGCGGCGAACACCTCCTTCGGCGGGCTGCCCGTCCTGATGAGCCTGCTGGCCCGGGACAACCACCTGCCGCACTTCTTCGCCCTCAAGGCCGACCGCCAGGTCCACCGGCACGGCGTCGTCTGGCTGGCGCTCGTCTCGGCAGCGCTGCTGGTCTTCTCGGGCGGTGACACCAACACGCTCGTCCCGCTCTTCGCCATCGGCGTCTTCGTCGGCTTCACCATCTGCCAGGTCGGCATGGTCCTGCACTGGAACGGCGAACGCCCGAAGGGCTGGCAGGCCAAGGCGGCCCTCAACGGTTCGGGTGCGCTGCTCACCGGAGTCTCCGCCGTGGTCGTGACCGCCACCAAGTTCACCGAAGGAGCCTGGCTGATCGTCCTGGCCCTGCCGCTCATCGTCCTCGGCTTCGAGAAGATCCACCGCGCCTACGCCGAGATCGGCGAGCGCCTCGAACTCGGCCGGGTCCCGCAGCCGCCGCACCGTTCCCGGTCGCTCGTCGTGGTGCCCGTCTCCGGGCTCTCGAAGCTGACCTGCCAGGCCCTCACCGCGGCCCGCTCCCTCGGCGACGACGTCCTCGCCGTCACCGTCACCCACCCCGCGGACGAGGACCGGACATCGGCCGAAGCGCTGCGCAGGGACTGGGAGTTGTGGAACCCCGGAGTCGAGCTCATCGAGGTCCCCTCGGACACCCGCTCGCTCGGCCGCCCCGTGTCCGCGTACGTCCGCACGCTCGCGAAAACGCACCCGCAGGCGCAGATCACCGTACTCATCCCGGAGACCGAACCCGCCCACCTGTGGCAGCGGATGCTCCAGAACCAGCGCGGCTCCGTCGTCGCCCACGCCGTTCGCCGCGATACGGACGCGGTCATCTGCAGGCTGCGCTTCCGGATCACCGACGGCGCACGCTGACGTGCCCTTGACGGCGGTCTGACGCGTCTCGTGCACCGCCGTCAAGGGGGTGCCGCATGATCTCTCCGCAGGCCGGCGAAAGGTGGAACGGGCGGTCAGACACCTTTTTCCATGGCTTTAGAAGAAGCCGAGCTTCTTCGGGGAGTAGGACACGAGAAGGTTCTTCGTCTGCTGGTGGTACAGGAGAGACACCCATGCTGACTAGGGGAAACGGCAGTTGGTGCGGCTCCTTGGCGGGGGCTGGTCCGGAAATGGTCCGGATCTTGGTAGCTGCCGGCAGCGGATGCCGCCTGGAATGAGGTGGCGTGCTGAGCGGCCTGGACGACCCGTTCGGGTTCGGTCAGATCTCCCTTCGGTAAGGTCTGCCAGGTTTTCGTAAAACTCGTCGACCTGCTGCGGTGTCGGGGCGTCGTCGCCGTCCATCAAGCCGCAGGGCCAGACCCGGCAATTCCCACCGGACGAGGGTGTTCACGGTGCTCACCACCAGGCGCCTGCGGACAGCGGGCCGACCGGTTGCCTGGCAGGGGGCCCCGTGGGGGACATGCATGCTCCGCCTTCACTTTCCCAGGCGTCTTCTCGGTTCCGGACGTCGGGCCTTCGGCCGATGACGGCTTCGGCGGCGATCAGCGCGCCCGCGGTGAGGACGCTGCCGGGGACGGAGGCCGCTGCCATGAGGCGGGCCGCGGCGGCGGGTGTGGTCTGGGGCGGGATGACGAGGAGGTCCCAGCGGCCGACGGTGTAGGAGAGCAGGATCAGTTTGTCGGGGTCTTGTTCGGTGAACCAGCCCACGTGCAGGGTGTGTCCGGCGACGGGCACCTTGGGCGGGATGACCGGCCAGCGGGAGGGGTTCACGGTGACGCGGGTGATGCGGCCCCAAGGCTCGGCCAAGGCGGCTGCAAGGACTGGGAGTTCGGCTTCGAGGTCGCGGGAGCGGGGCCACCAGGCGCCGTCCAGCTGTCCGGCGAGGGCGGTCTTCGGCGTGAGCACGAGGCGAGCGGGGCGAGGAGGCGCGGCAGCGGCGGGCACAGGAGGCGCGGGTGAGGTGGCAGCTGTGGCGTGTTCCAGGGCGATGGTCATGGTGGGAGACCTGTCCCCGGGCCGCCCGCAGTTCGACGGCCCGGCGTATTGATCGCCGGAAATGACACCTGAGTTGCATCCGGTGCGCGGAGTACTCCCGGTACTTCCACCGTACTCCGGTGCGGAGATCAAGAGGGGTTCTGACCAGGTATTTCGGCTGAGGTGGAGGTTCATACTCCGGCCGTTTGCGCGGCCGACGTGGTCAGGGCGCAGTTGACGTCGACCACGCCTTCCACGGCGCGTGCGAGCCGTGCTGCCACGGGAATGAGCGAGCCGTTGAGGATTCCCCCGGAGAGGGTGACCACGCCGTGGCAGACATCGACCCGCACCCTGTGCTGTGCGAGGGGGAACAGCCGGCCGACCACCTCGCGCCGTACCTCGTCAGCCAGTTCACTGTCCGGCCGAAGGAACACCTTGAGGAGATCGGTGCGGCTGACGATGCCCTGGAGGGCGCCGGCCGGGTCGACGACCAGGAGTCGTTTGATGTGCCGTTCCGCCATGATTCGGGCCGCCCGGGGGAGGGTGGTGTCGGGCGGAACGGTGACGGCGGGGGTCGTCATCAGGTCCTGGGCCAGGGTCGAGCCTGCTTTCAGCGTGTCACCGAGCCGCTTCATCTGTTCGATGAGACCGGTGTCGTGATCGCGGAATGCCTCCTTCGGAAGCAGATCGGCTTCGGAGACCACACCGATGACCCTGCTCGCGCCCTCGCCTTCGACGACCGGTACTGCCGTTACCCGCCGCTCGTTCATGACGGCGACGATCTCTTTGAACTCGGCGAGCGGCGTGACGCTGACGACGACTCTCGTCATCACGTCGCGGACGAGATGCGGACTGGAGTTCATTGCGTGGTCCTCGATGAGAAGGCGGGATCTTTCTCCGGGCTGGCCTGGAGGGCGGCGGCGTCCTCCAGGCGTAGGAGATACCGCTTTCCCACCATCACACCTCCATGTCCAGGTTCCGACGGGCCTATCAGGCCCCGGTGCGGGCCCGTCCGGCCCTGTCCGGAACGCGAGAGGCGGCGACAGCATGAGGTGACCTTTTACGGAAGCACGGAACACCTAGAGAGGTGGCGTCATGAAGGCACTCGTCTTCCAGGAGCGGGGGCGCACCGCATGGCAGGACGTGCCGGACCCGAGCATCAAGGACCCGGGCGACGTGATCGTGCGCGTCGACGTCGTGAGCATCTGCGGTACGGACCTGCACATCGTCAAGGGTGATCTGCCGGAGGTGGACCCCGGCCGGGTGCTCGGACACGAGGCCGTGGGCACGGTGGTGGAGTGCGGTGGCGATGTCCGCTCGGTGCGGCCCGGCGACCGGGTGCTGGTGTCCTGTATCTCCTCGTGCGGCCGGTGCCGGTTCTGCCGTGAGAGCCGCTACGGACAGTGCCTTGGGGGTGGCGGCTGGGTGCTCGGCCATACGATCGACGGCACCCAGGCCGAGTACGTCCGCGTGCCGTTCGCCGATCTCTCCGTGCACGCGTTGCCGAGCACGGTCGACGGCGCCGACGCCGTCCTGCTGGCGGACATCTTCCCCACCTCCTACGAGGTGGGAGTGCTGAACGGCAGCGTGCGGCCCGGGGACACCGTCGTCGTGGTCGGCGCCGGACCCGTGGGACTCGCGGCCGTCGCCACGGCCCGGCTCTTCTCGCCGGCCCGTGTCATCGTCGTCGACCTCGCGCCGTCCCGGCTGGCGAAGGCGCGGGAGCTGGGGGCGGACGTGGTCGTGAATGCCGCCGAGGAGCCGGAAATGCTCGTGCGGGACCTGACCGACGGTCTCGGCGCGGACGTGGTGATGGAGGCCGTCGGCGTGCCCGAGACCTTCGAGATGTGCACCCGCATGGTCCGTCCGGGCGGCCGGGTGGCGAACATCGGAGTCCACGGCAAGCCCGCGACCCTGCACCTCGAGGACCTATGGATCAAGGACGTCACCATCACCACCGGACTCGTGGACAGCTCCTCCACTCCGATGCTGCTGCGCATGCTGGCGGCCGGACGGCTGCCGGCCTCCTCGCTGATCAGCCATCGTTTCGAGCTGGGACAGATGGAAGAGGCGTACGAGGTCTTCTCACGCGCCGGCGAGACCGGCGCGTTGAAGGTCGTACTGGGTGAGCCGCGCCACGACGACCTGGTCGTATCGAACCCGTCGCGGGTCCAGAGGGCCTGACGGCCCCGCTGCGTCACGTCGCCGGCGTCGGTGAGGTGGGGCCGGTCGGCCCCCGGGTCTGTCCGCGTTGGCCCTGCCCCGCGGATAGTCCACGGGGGGACCGTGAAGTGCGGAGCTCGTCCGGCTCTGCTTTCGATAGCCGGCGCCGCTGTGCGGAGGCAACATCCTCCGCACAGCGGCGCCGATTGTCGGCTAGACGCTCTTCGCGGCCCCGTTGGACTGGGGCGGGGCGGGGATCTTCGCGGCGAGTTCCGAGATCGGCGGCGCCTGGACAGGGGAGGCCGCGGTGGCGGCGGAGGTTTCGCGGGCGAGGAAGGCGCCGAGTTCGCCGATGGTGCTCATCAGCGGTGCGGGGAAGACCACGGTGGTGTTCTTGTCTACGCCGATCTCCACCAGGCTCTGCAGGTTGCGCAGTTGGAGGGCGAGGGGGTGGGCCATCATCGTGTCGGAGGCGTCGCCGAGTGCGGCGGCGGCCAGCGATTCGCCCTCCGCGTTGATGATCTTGGCCCTCTTCTCCCGTTCGGCCTCGGCCTGGCGGGCCATGGCGCGCTTCATGCTGTCGGGCAGCTGGATGTCCTTCAGTTCGACGAGGGTCACTTCGACGCCCCATTCGGCGGTGGTGACGTCGAGGATCTCCCGGATGCCGAGGTTGATGCGGTCGGTCTCCGACAGGGTTTCGTCGAGGGTGTGCTGGCCGACGACCTTGCGCAGGGTGGTCTGGGCGATCTGGTTGATGGCCGGGCCCACGCTCTCGATGGCGATGACCGACTTCGTGGCGTCGACGACGCGGAAGTAGGCGACCGCGGAGACGTCGACGCTGACGTTGTCGCGGGTGATGATGCCCTGGGACTGGATGGGCATGGTGACGATCCGCAGGGACACCCGGTGCAGGACATCGGCGAACGGCACGATGACCCGCAGGCCCGGCGCGCGGGTCCCGGTGAGCCGGCCGAAGCGGAACAGCACGCCCTGCTCGTACTGCTTGACGATCTTCAGGGCCATCGGCAGCCCTATCAGGGCTACCACGGCCATGGCGATCAGCGCGAAGATCAGGACTTCCATGAAGGTGCTCCTCACGAAGTGCGGTGGCGGAGCGAGGGGATGACCCGGGTCCGTCTGCAGGGCTCCGTACCGGTGTGACCGGAGGCGGTGAGCCTGCCTCGTCTCCATGCTCGCGCGGTGCGAGTGGGGCGGGCAGGGGCCGAACGGGCCACACCCCGGATCAGCGGGGTACGTCCTCGGTACCGCGGTCCACTGGAGCGGTGCGGGTGCGGGTGTCTTCGGAGTGGGCCGCGAGCCGGTCGATGACCGCGACCACGCCGTCCAACTGTCCGGCGAGCCGGAGAGCGACGGGGATCTGACTGCTCTTGGGCAGCCGGCCGGCCAGGGTGACTACCCCGTCCGCGACGCTCACGCTCACGGAGTCGGCGCCGATGCCCATGGTGTCCGCCAGCACGTCCTCGACCAGTACCCGGCGTATCTCGTGGTCCGGGCGGAGGAACACGCGCAGCAGGTCGCGGCGGGTCACGATGCCGACCAGACGGTCCTCGTCGTCGATCACCGGCAGGCGGGTCACTCCGCGCCGGGTGATGAGGCGGGCGGCCTCGGTGACCGTCTGTTCGGCATGGATGGTGACGGCCGGGGCAGTCATCAAGTCCTGAGCGGTGAGGTGGTCTTGGACGAGCAGATCGGTCCGCGAGATGACCCCGAGGACGCGTTCGTCGGAATCCACGACCGGTACGCCGCTGATGTCGTGCTCGACCAGCAGCGCGGCCACGTCCGTGGAGGGTGTCCTTCCGAGGACCGAGACGACCTCATCGGTCATCAGGAAGCCGACTTTGGCGTGCTTCATCTGTGGCCCTCCTGTCGGCTTCGGTCGGCGAGAGCATCGTGCGGAGCGCCCTCATCAGCCACCATCCGCCCCGTACGCCCGCGGGGCGAGGGGCCGAACGGTCCTCTGTCAGGCCTGATCGGTCCCCTGCGGTGCACGACCGGTGAGGCGGCGCGGCGGGCAAGGGACCTTCGGTCCCTTGACTGACCCTTGCGGCCCATTCCTCGCGCGGGCCCGGGTGGCAGTGTGATGGCATCCCCGACGCTGTTCGACAGAGGAGGAAGCCGTGGAAGGCTCCACCCAGCACCGTCCGGACCTCGGCTCGGTCGTCGTCGGTGTCGACGGATCGAGCACCGCACTGACAGCGGCCTTCTGGGCCGCCGCCGAGGCGTCCCTACGCTGCAGCACCCTTCACATCTTCTACGCGGGCGACACCGCCGACCGGGTCTTCTACCTCTCGGCGGAGATCATCGAACGCGTCCACGCGGAGGGCCGAGATCTGTTGGAGGCCACGGCCGCCGCGGTCTCGGAGCGCTTCCCCGGCCTCCATGTCACCACGGAGTACAGCCGCAGGGACCCCGTCTTCGGTCTGCACCGGGTGGGGGCGAAGTACGGCACCACCGTGGTCGGTCACCGCGGCCTGGGCGGGTTCGAGGCCCTGCGGCTCGGTTCGGTAGGTCTGAGGGTCGCGGCAGCCGCGACGACCCCCGTCATCGTGGTACGCGGCGGCGAGGACCTTGCCGAGAGCGGGGTGGTCCTGGCGGCGGTCCGGGACGATGACGACCTCGAATGCGCACGACGCGCCGCCCGCGAAGCAGAGCTGCGCAAGGCAGCGCTGCGGCTGCTGACCGTGTGGAACGTACTCCAGTACGCCGGAACCGCCGTCCCCATGCTCGATGACGTCGACGAGTTCGCCGGCCGCCATGTCCGGAATCTGAAGTCCGTGGCCGACCGCGTGCGCGAGGAGTTTCCCGCGTTGACGGTGAACATCCATGCGGAGAAGAGCGTCTCGGTGGCTTCGGTCCTGGTCGAGGCGTCACGTCACGCTGACCTGCTCGTCATGGGAGGCCGGAGATCACCCGGGTACTTCGGACCCACCCTGGGACGTACCACCCACAGTCTCCTGCACCACTCGCACTGCCCCGTGGAGCTCATTCCTCGGCACGACGAGGAGCAGGGGAGCGACGCGGCATGACGGACATCGCGGAAGGACGGGACATCGCGGTGGGGATCGACCCCACCGGAAGGTGGCTCCTGCCCCTCGCCTGGGCGGCCGACGAGGCACACCGCCGCAATGTACGACTCCGTCTCGTCCTGGCCGTCCCCTCGCCCCACGACACCGCGCACATGGTCGACGACACCGCGCAGCACAATGCCGTACGCCAGGCCGGCTCGGAGGCCCTGGAAGAGGCCGCGGTCTGGGCGCGTGAGCGCCACCCCGGTACGGAACCGGCAACCGCCCTGCGCGACGGCCACCCGGCACCGGTGCTCTGCGGAACGTCCCGACGCGCGCGCATGGTCGTCCTCGGCTCGCGGCACCTGACCCGGCCAGAGGAGATCTTCAGCGGCTGCTCCGTCGTGCCTGCCCGTCACCGCGCAGGCCCATTGCCCGGTCGTCGTGGTGGGAGGCTCCGAGGGCGTTCCCAAGGGCCCGCCCCATCTTGTCGTCGGAGTCGACGGCAGGGCATGCCCTGACCTTGGCCCTGGTCGTGGGCCGGCGGGGCAGGGGCGGCTCTACGGGCATCCGGCTCGGGTCGGTCGTCCACAGGCTGCTGCACCGTGCGCACTGCCCCGTCGTCACTGTCCCGGGCAGGTGAACGGGCCCCAAGCCTTCGCTCGTGGGCAACCGCCTGACCGGATCCGCCACGGCTCGACCCCCATGCCCGTCGCCCGGGGCGTCGACCATGACCGGCCGATGGGCAGGGGGGACTACGCTGAAGGCCGGGCTGGTGCGCAGGGCCCCTCGATGCCGACGGAGGTGTCCATGGTCGGGGACGATCGGGATGCGCCGACGAGCCGGATTCCGCAGCCGCGTCTGGACGCGCTCCAGGCAGAGATCGTTGATGCGCGGGATACCCGAGATCGACTGACGGGCCTGCTGGAGGCGGTCATGTCGCTGGGGCAGGAGCTGGACCTGGCCCAAGTGCTGCGCGGGATCGTGGAGGCCGCGGTCGTCCTGGTGGACGCGGAGTACGGTGCGCTGGGAGTGGTCGGGGACGACGAGAAGCTGGCCGAGTTCCTCCCGGTCGGCATCAGCGACCAGCTCCGGGCGCGGATCGGAGCCCTGCCCACCGGACACGGACTGCTGGGCGAGCTGATCAGGCACCCGCAGCCACTGCGCCTGGGAGACCTCTCCGACCACCCGGCCTCCGCAGGGTTTCCGGACCACCACCCACCGATGCGCTCCTTCCTCGGCGTACCGATCCGGGTCCGGGACGTGGTGTTCGGCAACCTCTACCTGACGGAGAAGCGGGGCGGGAAGGGCTTCGACGCGGAGGACGAAGGGGTCCTGTCCACCCTCGCGGTCGCCGCCGGCGTCGCCGTGGACAACGCCCGCTTGTACGAGGAGGTCCGGCTTCGGGAGCGCTGGCTGGAGGCGGGCTCGGACTTCACGAGCGCGTTGCTGTCCGGTTCCTCCGAGATCGAGGTGCTGGAAGGCATGCTGGAGAGGGCCCGGGACATCATCTCCGCCGAGATGTGCGTCTTCTACCAAGTGGGGCCCAGTGGCGAGCTGCGCGGCTCGCTGGCCCTGGGTGAGGGCGCCGAGGCGCACCGCGGGATCGTGCTGCCCGGCGGCGAGGGGATCCTGGCCGCACTCGACCTGGCACAGGATGGACTGATCACCGTGGGTGACGTGACCACCGACGCCCGGATCATGGCGCAGCCGGACACCTGGACGGGCTTCGGGCCGGCTGTAGCGCTCACGGTGGGCACCAGGGCGAAGCTGCGCGGCGTGCTGATGCTGGCGAGGCGTACCGGCAGGCGGGCGTTCGCAGGAGCCGAGGTGGCGCCTCTGCCCGGCTTCGCGGGCCAGGCCGCCCTTGCCCTGGAGCTGGCGGACCGGCGCCGGGACGGTGAGCAGGTGAGCTTGCTGGAAGACCGTGACCGGATCGCCCGCGACCTGCATGATCTCGCGATCCAGCGGCTCTTCGCGACCGGGATGACCTTGCAGAGCGCCCAGCGCTTCGTCGAGCACCCCGAGGCGTCCGAGCGGCTGAGCCGGTCGATCGACGACCTGGACGAGACGATCAAGATCATCCGTACGACCATCTTCGGACTCCGCGACCACGAGGCGGCCGGCAGCACCCCGCGGCTCCGGGCCCGCGCGGTGCGAGCCGTGAGCGAGGCGGCGACGGTACTGGGCTTCAGGCCCGCCCTGCGCATGGAGGGCCTGATCGACACGGACGTACCGGCCCCGGTCGCCGATGACGTGATGGCCGTGCTGGGGGAGGCCCTGACCAACGTGGCCCGGCACGCCCGGGCGGCGCGGGCGGAGGTCGGGATAGCCCTGGCGGTCGGAGTGCTGGCCGTGACGGTGAGTGACGACGGGGTGGGTTTCGCGGACGGTGGCCGTCGGAGTGGTCTGCGCAACCTCGCGGAGCGCGCCGAAGCCCGCGGGGGCGGGCTGTCCGTTTCACCGCGCCCGAACGGTGGCGGAACCCTTCTGGAATGGCGGATCCCGATGGAACCCACTCGGTGAGTGCGCGTCTCAGCGGCCGGTTTCGTCGTGCTCGCGGACCTCGGCGGCGATGACGGCTGCCTGGACGCGGCGTTCGACGCCCAGTTTGGCGAGGAGCCGGGAAATGTGGTTCTTGACCGTCTTCTCGGAGAGGAAGAGGCGTTTGCCGATCTGACGGTTGGTGAGGCCCTCGCCGATGAGTTCCAGGACGGCGCGCTCGCGCTCGGAGAGGACCGTCAGCCGCTCGTCCCCGGGCGGTTTCCCGGCGGCCGGGTTCCGGAGTGAACTCATCAGGCGCGCGGTGGTCGCGGGGTCGAGCATCGACTGGCCCGTCGCCACCGTCCGGATGGCGGCAACGAGGTCCGATCCCTTGATCTGCTTCAGGACGTACCCGGCGGCGCCGGCCATGATGGCGTCGAGCAGGGCGTCCTCGTCGTCGAAGGACGTCAACATGAGGCAGGCGAGGTCCGGCATGCGCGAGCGCAGCTCGCGGCAGACGGTGATCCCGTCGCTGTCCGGCAGCCGTACGTCGAGCACGGCGACGTCGGGACGCAGCGCCGGTCCTCGCGCTAGCGCCTGGGCGGCCGTGCCCGCCTCGCCCACGACCTCGATGTCCGGCTCGGAGTCCAGCAGGTCGTGCAGGCCGCGCCGGACGACCTCGTGGTCGTCGAGGAGGAACACCCGGATGGGCGCCGGGGCGCCAGCTGGTGCATCGGACATCCACGCCACACCCTCGGGTTGGATACGTCTGGGGACAATTGTCTCAGATACGGCTTCCGCTGCCGTGGGGTGCGTACAGGTCGAGGAGCCGGATCCGGGCGGAGACGAGCCGGTGGGCGAGCACCTGCCCCACCCATTGCCACATGGCGGAGGTGAGTGCGGGGTCGGAGTCCATCAGCGCCCGTACGGCGGCGGCGTCGAACTCGTCGGTGCGCACAGGCGTCATGGCCTCGGCGCCGAAGTGCCAGGTGTAGGGGTGGAACAGCCAGGACCAGCCGACGAGCTCGCCGGGGCCGACCGTCTCGACCACTGCGGCCTGCCGGCCGGGTACGTGCACGTCCATGCCGACGTTCCCCGACCGGATGACCCAGAAGTGGCTGGTGTGCCCGCCCTGGTTGAACAGGCGCGCGCCCGCGGGGAAGTCCGCCTCGTGGGCGAGGGCCGTCAGGCTGCCGCGTTGGTCCGGGGAGAAGGCGTGGTCGAAGCGGTTGGGGGAGGAGGTGAGCCGGTGGGGGGAGGAGGTGCTCATGGCGGTCTCCGTTCGGGTCCACCTCCACACTCCGCCGGTGGCGGTCGGCCCGGGAAGGGCCGTTCGGTACCCTTCCGGACCCGGGCGGCCCCCCGTGTGCCGCCCCGGGCGGGCGATCAGTAGGGCCAGGACCAGTCGGCGACCTCCGGCAGGTCGGTTCCGTGGGCGCGGATCCAGTCGTGGTGGCGGATCCGCTGGTCGCACATGCTCCGGCGCAGGGCCGCTGCGCGGGCGGCGAGTCCGGGGACGCGGTCGATGACGTCCATGACGAGCCGGTAGCGGTCGAGGTCGTTGCGCACGACCATGTCGAAGGGGGTGGTGGTCGTGCCGGACTCCTTGTAGCCGCGGACGTGCAGCTGGGCGTGGCCGGTCCGGCGGTAGGCGAGGCGGTGGATCAGCCACGGATAGCCGTGGTACGCGAAGACGACCGGCCGGTCGGTGGTGAAGAGCACGTCGTACTCCGCGTCCGTCATCCCGTGGGGATGCTCTTCCCTTGGCATCAGGCGGGCGAGGTCGACGACGTTGACCACGCGGACGGCCAGCGAGGGGAGGTGCTCGCGGAGCAGGGACGCGGCGGCGAGCACCTCCATGGTGGGCACGTCCCCGGCGCAGGCCAGCACGACATCAGGTGCGCGGGTCCCGTCGTCCGTGCCGGCCCACGTCCACGTCCCGGCGCCCCGCGCCACGTGCGTCCGCGCCTCGTCCAGGTTCAGCCAGTCGAAGCAGGGCTGCTTGCCCGCGACGATCACGTTCACCTGGTCGCGGCTGCGCAGTGCGTGATCGGCCACCGCGAGGAGGGTGTTGGCGTCCGGCGGGAGGTAGGCGCGTACGACGCCGGGGTTCTTGTTGAGGACGTGGTCGACGAAGCCGGGGTCCTGGTGGGAGAAACCGTTGCTGTCCTGGCGCCAGACGTGCGAGGTGAGCAGGTAGTTGAGGGAGGCGACGGGCGCGCGCCAGCTCAACTGGCGAGCGCTCTTGAGCCATTTGATGTGCTGGCTGACCATGGAGTCGACGATGTGGGCGAAGGCCTCGTAGGTGGAGAACAGGCCGTGTCGGCCGGTGAGGAGGTATCCCTCCAGCCAGCCCTGGCACACGTGCTCGGAGAGGATCTCCATCACCCGGCCGTCGCGGGAGAGGTGCTGGTCGGTGGGTTCCGTCAGACCCTGCCAGGCCTTGCCCGTCACCGCGTACAGGTCATCGAGGTGGTTGCTCGCGGTCTCGTCCGGTCCTACGACCCGGAAGTCCCGCCGTCCCGCCGTGGCCGCCATGACCTGCGCGAGGTAGCGGCCCAGGACACGGGTCGGCTCGTGCAGAGTGCTCCCCGGCTTGTCCACGCGGACGGCCCACTCGTCGAGCCCGGGCAGGGGGAGCGAGCGCAGCAGTCGGCCGCCGTTGGCGTACGGGCTCGCGCCCAGGCGCCGCTCGCCTTCCGGTACGCAGGCCAGTACGGAGGACACCGGACGGCCGTCGCTCTCGAAGAGCTCCTCCGGCCGGTAGGAGCGCATCCAGCTTTCCAGCTGTCTGAGGTGTTCGGGGTTCTCGCGGACCTCTGCGAGCGGCACCTGGTGGGCGCGCCAGGTGCCCTCGACGGGTTGACCGTCGACGACCGCGGGCCCGGTCCAGCCCTTGGGGGTCCGCAGGACGATCATCGGCCAGCGTGCGCGCTCGGCACCCGGATCCGTACCCGCCGCCCGTGCCTCGCTCTGGATGGCGTGGATGCGGTCGAGGGCCTGGTCCATGGCCCTGGCCATGGCCGGGTGGACGAGGGCGGGGTCGCTGCCGGAGACGTACAGGGGCTCGTGCCCGTAGCCGCGCAGCAGCCCGTCGAGCTCCGCCTCCGGGATCCGGGACAGCACGGACGGGTTGGCGATCTTGTATCCGTTGAGGTGGAGGATCGGCAGGACTGAGCCGTCGTGGACCGGGTCGAGGAACTTGTTCGAGTGCCAGGAGGCGGCGAGTGGCCCCGTCTCCGCCTCGCCATCGCCGATGACGCACGCCACCAGCAGGCCGGGGTGGTCGAAGGCGGCACCGTAGGCGTGCGCGAGGGAGTAGCCGAGTTCGCCGCCCTCGTGGATGGAGCCCGGTGTTTCCGGCGCGACGTGGCTCGGGACGCCGCCGGGGAAGGAGAACTGGCGGAACAGTTTGCGCATCCCGTCGGTGTCGCGGCCGATGTCCGGGTAGGTCTCGCTGTACGTGCCTTCCAGCCAGGAGTTGGCGAGTACGGCTGCCCCGCCGTGGCCGGGTCCCCAGACGCACAGGGCCTCCAGGGAACGCTCCTTGATCACCCGGTTCAGGTGGGTGTGGACGAGGTTCAGGCCGGGCGCGGTGCCCCAGTGGCCGAGCAGCCGCGGCTTGATGTGCTCGGGCCGGAGCGGCTCGGCGAGCAGCGGGTTGTCCATGAGGTAGATCTGGCCGACGGCCAGATAGTTCGCGGCACGCCAATGCGCGTCCAGCTCAGTGATCCGGTACGGGGTCGTCATGTGTGCTCCTTCGAACCGCAGTCCGGGGAATGGGCCGGTTGAGCCGATGCCTGAACCGTGCTCCCGCGGGCCGGGGGCGGGAAGGGCAGGAACGGCCACTGCATGGGGCCGGTCGGCCCCTTCTGCGACAACGGCCAGGCATGGAGTGTGGGCAGTCGGGCCATTGCGGGGGCATGTCCCCGCCGTCAGGGCGGGGCCTGGCGGTACGTCGGGAACGGCGGCCGGTTTGAGACGATGCGGGCCACAGAACCGTGTCAGGGTGCTCGTCCCGAGGAGGCAGGCAGGTGAAGGGAACCCAGGCCGAGGCCGAAGCCGAGGCGCGGCATCATCCCGTTGTCGTCGCACACCGTACGAACCGGGCGGCCGATGTCCAGCTGCGCGTCGCCGACGCGATCACGAAATTCGCCGGCTCCATGCCGTTCGTCTACCTCCACGCGATCGGCTTCGCCTTCTGGATGGTGTTCGTGGAGGCCAATCCCTGGCCGATGCTGACCCTCGTCGTCTCCCTGGAGGCGATCTTCCTGTCGACCTTCGTGATGATCGGCCAGAACCGGCAGGCTGCGTTCCAGCAGGAGAAGGCCGACCACGACTTCGTCGAGCAGGAGCTGGAGCTCAAGACCAATACGGAACTGACCCGTGCCATCCACGCGATGACCACGGAACTCCACAGCCGGCTGGTTCCCGAAGCGGACAGCGACGGCGGGTCCTCGGCACGGTGAAGGGGGCCACAGCGCGCATGACGGCCCCGGGCGGAGTTTGAGCGGCCTTGGCCAGCAGTCCAGGACGCCTAGACGTGGCCGAAGCCGGGCACGGGCGCGACGGCCGCTTCCCCGCCAGTCACACCCCGAGGAGAGTGCCGCATGGGTCCGACCGGCCCCGGTAGGGGACCGTCCGGCCCTGTGCGTGCACCGGTGGCGGGTACAACCTGAGGGTGACGACCTGTGCGTCGCCGAAGTTCCTGTACCTGCTAAGAACCGCAAGGGTGTGACGATCATGGGAGAGACCACGGCAGACGCGTCCCCGATCAAGGTTCCGGCGACCCGGGGTGACCTCGGGCGCCGCGTGACGGCCCGACGCGAAGAGCTGGGAATCACGCGTGAGGAACTAGGAGAGCGCTGTGGGGCCGCCGCGTCGTACATCGCCTACGTAGAGGAACGGGCGGCAGCGCCGAGCATGGGCATGCTCGTGGGTCTCGCGGATGGTCTGGAGACCACCGTTGCCGAGCTGACCGGGAGAACGACGGACAGTCCTCCCGGCATGGGGACCTCGATGCGCGGTTCCGCGTCGACGGTGCTGAGCGAGGCCGAGTGCCACCGGCTGCTCTCCACCCACGGCATCGGCCGGGTCGGTTTCTCCGGGATGGAAGGGCTTGCCGTCTTTCCCGTCAACTACGTCGTTGTCGGGGACGAGATCGCGTTCCGCACGGCGGCCGACTCGCGCCTCGCCGAGGCATCCGGCACCGAGGTCGCCTTCGAGGTGGACCACATCGACGACGCGATGCGAGAGGGCTGGAGCGTCATGGCCGTCGGCGAGCTGTCCGGCATCACGGACGGGGAACGCGTCAGCCACCTGTACTCCGTCGCCCGCTCGCTCCCCTGGGCCGGCGGACCCCGTACGCACTGGATGACCGTGGCCCCGACCCGGGTCTCCGGCCGGCGCGTGGGATCCGGGTGAGCGCCCCGGATGCCGTCGTCTTCGACACCGACGGAGTACTTCTCGACTCGGCACGGCGGCACGCCGCGGCTTGGAAGACCGCCTTCGACAGTTGCCTGGACGCCTGGGCCGCGTCCGGGAACGGCCGGCAGCCTCCCTTCGACGCGGACCGTGAGTACCGCCGGTGGGTGGACGGCAAGCCCCGGCTGGACGGGGCGGAATCCTTCTTGAGCTCCCGTGGCATCGACCTGCCGGCCGGCAGTCCCGACAGCGCACCGGGCGACGACACGGTCTGGGCGGTCGCCGCGCGCAAGGAGGCGGCGTTCGTACGGACGCTGGAAGCGGGGGCCGTGGAGGCCTTCGCAGACGTCGCTCCGGCGCTCTCCCGGCTGCGGGCGCACGGAGTGTGCTGCGCCGCCGTATCGGCCTCCCGGCACGCCCGGCCGCTTCTCGGAGCAGCCTCCCTCCTGGACTACTTCGACGCGGTGGTGGACGGTACGGACGCCGCCGAACTGGGGCTCGCGGGCAAGCCCGACCCCGCCCTGTTCCTCGAAGCGGCCGTACGCCTCGGGATAGCCCCCGCCAGCTGCGCGGTGGTGGAAGACGCCCTCGCGGGCGTCGAAGCCGGCCGGCGCGGCCGCTTCGGCCTCGTCGTCGGCCTCGACCGGACGACGAGCCCCGCCACCGCGCGGGCACTACGGGAACGAGGGGCGGACCTGGTCGCCGCCGAACTCCACGCCGTCGCCGACACCGTCTGCGGGGCCGGGCCGTGACCGCCTCGTGGACGTGGGAGTACGGCCACTACGACCCCAAGGCGGAGCGACTCGTCGAAGCCCTGTGCACGCTGGGCAACGGCAGGTTCGCCACGCGCGGTGCGGCCCCCGAGACCCCGGCGGGCCCCGTGCACTATCCCGCCACCTACGCCGCCGGCTGCTCCAACCGGCTCACCTCCCACGTGGCCGGCCAGCAGGTAGACAACGAGGACATGGTCAACCTGCCCAACTGGACTGCACTGCGCTACCGCTGCATCACCGACGACGGACGCCCGGGCGACTGGCTGACTCCCGACGACCCCCGCCTGCTGCACCACAAGGTGGTGCTCGATCTGCGCCGGGGAACGCTCACCCGGCACATGCTGTTCCAGAGCGGCCACGGCCGCCGCCTCGGCGTCACTCACGTCCGCCTCGTGCACATGGGGGACCCCTACCTCGCGGCCCAGCGAACCACCTTCCACGCGTACGGGTGGAGCGGTCAGGTCGAAGTGGAATCAGCGCTCGACGGGGACGTCGTCAACGCGGGGGTGGAACGCTACGGCGGGCTCGACGGCCGCCACCTCACCGACCACCGGACGGGCTTCGCACCGCACGGCGTCGTATGGATCGCCTGCCGTACCACCTCCGCCCTCACCGAAATCGCCCTTGCCGTAAAGACGGTCACCCGACCCCGAGCGGCCACCATGACGAGTTCCACCGCGGCCGGGACGGTGCAGACGTTCAGACTGCCCGTGGCTCCCCGGCGATCCGCGACGGTGGTGAAGACCGCGGCCTTGTACACATCCCTCGACCGGCCGAACGGAGACCTCCTGCCGCGCGCGATCGAGCACGCTTCGCGGGCCCCCGGATTCCCGGAGCTGCTCACGTCACAGCACTCGGCCTGGGAACGACTTTGGGAACAAGGGGAGTTGACCGTCTCGGGGGAGACAGGCCGGATCCTGCGCCTCCATGCCTTCCACGTGCTCCAGACGCTCTCCCCGCACACCGCCGAGCTGGACGTCGGCGTCCCCGCGCGGGGGCTGCACGGCGAGGCCTACCGGGGGCACGTCTTCTGGGACGAACTCTTTGTCCTGCCCTACATCACCCTGCACTTCCCCGAAGTCGCGCGGGCCCTGCTCATGTACCGCCACCGACGCCTTCCGGCCGCCCGCGACGCTGCCCGGCAAGCCGGTCAGATCGGGGCCATGTTCTCTTGGCAGAGTGGAAGTTCGGGACAGGAGGAGAGTCAGGCCCTGCACCTCAACCCCCGCTCGGGCCGCTGGCTCCCCGACCACTCGCACCTCCAGCGCCACGTCGGCTCCGCCATGGCCCTGAACGTCTGCCGTTACGGGCGGGCCACCGGGGACACCGGCTTCCTGCACGGCCCGGGCGCGGAACTCCTGCTGGAGATCGCGAGCTTCTGGGCCGGAGCCGCCGTCTACGACTCGGAACGGGGGCGGTTCCGCATCTGCGGCGTGCTGGGCCCGGACGAGTACCACGACGCCTATCCGGAGGCCGCGGAACCCGGAATCGACGACAACGCGTACACCAACGTCATGGCCGGCTGGGTGATCCAGCAGGGGCTCGAACTGCTCGACGAGCTGCCCCCGGCCCGCCGGACGGAGCTGACCGAACGGCTCGCCCTGCACCGCGGTGCGCTCGAGCACTGGGAAGAGGTGTCCCGCCGCTTGTACGTCCCGTTCCACCGGGGCGTCATCAGCCAGTTCGAGGGATACGGAGACCTGGCCGAGCTGGACTGGGCGGCCTACCGCGCCCGGTACGGCGACATCCGCCGGCTCGATCGGATCCTGGAAGCCGAGGGGGATACGGTCAACCGCTACCAGGCGTCGAAGCAGGCCGACGTGGTCATGCTCGGCTACCTCTTCCGGCCCGCCGAGCTGTACGCCCTCTTCGCCCGGCTCGGCTACCGGCTCGACGACGCGGTGTGGCGGGCGACCTTCGCGTACTACCTCCAGCGCACCAGCCATGGATCGACGCTCAGCAGCCTCGTCCACGGCTGGGTGCTGGCCCGCCAGAAGGACCCGGACGCCTGGAAGTACTGCGAGGAAGCACTCCTCGGCGATGTCACGGACATCCAGGGGGGCACCACCGGCGAGGGAATCCACCTCGGCGCCATGGCCGGCACCCTTGACCTCGCGGAGCGCGGCGTCACGGGCCTGGAGACCGGCCCCGAAGGCCTGTACGTCGATCCCGTCCCCCTGCGGGAGATCGAGCCCGTCTCCTTCACGCTCTGCCACCGGGGACACCGCGGTGTCCGCGTACGCCTGCTCCCCGGGAGGTTCGGCATCACCGTGCCGGAATCCTGCCAAAGTCCCCTGTCCCTCATGCTGCCCGGGGGACGGGCGGTCGTGGTGGCGGCCGGCGACGAGCATCTGTTCCGCCTTCCACCGGACTGATCCCTGCTTCGAGGAGATCCCCCTCAAAGGGTCCTGGCATCCCCAGGAGGGCCGAACGGCCCCTACCCAGGCCCCGGTTGGGCCCCTGCGGACGCCTCGTCCCCGAGGGGAGAGTGGAGGAAGCGGCAAGACGCATCATGCACGGGCTCGCAGAAACGACCGAAGGAGGAAGCGCATGAGTGCGAAACAGGTTCTGGTCGCCTACGGAAGCAAGCACGGTGCGACCGCCGGGATCGCGGAGCAGATCGGAACGGCACTGCGTGAGGACGGCATCGACGTCTGGGTGGTCCCGGCCGACGAGGTCACGGACGTCCGCGGCTACGACGGGGTGGTGCTGGGCGGATCCCTGTACGCGGGGCGGTGGAACGGACGGGCCCGGCGCTGCGCGAAGCGCAACGCCCGGTATCTGAAGCACCGTCCCGTCTGGCTGTTCAGCAGCGGACCGGTCGACTCCTCCGCCGAACGCAACGACATCCCGCCGGTAAGGGCCGTCGCCAGGCAGATGCGACAACTCGGCGCCCGCGACCACATCACCTTCGGCGGCAGCCTCACGAAGGGCACGCCCGGCCTGCTCGCCCGGACCCTCGTACGCCAGGGCAAGGGCGGAGACTTCCGCAACCCCGAGCGCATCCAGGCCTGGGCCCACCACATCGGTGCCGAACTCACCGCGGCCGCCTCACCCGCCCCGTAGGAAGACTCCTGGTGCCGGAGGCCCGCCATGCTTCACGGAACACCGCCCAATCCGTTGCGGCGGAAATCTGACCGCACGCGCACCCGGTGGCTCGTGGCCCTCGTCCTGGCGGCTCTCGTCGCAGCCTTCTGCGGAGTGGCCGTCGGGCTGGCCGTGTGGAACGTCGACAACCGCACTGCGCGGGAAGAGGCCGAGCACGCGCACCGGATCACGGCCACCACGCTCGGGGCCGCCGAGCACGCACCCGACTCCTGGAGCGGCGCTGCCGCCGCGTCCGTGGCACAGGCTGCCTGGCAGTACCCTTCGGCCACCCGGCGCACGGGACTCGTAACGGTCCAGCCCAAAACCCCCGCGGGTAGTCCCGTCGTGATCTGGGTGGACGACTCGGGCCGTACGGTCCAGGGGCACCCATCCGCGGGCGAGCGGGCCTTCGCCGCGATGACCGTCGGTGCCACTGCCGCGGCCCTGATCGCGCTGACAGCCGCAGGCGTCGTCCACCTGAGGCTCCGAACCGTCCATGCGCGCAGCCTGTCCATGTGGGGACGGGACTGGCAGCGCGTGGAACCCGGCTGGTCGGGCCGACTGCCCACGCAATCAGGAGTCGACGACGACTGAGGCGCTCACCGGCCGGGTAGGTGCCTTCACTCGTGGGCGATGACGGCGACGGGCGCGGCGGCGTGGTGCAGGACCGCGTGGGCGATCCCGCCGATGTGGGTGCCGTAGGCGGAGCGCCGGATGCGCCTGCCGACCACGACCAGCGCGGCACCCTTGGATGCGTCCACGAGCTGGATCGCGGACTGGCCGATGAACACCTCGGGGGCGACCGTCACCGAGGGGTACTTCTCGCACCAGGGGCGGATCATCTCGTCCACGGCCGTGGCGATCCCCCGACCGATCTCCTCCTGCACGCCGAGATCGAGACCGTAGCTGTAGCCGGAGCCGACGACGGGCGGCGGCGACCAGGCATGGATCACCCGCAGGGCGCACCCGCGGCGTGCCGCCTCGTCGAAGGCGAAAGAGAGCAGCGCGTCACAGGGGCGCCCGATGTCCACTCCCGTCACGATCGGGCCATCGGTGCCGCGCCCCTCGGCGGGCGTGGCCTCATCGAGCGGTGCCCGGACGAGAACGATCGGCTGATCGGTTGCGGCGATGGTCCCGGCGCTGATGGACCCGAGGACGAACCCGGCGATGCCGCCGAGCCCTCGGGAACCGAGCACCAGCATGTCCGACGAGGCAGCCGCGCGGGCCAGGGCCGTAGCCGGGATCCCCGACAGCCGGCGGGAGGTGATCTCCAGGTTCGGGTACAGCCCCTTGATCTCCTCGGAGGCCTCGCGGAGCAGTCCCTGCGCCCACTCGCGCCGGACTTCGGTGGTCGCGACGGCGAGAGGGGGCCCCTCCAGCCACTCCTCCACGTGGACCAGGGCCAGAGGTACCCCGCGGAGGTTTGCTTCGTGCGCGGCCCATCGGGCCGCAGCGACACTTTCGTGCGAGCCGTCGAGGCCGGCGGTCACAAGGTTGGCCATGGTGCCCATCTCCCTGAGTTGACGTGTGAGTTCCAGACTCCGTCCCGGCCACCGCTTCCAAGGGGGGCCGAGGAGTCCGTTGTTGAGCCGACCGGCCCTTGCCGGGCGATGTCCGCTGGCCGGCGGTCAGTCGTGGGCGAGTACTGCCACCGGCGCTGCCGTGTGGTGGAGCACGGCATGGGCGATCCGGCCGAGGTGCGTGCCCATGGGCGAGCGGCGGATGCGGCGCCCGATGACGACGAGGTCCGCGCCCGTGGTGGCCTGGACGAGCTCTCGTCCCGCCGATCCGATGAACGTCTGCTCCTCGAGACGTACGTCCGGGAATTTCATCCGCCAGGGCATGAGCATGTCGTCGAGCATCTCGGCCACGGTGTGGTCGACCTCGCGTGCGACCGAGGCCTTGAGGACGGGCGAGTAGCCGGATGCGGGAGGGAGCTTCCAGCCGTGCACCGCCCGCAACGCGCAGTCGCGGCGCGAGGCTTCCTCGAAGGCGAAGGCCAGGACCCTGTCGCAGGCCTGGTGGATGTCGACGCCCACGACGATCTCGCCGTACGGGGTGCGGGCCGCGTTCTCCCCGTCGTCCTCCTCCGCCCGTACGAGGACGACGGGCGTCTCGGTTGCGGTGAGGGTGGACAGGCCCACGGAGCCGACGATGAAGCCGACCACACTGCCCAGCCCGCGGGAGCCGAGGACCAGGAGGCCGGCGCTCTCGGCCTCGGCCGCCAGAGCCGTGGAAGGTCTGCCCGAGAGGCGACGGGTGGAGATCTCCAGGCGGGGATACGCCTGCCTCAGCTCGTCGGCGGCGGTGGTCAGGACCTCGTCGGCCCAGCGGTCGCGCGTCCCGGGATCCAGTTCGGGTATCAGCGTGCCGGAGGACCAGTCCTCGGCGTGGACGATCCGCAGGGGGGCCTGCCGAAGCGTGGCCTCGCGGGCTGCCCAGCGGGCTGCGGCCAGGCTCTGGGGGGTGCCGTCGACGCCGACGGTTACGTGGTGGTTCATGACGGTGGCCTCCTCGGGCTGCGCGGTGTGTTCCGCGGTCACCAGGTGATGGGTTGTGCTCCGCGCTCCGGCGGGATCAGACGGGAGTCGTCCGTGCGGGCGGTGAGTTCGTCGACCACGGCGACGACGCCGTCCAGTCGTGCGGTGAGTCGCAGGGCGAGGGGGATCTGGCTCTGCCGTTCCAGGCGGCCCGCGAGGGTCACGACACCGTCCAGGACGTGGATGTCCACCGCCCCGATGGGCGCCCCGACGCTTTCCGACAGCACGTCCTCGCTCACGTGCCGCCGTATCTCGGCATCGGGGCGCAGGAAGACGCGCAGGAGGTCACGCCGGGTGACGATGCCGACGAGGCGTTCTTCCGCGTCGGTCACCGGCAGCCGTTGCAGAGCGAGGCGCGTCATGAGCTGCCCGGCCTCCGAGACGCCTTCCTGCGCGTGGATGGTGACTGCGGGAGCCGTCATGATGTCGGCGGCCGTCAGGGCCTTGTGGGCGAGTAGATCGCTCTCGGAGACAACGCCGACCACCCGGTCGTCCTCGTCCACGACGGGCAGTCCGGTGATGTCGTAGTCGGCGAGGAGCTTGGCGATCTCCCTGAACGTCGTCGAACGGTCCACCGAGACGACATCCGCCGTCATCACCTCGCCGACCTGGGTGTGCTTCACGACCGGACCTCCTGTACATCGTCATGCGGGGCGCAGAGGGCTGGTGTGCACCACCCGTACCAGCCACCATCCGCCCCGCCGGCATCCGCATCGAGGGCCGAACGGTCCTGTAGGAGGGCCGACCGGGTCCTTCCACGGAGGCGTAGGCCGATGGCGGGAGCCGGGCAGGGGAACCGGGGAGGGACCGGTCGGCCCTTGCCCTGGCCCCTATGGCCCTCGCCGGCCGCTCACCCGCGATGCCAGCGTGAGAGGGCAAGCGCGATGGCCCTCGAACAGGAGAAGACATGGAAGGCATCACTGCCGGTCCGGAACTCGGGACGGTCATCGTCGGCGTCGACGGGTCGGACCCCGTACGCGGGGCAGCCCTGTGGGCCGCGGCCGAAGCCGCACGACGGGGGAGCACCCTGCACATCGTCCACGCCGCCGACACGGACAGCAGAGCTGTCTACGCATCGGTGGAAACCCTTGAGCGGGTCCGCGCAGCGGGCCGCGAACTCCTCGATGACACCGCCGCGGCTGTAGCGGCACTTCATCCCGAGCTGCACGTCACCACGGAGTTCAGTCGCAGCGCACCCGTACTCAGCCTTCACCGGGCCGCCGGCGCCCACGGCACGATCGTGGTCGGCAACCGCGGTCTCGGCGGGTTCACCTCGCTGATGCTCGGCTCCGTCGGACTCAAGGCCGCCGCGAGCGCCACCACCCCCCTCGTCGTGGTCCGGGGTACGGACCCTCGGGTCGAGACGGGCAGCGTACTGGCCGGCATCCGCGACGAACACGACCTCGACTGCGTCCGGTACGCCGCGTCCGAAGCCGGGCTGCGCAAGGCCTCGCTGCGGCTGATGCACGTATGGAACCTGCTGGGATCCGTCGGCAACGTCGTGACCATGCTCGACGACGCCGAGGAGATCAGCGGCCGGCACACGGAGCGCCTGACGCCCATGGCCGACTTGATCCGCGAGGAGTTTCCGGATCTGACCGTGCACGCCGACCTGGAGAAGAGCTTCTCTGTGGCCGGTGTACTGGCCGAGGCCTCGCAGGACGCCGACCTGCTGGTCGTCGGCGGGAAGCGCTCCCCGGGCTACATCGGCCGCACGCTGGGGCACGTCAGCCACAGCCTCCTGCACCACGCGCGGTGTCCCGTGCTGCTCATCCCGCGGCACGCCAACGACCAGGGGAGCACATCGTGATGAAGGACATGACGGACCGTGAGATCGTCGTCGGCATCGACCCGGTCAGGGACTGGCACATGGCCCTGGCCTGGGCCGCCGACGAGGCGCACCGCCGGGCCCTCGGCTTGGGTCTCGTACTGGTGGTGCCACCGCAACACGACACCCAGCACGCCGATGGGGGCACGCACCGCATCGACCTGCGCCGGACCGGAGCGGTAACCCTCGAAGCGGCCGCCGTGTGGGCGCGCTCGCGTCACCCGGATCTCGAACCGTCCACCCACCTGCTCGACGGGCTTCCCGCCCCCGTCCTCGGCCGGCTTTCCCTCAGGGCCCCCATGCTGGTGCTCGGTTCGCGACACCTCAGCCGCACCGAGGAGTTCCTCAGTGCCGGTTCGCTGGTGGTGCCCGTCGTCGCGCAGGCGCACTGTCCGGTCGTGGTCGTCGGCGATGCGGAGCACGTCAGCCAACTGTCGCCGTACATGGTCGTCGCGGTCGACGGCAGCGAGTCCTCGAAGGCGGCGCTGGCCGTGGCCTTCGAGGAAGCGAGCGTACGCGGGTGCATGCTGCGGGCCATCTCGGTGTGGCGCCTGCCCTTGCTCTCGTTCCAGAACAGGGACGAAGGTCTCCAGGAGCAGCGCCGCATGCTGTACGAGACGGTCGCCGGCTGGTCGGAGAAGTACCCGGACGTCGAGCTCACGCACGAAGTGCTGGCGGGCCACCCGGTCGAGGAGCTGGCGCAGGCGGCCGAACACGCACTGGCCCTGATCCTGGGCCGCCGCGGAAACGGGGGCTACACCGGCATGCGGCTCGGCTCCGTCGTCCACGGACTGCTGCACCGGGCGTTCTGCCCGGTCATCACGGTTCCCCTCGCGCAAGGGACCTGATGTCCGCGCCCGCGGCCGCCCGAGCATCCGCCACCCCGCTGAAACCCAGCGGGCTCACCGAAGGGGAGGCCCGGCGCCGCCTCGTCGAGCACGGCCGCAACGAGATCGGCGCCCGGCCGGCCACACCCCTCTATGCCCGGGTCCTGGCACAGCTCAGAGACCCGCTGGTCATGGTGCTGATCGGCGCGGTCCTGCTCACGATCGCCATCGGCGACCAGGCCGACTCCATCGTCATCGGCCTGGTCATCCTCTTCAACACCACCGTCGGTGTCACCCAGGAGATCCGCGCCGACAACGCGGTGGCCGCCCTCTCGGCCATGTCGGCCCCGGGAGCGCGCGTACTGCGGGAGGGCACACCGCGCGAGGTCCCGGCCACCGACGTCGTACCCGGTGACGTGCTCCTCCTCGGCGAAGGCGACATCGTCGCCGCCGACGCCGAACTCACCGAGGCGTCGGCCCTCCTCGTCGACGAGTCCATGCTCACCGGCGAGTCCGTCGCGGTGGACAAGGATTCGGGTACGTCCCTGAGCGCCGGAACGGTTGTCGTACGGGGGAGGGGCGTGGCCACGGTGGCGGCGACCGGTGCGGGCAGCGCACTCGGCCGTATCGCCACCCTCCTCGAAGGCGGGCGGGAGCCGACCCCGCTGCAGCACCGCCTCGCCTCCCTCGGCCGGATCCTGGCCGCTGCCACGCTCGGACTGTGCCTGGTCGTCTTCGTCCTGGGCCTCCTGCAAGGCCTGCCCGTCGGGATCATGGCCGTGACGGCCATCAGCCTGGCGGTCGCCGCGGTACCGGAGTCCCTGCCGGCCGTCGTCACCCTCGCTCTTGCCCTCGGCGCCCGCCGCATGGCCACCCGGCACGCACTCGTACGCCGCCTCCCCGCTGTGGAGACGCTCGGTTCGGTCTCGGTCCTGGCCACGGACAAGACCGGCACCCTCACCGAAGGCCGCATGGTGGTCCAGCAGGTCTGGATGCCCCATGCCACGGCCGACCTCTCCGGCGTCGGCTACGAACCGGAAGGCGATGTCCTGATCACCGGCCGGCGCCCGACGCCGACGGAATGGGAGCCGCTACGCGAATTGCTGACCGCAGCGGCACTCTGCAACGACGCCTCCATCCGCCCGCCGACGGGATCAGTCGCGCCCGACGACCGCTGGACCCCCATAGGGGATCCCACCGAGGCGGCCCTCTTGACGGCCGCGGCCAAGGCGGGCTGCGCTGATCAGGCCAGCCTCCACGAAAGCCACCCGCGCGCGGACGAAGCGCCTTTCGACAGCCTGCGCAAACGCATGACCACCCTGCACACCACACCCGAGGACCGGGTGCTCGTGTGCCTGAAGGGCGCGCCCGAAGCGATCCTCGACCCCGCCGTCCTCGCCGACCCCACGGACCTGCTCCACACAGCGGAACAGCAGGCCGCGCTACTCGCTGCCCGCGGCTTCCGCGTCCTCGCCATCGCCTCAGGGACACGGGACGAGGCCCCCGACCACCCCGCGGACGCCGAGACCGGCCTCCACCTGCTCGGCCTGGTCGCCATCAGCGACCCGCCCAAAACGGAGGCGGCGGCCACGATCGCCGCCTGCCGGGCGGCGGGCATCACCCCCATCCTCATCACCGGCGACCACCCCGCCACCGCGCGCGCCGTGGCGACCGAGGTGGGCCTGCTCTCCTCCGACAGCACGCACGAGTACGTGGTCACGGGTGCGGACCTCACCGCCGGCCGGGTCGAGGACCTCACCACCGTCCGCGTCTTCGCGCGTACGAATCCGCAGCAGAAGCTGGACATCGTGGAAGCCTGGCGCTCCCACGGCGCCGTCACCGCGATGACCGGCGACGGCGTGAACGACGGACCCGCCCTGCGCCAGGCCGACATCGGCGTCGCGATGGGCGCGCGCGGCACGGAGGTCGCGCGGCAGGCCGCCGACCTCGTGCTCACCAACGACGAACTGTCGACCGTCGTCGCCGCGGTCGAGGAAGGCCGTCGCGTCTACGACAACATCCGCCGCTTCCTCGTGTACGGCCTGGCCGGCGGAACGGCCGAGATCCTCGTCATGCTCACCGGCCCCCTCATCGGTCTCCCCCTGCCCCTGCGGGCCGGCCAGATCCTCTGGATCAATCTCCTCACCCACGGCCTCACCGGTGTCGCCATGGGCGCCGAACCCGTCTCACCGGGCGCCATGAACAGACCTCCCCGCCCGCCCGGACAGCACATCCTCGGCGCCGGTGCCTGGCAGCGACTCCTCCTGCTCGCCACCGTCGTCACCGTCTCCTGCCTCGCAGCCGCCCTCACCGCACGCGCCTGGGACCTGCCGTGGCAGAGCGTGCTCTTCCTCGCCCTGCTCGCCGGCCAGCTCGGAGTGGTCCTGGGCCTGCGAGCCCGCCTCCTGACCAAGGAGAACCTCATCCTCCCCCTGGCGGTCCTCGCCTCCGCACTCCTCGCGGCAGCCGCGCTCTACCTCCCCGCACTCCGCGCGATCCTGGAAACCGAACCGCTCGACCTGACCGGCATCGGACTGGCGGCGGCCACAGCCCTGACCGGATTCATCGCCGCCCGTTTCGTACGGACGGCGTTCCACGCGCAGCGACCGCTTCGGCGATCCGCGCGACGACGTTGACCTTGATCTCCTTGAGGCGGTGTTGCTCGTGTGGCGACGCGGAGTATCGCGCATACACGCGCCGCGCCTGGGTGGCGCAGTTCTCCGGTGGGGGTATGGCGGTGCGTTGACGGGGTCCAAGTGGTCCGGTGCATTGGGCCGTTCGGCCCTTCGGGCGCTGGCTTGTCCCTAGCACACTGTCGGTGCAAGCAGGCGGATGCGGTGCTCCTCCGGGGCACCCGGGACGCCTGCCTCAAGGAGACAACATGACCGACACCATTGCCCGGGGCCCCATCGAGAGCGTGCCGAGCACCAATGGCAAGGACCTGCGCCAACGGAGCACTGCCGGCCTGCCCGCACCGGAGTCTCGGGGCCGGACGACGATCGCGGACAGCGTGGTGGCTCAGATCGCCGGTATGGCTGCCCGCGAAGTCCCTGGCATCCACAGCCTGGGCGCCGGGATGAGCCGTGCCATCGGCGCGATGCGCGACCACGTCCCCGGCGGAGGCTCGAACCTCTCCCGCGGAGTCAAGGTCGAGGTCGGCGAGCGCCAAGCGGCCGTGGACCTGGACGTGGTGGTCGAGTACGGCGTCGCGATCCTCGACATCACCGCAGGCACTCGCGCACACGTCATCTCCGAGGTGGAGCGGACGACCGGCCTGGAGGTCGTGGAGGTCAACATCTCCGTCGTCGACGTCCACCTGCCCCAGGACGAGGACGAGGCCGCACCCCTCGAGAGCCGGGTGCAGTGACGCTTCCCCGGGTGGAGCGCACGACCTGGCGCGAGCACGCGTCGGGCACCGAGCCGGGGCGGTACCCCGGCGAACACAGCGCCGCCATCGGCCTGCTGGCCGGGATGGCCCTGGCGTTCGCCGGCTACTTCGGCGGATTCTTCGCCTTCCTGCTGGTGGTCGTCATGGGAGCGGCGGGATGGGTGACGGGGCTTGCTCTGGAGGGGCGCCTGGACCTGGGCGCCCTTCTGGGGGCACGGCGAGGTCGACGATGAGAACCGCCTTGGTGCCGCCCGAGCCCCACGGACAGCAGGCCGTGGCGGCTCCGGGGCGCGGGACCACCCATATTGAGGGCCGGGTCGTGGCCCGCATCGCCGCCCGCCTGGCGGACGACGCGCTCGACGCGCACGCCAGTCCCGGACAGCGCAGCAGGGTCCCGCACGCCCGGATCGCCACCGCCGGGGGTGCGGTGCGGGTAGCGCTGCAGATCCATCTGCCCTACCCGGCCGATCTCTCAGGGGTCTGCACCCGGCTGCAGGACCACGTCGCCGTGCGCCTGGCCGAAATGACGGGTCTTCATGTCCCCGAGGTACGGGTCGAAATCCAGCACTTCATCATCGACCCCGCCGGCACGGCCCGGGGCCCGGCGGTGGACCTCGCAAAGCCACCAGCCCATCCTGCGTTCCGTAGTCCGGCGCCCGCCGGGGCTGACGGCACGGCCGTGAACCACGCGGCGCGCGTGCCGTACCGCTGGTGGTCGGCACGCCGGATCCCCGCCGCACTGACAGCCGTGCTGGTGATGGCCGGGTCCGGACTCGTCATCTGCGACATCGTGGCCGTCGGGCATGAGCATCTGCCCCGCTGGGACCAGAGCCTGGTGGTCCGCCGGCTGACCGATCATCCGCTGGGCAGCGCCTGGCCGGTGCTTGCAGCGGGACTCTGCGCCACGCTGGGCCTGTGGCTCGTCGTCCTGGCACTGACAGCTGGGCGTCGCCGTCTGCTGCCCCTGCGTGGGAAGGACCAGGACCAGGAACAGCTGCTGAGGGCGAGCCTGGACCGTGCCAGCGCAGCCGACGCGATGCGCGATGCGGCGCTGAGCGTGCCGGGCGTCACCGCCGCGCGAGTACGCCTACGACGCCGGATCACCGTGCGAGCCGTCAGCAGCTTCGGCGATCCGCATCAGATCGACACGGATCTGAGCCAGGCTTTGAATCGTGCGCTGGACGGGCTCTGCCTGGCCCACTCCCCGGCCCTGACGCTCCGCACCCGACGGCGCACGTCCTAGCGTCCGGAGCCAGCCCGCACCCACTGCCACGTGGCCAAACTTCGTCCCGGGGATCCGTCATGCGAGTGCAAGCCGTCGTCAACCGTGCCCTTTTGGCTTCGATCGGGGCCACCCTGCTCGGCGCCGGATGCCTGGCTCTGGCCGCCGGCCTCGATCTGTACCGCCGTTGGGACCTGCCTCGGCCACCCCAGTGGATACCCACCAGCCCGGGCGAGGCCCCGCGCTCCGCTGCACGCGATGGCGTTGCCGCATGGCCGGGGTCCTTGCCGGTGACCCTGGCCGTACTGGCCCTGGGCGTGCTGTTCGGGCTCGGCTGGCTGCTGCGGCAACTTCCCGGCTTCATGCCCCGCGATGCTCCCGTGGGCGGACCTGCACAACGAGGGTCCATCACCGTACGTGGCTCGGCGCTGGCCAGGGCCGTCCGGGAACAAGCTCTGGCCGTCCCCGGAGTCCACCAGGCCCACGTACGCCTGAACGGCCGGGGCACCAGCCCCCGAATGGACCTTACGGTGACCATGACCCCTACCGGCAACCTGCGCGAGGTCCTGAACACCCTGCAGGCAGGGCCGATCCAGGATGCCCGGACCTCGACCGACTGGCCGCACCTACCGGTCGAGGTCCGATTGTTCATTGCCTCCCACAAGGGGCGTCGCACCCGCTGATCGGCAGGTGCGACGTTGGCCGGGTCCCGCACGGGGCTGACGACGCGGCACGTGGAGCGCTGTACCTGCCTTCGCAGGACTCAGTCTGCGACGGCCGGTGCGGGAGATCCTGTTCAACGAGACCGACGGGTCGACAACCCTCTGGTCCGTCGGCGTGCTCCGAGTCCGTGGGGCGTCAGGTGCGGCTCCTACTTGCCGACCTCGTAGACGATGTCCTGCTCGAGGTACTTGTCGCTCACAGTCCCGGCGTAGGTGTCCAGATTGCCGGAGAGCGCGGTCCTTGCCTGGACCGTGACGCGAAGGTCGCACCGGGCTACTGGGCCTGGGGGGCTCTTGGGGCGACGAAATCACCTTGACCACGACGGTGCGTGGGCTGCTGGGTGCCACCTTGGCCGAGGATCAGGTCGCCTTGGTCGGCAACCGCCTCGACAAGGCATCCCTGGACAGCGTCACCCCCCCCGGTGGCGGCCTGGCCGTGTCCGGAGCGCTTGAGTGCGACGGCCCCGTCGGGACCGTGATGCTTCGCCTCACGGGCATCCCGCTCGGCACCACCACCCAGACCCTCTCCTGCGCGGGCAACGCGGGCACCCCCGGCTCCGGCACCTGGAGTGCCGACCTCCCCACGGCAGCGGACGGAAGTGCTGCCGGCGGCGAGGAGAACCTGAGCTTCAGCCTGGCCGGCACGTACGCGTGGTACGCGTGATGGACCGGTGATCGCCCTGGTCCGTGACTGGCCCGGATCTTCTCTGTGAAGTGGGATTCCGTAGGTGAATCAACCCTGGAATCACGCGGCTTCGGTAGCTGTCAGGAGAGCAGGGCGCGGTGCCTGAGCGGTCCTTTGTGCAGGTCAGGCACCGTGCTCAACTTTTAGAAGAAGCCGAGCTTCTTGGGGGAATAACTGACCAACAAGTTCTTCGTCTGCTGGTAGTGCTCCAGCATCATCTTGTGGGTCTCGCGGCCGATGCCCGACTGCTTGTAGCCGCCGAAGGCCGCGTGTGCCGGGTAGGCGTGGTAGCAGTTGGTCCAGATCCGGCCCGCCTGGATCGCGCGGCCCGCGCGGTAGGCCGTGTTGATGTCGCGGGTCCAGACGCCCGCGCCCAGCCCGTACGCCGTGTCGTTCGCGATGCGCACCGCGTCGTCGAAGTCCTGGAACGAGGTCACCGACACCACCGGGCCGAAGATCTCCTCCTGGAAGATCCGCATGCGGTTGTCGCCCTCGAAGATGGTCGGCTGGACGTAGAAGCCGCCCGCCAGTTCGCCGCCGTGCTCCACGCGCTGCCCGCCGGTCAGGATCTTCGCGCCCTCCTGCTGCCCGATCTCCACGTACGACAGGACCTTCTTCAGCTGCTCCGCCGAGGCCTGCGCGCCGATCATCGTGTCCGTGTCCAGCGGATGCCCCGGCACGATGAGTTCGGTGCGGGCCACGGCCGCGTCGAGGAAGTCGCCGTAGCGGCCGCGCTCGATCAGGGCGCGGGAAGGGCTGGTGCACACCTCGCCCTGGTTGAGGGCGAACATGGTGAAGCCTTCCAGGGCCTTGTCGCGCAGGTCGTCGTCCGTGGTCCAGATGTCGTCGAAGAAGAGGTTGGGGCTCTTGCCGCCCAGCTCCAGCGTGACCGGCTTGAGGTGCTCCGCCGCGTACTGCATGATCAGCCGCCCGGTGGAGGTCTCCCCGGTGAAGGCCACCTTCGCCACGCGCGGGCTGGATGCGAGCGGCTTGCCGGCCTCCTCGCCGAAGCCGTTGACGATGTTCACCACGCCCGCCGGCAGCAGGTCCGCGATCAGGCTCATCAAGTAGTGCACGGAAACCGGGGTCTGCTCGGCCGGCTTCAGCACCACCGTGTTGCCCGCGGCCAGGGCCGGCGCCAGTTTCCACACGGCCATCAGGATGGGGAAGTTCCACGGGATGATCTGGGCCACCACCCCCAGCGGCTCGTGGAAGTGATAGGCCACCGTGTCCTCGTCGATCTGGCTGAGGGCCCCTTCCTGGGCGCGCAGCGCGCCCGCGAAGTAACGGAACTGGTCGACGGCGAGCGGCATGTCGGCAGCCAGGGTCTCGCGGATCGGCTTGCCGTTCTCCCAGGTCTCCGCGACCGCGAGCGACTCCAGGTTCTGCTCCATCCGGTCCGCGATGCGCAGCAGGAGCGTGGACCGCTCGGTGATCGAGGTCCGCCCCCACGCGGGGGCGGCGGCGTGCGCCGCGTCCAGGGCGCGCTCGACGTCCTCGGCCGTACCGCGCGCCACCTCGGTGAAGGTCTCGCCGGTCACGGGGGAGGGGTTGGCGAAGTACTGCCCGAGGGCCGGCTCGACGTACTCGCCGCCTATGAAGTGGCCGTAGCGGGACGCGTACGACATGAGCGCGCCTTCGGTACCGGGCGCAGCGTAACGGGCCATGAGGGACCTCCCCTTGCCGGGCTCCGGCCGCCGTCGGCCGGTGCTCGCCGTGAGGCTAGGGGCGGGCAGGTTGCCGGTACGTTGCACGCCCGCGCGGCGCACGGGCCGCGGCCGGGGTGGGGAGGCCGCCCCCGGTGCTCCCCTCCGGAGCGGTGCGGCCCCGCCCCGGTACCTCCCGCGGCGGCGCGGCGAGTTCCGCGTCGATGGCCCGTACGCGGGCCAGCGCGGCCGTGCGGCCCGCAGCCGGCAGTGCTGCGGCCAGGGCCCGCCAGACGTCGGCGTCCTCCGCGCCCCACGGGCTGCACACCCAGTCGGTCAGCAGCCCCGGGTCGGCCCGCGCGATCACCGCGGCCCGTGCCTGCTCCTCGATGCGGCGCCGCAGCCGGACCACGCCCGGCGCCGTGGAGGCGGGCAGCAGCGGGCCCGGATAGCGGGCCAGCGCCGCCGAGACGGCTCCGGAGGCCAGGTGGCGGGTGACGGCGGTGAAGTCCGCCGCCAGCGGCGCAGCCGTGCGGTAGGGGCGGGAGAGCGGGGCCCGGGAGCCCAACAGGCCGCGCAGCCGTGACATTTCGGCGCGCAGGGTGACCGGTGACACCGACTCGTCCTCGTACAGGGCGATCGCCAGTTCCTCCCCCGACAGCCCCTCCGGGTGGTGCGCGAGCAACGCCATGATCTCGCTGTGCCGCCGCCCGAGCCGGACCTCACGGCCCCCGCCGGTCAGCAGCGCCTCGTCCCGGCCGAGCGCGGTGAGACAGTCCGCGGGCACCGGGAGACCTTCCCCGGGCGCGGGGGGAGCCGGATCGAGCAGGGCGAGCCGGGCCTCCGCCGCGCACGCCACCGCCCGCACGAAGGCGAGGGAGTGCGGATGGGCCAGCCAGTCGCCCCCGGTGACGTCGACGGCGCCGAGCAGCCTGCCGGTGCGCGGATCGCGGACCGGAGCCGCCGCGCAGGTCCACGGGTGCACCCGGCGGCTGAAGTGCTCGGCGCCGAAGACCTGGACCGGCTCCCCGAGCGCCACCGCCGTGCCGGGGGCGTTCGTGCCCATCGCCGTCTCCGCCCAGCGGGCGCCCGGCACGAAGCCGAGGCCCTCCGCGCGCCGCATCGTGGCGGGTTCGCCCTCCACCCAGAGCAGGCTGCCCCGCGCATCGCACACCGCCAGCAGATGGGCCCCGTCGGCGGCGAAGGCGCCCACGAGGTCCCGGAACAGCGGCAGCACCCGGGCCAGCGGGTGCTGCTCCCGGTACGCCCGCAGTTCCGCCCCGGCCAGCTCCAGCCGGGGCGTGCACTCCGGGCTGACCCGGGCCCGGGCGCAGCGCCGCCAGGACCTCGCGATGACCGCCCGCACCGGGGCCTCGACCCGCCCGTCCTGGGTGAACGCGGCATGGGCCCGCCGCAGTTCCCGCGTGCGCCGGGCGGGATCGGCCCCGCCCGGCAGAGCCACCGAAGGATCGTCCATGTCACCCTCTCGCGGTGCCGTGGTACCCGGAGCGCCCCATCGTCGTACCGGCCCGCCGCCCCGGCAAGCGGTACGTCGGCCAGTGCGCGCCCCGGCTCGGCCGGTCCCCGCCGGTGGGCCCGGGCGGGCCCCCTAGGCCGTCTGGTCCGGGGCGTCCTCCGGGTCCAGTGCGGCCAGCGCCGCCGCCGGGTCCGTGGACGGGGGGCCCGCCGGGAGCCAGTGGTCCGCCGCCCTGCGGTACGGCCACCAGCGGCCCTCCCGGTCCAGGCGGAGCTGGCGGTCACCGCCCGGTTCCGTCCAGCGGGACCGGACCCGGCGGAGCACCGGGGCGGTGGCGCCGGCGTCGGGCGCGGCTGTCCCGTCCGGACTGTCCGTCCCGTCCGGCTCATCCGCCCCGTCCGGCCAGGCCGCCCCGTCCGCCCCGTCCGCCCCGTCCGCCCCGTGCGGCCAGGCCCCCGCCAGCGCGGCCCGGGCCCGGGCGAGCGATGCCCGGTCGGGGGTCCAGTCCTCCTCCAGTACCGAGACGGCCGGCGCCCCGCCGAAGCCCCAGGCGAGTACGGCCCGGTCCATGGCCGCCCGGTCCCTGTCGGAAGCCGCCGACAGGCGGGAGCGGACCCGAAGGTCATGGGCCTGCGCCGTGAGCCGTACGGCGTCCTGCGCTGCCGTGGGACCGGGCTGCGGGGCGCGCTCCGCGTGGGCCGGAGCGAGCGCTTCCGCGAGCAGCCGGTACGCCTGCGCGGCGGCCGCCTGCGCCAGGAACTCCACCCCGTCCACATCGAGGCCCGGCGGCACCGTCCCCGACTCCGTGTCCAGCGTCGGGGGCTGTCCCGGCGCGTCCGGCAGCCGCGCGGGCGGGGGCAGCGGGGGCAGGGCGGAAGCCGCCGCGTACGCCTCGGACGCGAGGACACCCGCGTCGGCTGCGGACTCCGGGGACGCGGGAGCCTGGGCCCCCGCCGTGCTGCGTTCCTCCAGCTCGGCCACGAGTCCGGCCTCCGCCCGCCCGCGGAGCAGCAACAGCACGAAGGGGTCCTGGTCCAGCAGCCGTGCCACCTGGTAGCAGAGCGCCGCCGTGTGCGGGCAGTGGTCCCACTCCTCGCAGTCGCAGCGCGGTTCGAGGTCCCCTATCCCCGGCAGCAGCTCCACCCCGGCCGCCGCCGCGTCCTCCGCGAGTTGCGGCGGCACCTCCCGGTCGAGCAGCGCCGCGATGTGGCCCGACTCGGCGGCCGCCATCCCGACCAGCCTGTCCCATTGCGCCTCGGTGAACTCCTGTACCAGCACGTCGGTCCGGTGCGCCGTCCCGTCCGGATCGCGCACCACGGCCGTCAGCCCGCCCGGCCGTACGGTCACGGCCCCGACCGCGCCCGAACGCGCGTACCGCCGCCCCTGCTTGACCTGCTGCCCGTCGAGCGCGCTGTCCTCCAGGGCGCGCAGCCAGGCATGACCCCACAAGGTCTGGGCGAAGGCGCGGCCCGGGGCGGGCGGGAGCGCCGGGAAGGTCTTCTCGTACGGGTCCTGCGCGTACGGGTCCTTCTCGTACGGGTCCTGCGCGTACGGGTCCTGCGCGTTCATCGGTGTCGCTCCCCGGAGGCGGTCGGGCGGAGGGCCACCAGCTCGGCCAGCTCCGCGTCGCTCAGTTCGGTCAGTGCGGCCTCACCGCCCGCGAGGACGGCGTCGGCCAAGGCCCTTTTGCGTTGCAGGAGTTCGGCGATGCGGTCTTCGACGGTGCCTTCGGCGATGATGCGGTGGACCTGGACGGGCTGGGTCTGGCCGATGCGGTAGGCGCGGTCGGTGGCCTGTTCCTCGACGGCCGGGTTCCACCATCGGTCGTAGTGGATGACGTGCCCGGCGCGGGTCAGGTTGAGGCCGGTGCCCGCCGCCTTGAGGGACAGCAGGAACACCGGGACCTCGCCCGCCTGGAAGCGGTCCACGAGCTCCTCGCGGCGGGGCACGGGCGTGCCCCCGTGCAGCAGTTGGTGGGAGATCCCGCGCGCCGTGAGGTGGCGCTCGATGATGCGGGCCATCGTCACGTACTGCGTGAACACCAGCACCGAACCGCCCTCGGCCAGGATCGTGTCGAGCAGCTCGTCGAGGAGCTCCAGCTTGCCGGAGGCCGCCCCGGTGGACTCCTTCGTGCCCTGCGGCTCCTTCGTGTACTGGGCGGGGTGGTTGCAGATCTGCTTGAGCGAGGTGAGTAGTTTGACGACGAGCCCGCGGCGCTCCATCCCGTCGGCCGAGGCGATCGCCGCGAGGGTCTCGCGCACGACCGCCTCGTACAGCCCGGCCTGTTCACGGGTCAGCGACACGGCGTGGTCGGTCTCGGTCTTGGGCGGCAGCTCGGGGGCGATCCCCGGGTCGGACTTCTTGCGGCGGAGCAGGAACGGCCTGACGAGCGCCCCGAGCCGGGCCGCCGCCCGCGGGTCGCGGCCGCTTTCGACCGGCTCGGCGTACCGCGTGCGGAAGGTGCCGAGGCGGCCGAGGAGGCCCGGCGTGGCCCAGTCGAGGACGGCCCACAGCTCGGACAGGTTGTTCTCCACCGGGGTGCCGGTCAGGGCCACGCGGGCGGCCGACGGGATGGTGCGCAGGGCCTTGGCGGTGGAGGAGCGCGGGTTCTTGACGTGCTGGGCCTCGTCCGCGACGACCATGCCCCAGTGCACGGCGGCGAGCCGGGGCGCGTCCAGGCGCATGGTGCCGTAGGTGGTGAGGACGAATCCCCCCGGGGGCAGGCCGGTCGCCCCGTCGAGGTCGCGGCCGGCGCCGTGGAAGCGGCGCACCGGCGTCCCGGGGGCGAACTTCTCGATCTCCCGCTGCCAGTTGCCCAGCAGCGAGGCCGGGCAGACCACCAGCGTCGGGCCCTCGTGCCCGTGCTCCTGGCGGTGCAGGTGCAGGGCGATCAGCGTGACGGTCTTGCCGAGACCCATGTCGTCGGCGAGGCAGGCGCCGAAGCCGAGCCCGGTGAGGCGGGCGAGCCAGCCCAGGCCGCGGAGCTGGTAGTCGCGCAGGGTGGCGCGGAGAGCGGCAGGGGCTCGTACGCCGGACTGCGCGTGGGGGCTTTCGGGGGCGGGGTTCTTCGTGCCGGCGTGCTCGGGGTCGGCGTGGTCGGTGTCGGCGTGCTTCGGATCGGCGTGCTCGGGATCGGTCGTGAGGAGTGTGCGGAGCCGTTCCAGCGGACCGGCGGCCTCCACCTCGTACCGCGTGCCCTCGACTTCCGTCGACCCGGTCAGTACGGCCGCCAGCGCATCGGCGGCCGTCACCTCGCGGTCCTGGCGGGCGAGGGCCCGGGCCCGGCGGGCCGCGGCCGGGTCGATCAGGATCCACTGGTCGCGCAGCCGGACCAGCGGGCGCTTCGCCTCGGCGAGCCGGTCCAGTTCCTCGCTGGTCAGATCGCCCTGGCCCGTCAGGGCGTAGCGCCACCCGACGGGGTGCGCGGAGGCGCCGGAGAGCGCGCCGGGCAGGCCCGGCAGGCCCGACGGGCCCGGCAGACCGGAGCCGGCGGCAGGCCTGCCCAGGACGGCCCGCGCCGTGAGCGTACGGGCGAGCCCGCGCGGCCAGTGCACCTGCACCCCGTCGGCCGCCAGGGCTCCGGCGGCCTCCCCGAGCAGCTCCGCGACCTCCTCGTCGGCGAGGTCCACGGCATCGGGTACCGCGGCGCCGAGCAGGGGCGCGAGCGGCGGCCACACGCGGGCGGCGCGGCGCAGGGCCCGGAGCGCGTCCAGGCGGGCACCCGGCGGGAAGGCGGCCGCGGCGGGTCCGGAGCCGGCCCAGACGTCGGCGGCGTCCGCGACGAGCGCGGCGTCGGCGAGGCCGTGCATCTGCAGGACGGCGCGGAAGGCGGCGGGCCGGGCGTCCGGGTCCACCTCGATGCGGAGCGAGACGCGCACCCCGGCGTCGTGCCCGGCCGCCACCTCCGCGGCCCAGTCGCGCAGTTCGGGGTGGAGCCGCGGCGGCCGGGCGGCGTAGGCGGGCCCGCCGGCGGCGGCGGGTGCGGCGGGGGAGCGGGGCAGGGTGTCGGCGACGGCGTCGAGGAAGGCGCGCAGCAGCGGCTCCGGGGCGGGCAGCCGCGGCGGGGCGTCGGGGTCGCGCTCCCCGTCGGCGACCGGTACGCAGTGCGCGTCGGGCGGCATGGCCGCCGCCAGCTCCCGGACCTCCTCCAGGGCAGCGGCGTCCAGCGGCCCGAGCCGCCAGGCGTCGTACCCGGCGGGGCTCAGGCCCGGCAGCAGCAGCCCGCGGGCGACGAGGCGCAGGGCGAGCAGGGCGGCGGCGCCCCAGAAGGGCGCGGCTCCGGCCTCCGCGGCGGACCGGACCCGGGTGAGCAGCGGCAGGGCTTCGGCGAGGGGCAGGACGCGGGCCGTCACCGTGGTGCGCCGCGGTCCGGGCGCGACGACGACGAGCTGCTCGGGGGTGCCCAGGGCGTCGAGGACGGCGAGCTGCTCGGCGGTGCCCAGGCCGTCGAGCGGCGGGCTTTCGGGGCGGTCGTCGGGCCGCCAGAAGGCGATCCGGCCGTCGCGGGCCGGGTCGGCGGGGAGGAAGACGGCGGAGCAGGGGATGAGGCCGGAGATCGTTGTGAGCACGCATTCCTCAAACTTGACTACCGAATACGGGGTGGCCGAGAGTAACCCACCGACGGCCGTCCCGGCCCGAGGTGGCACCGTGACCCGGGTCACGTCCTCGGTCGTGCGTGGGCGCGGGCACGTGCGCGCGAACGGAAACGAGGAGGCGTGCGGATGCGGGAACGCGGGGGCCGGAGCGCGCGTTGTGCGGGGTAGTGGCCGACGGAGAAAGTGGGTACCGCAGATGTCCACGAGCGGAAAGATCGCGGTTGCCGGGGTGGTGGCAGCCGTCGTGCTGTTCTGGGCGGTCGGATTCTGGGCCGGACTGCTGGTCCTGATCGGTGTCCCGGTGGCCGCCTACCTGCTGTTGGACTCCTCCCAGCGTCGTAGGCTGCGGGGTATATCCAGGAAGCAGATCGGCCGCTGACGGCGGCAGGGGGGTCAATGATGAGCGTGCGCACGGCGCAGGTCGCGGCGGTCAGCAGCAACGGGGTCTATTCGTTCACCAAGCCCACGCGCGCGAGCATCAGGCTCCTCGAGGGGCTCGGGGTCGAGGGCGACGTCCACGCGGGGGTCACGGTCAAGCACCGTTCCCGTGTGGCCCAGGACCCGACGCAGCCGAACCTCCGGCAGGTGCACCTGATCCACCGGGAGCTCTTCGAGGAGGTGGCCGAGGCCGGCCACCTGGTCGAGCCGGGCCAGCTCGGGGAGAACGTCACCACCGAGGGCATCGACCTGCTCGCCCTGCCCACGGGTACGTTGCTGCGCCTCGGCGCGGACGCCGTGGTCGAGGTGACCGGGCTGCGCAATCCGTGCCTGCAGATCGACACCTTCCAGCACGGCCTGCTCAAGCAGGTGGTGAGCCGGGACGCCGAGGGCAAGCTGCTCCGCAAGGCCGGAATCATGGGCGTGGTCCACCGGGGCGGCACCATCCAGCCGGGCGACACCATCGAGGTCACCCTCCCCCCGACTCCTCACATCCCCCTCGAACGGGTCTGACCCGTCGGGCCCCTGGGCCCGCCGCCGACGGCTCAGCCGATCCACGCCCGAAGGCGGTCGCTGAGCACCACGTCATGGGGCAGCCGCGCCAGCTCCTGGGCAGACACGTCCGCGCCCCGCTCCCCGAGGACGCCGGCCAGGTGGCCCCAGTGTCCGGCGGCCATCTGCTCCTGCGTCATGCCGTCGAACGGCTCGTCCGGCCCGACGACCATCCGGGCCGTGGGGGGGGGGGGGGCGCCCCCGGGGGGGCCGCGCCGGCCGCCGGGGGGGGGGGGGGGGGGGGGGGCGGGGGGCCCCCGCCGGGGGGGGGGGGGGGGGGGGGGGGGGGGGGGGGGGGGGCCGGGGGCGCCCCCCCCCCCCCCGCGGCCTGGGCTCTCCGTCCGCCCCCCGCCCCACCCCCCCCCCCACGCCTGGAGGGCCGGAAGCGCTCCAGCCGCGATCGTCGAGCAGCACCACGGTGCGGCCGTCCGCGAGTACGGCCTCCAGCCGCGCCGACACCGACAACTGCCGGGCGCTCGTGGCGCCGGCGTCCAGATCGGTGTACGTGACCAAACGGGTCACCACGGTCATGCCGCTCTCCTGTCGGCTCGCCCCACGCCCGGCTCTGTTCCGCGAACTTCCCGATGCTGCCTGCCGAGCCTGCCGAGCCTGCCGAGCCTGCCGAGCCTGCCGAGCCTGCCGAGCCTGCCGAGCCTGCCGAGCCTGCCGAGCCTGCCGGGCCTGCCGGACCCGCTGGGCCTGCCGGACCCGCCGGGCCAGCCGCACCTGCCGGGCCCGCCGCACCTGCTCACGCAACCTCGGACCCTACCCGCGGCACCCGGCCCGGCCCCGCGCGACTCAGTAGTAGTCGTGCTCAGTAGTAGTCGCGCATCAGCTCCGTCGCCCACTCCGGCTGGCGGTGTTCGCCGCGCGGGCCGAATTCCGTCATGTAGGGCTTGAGGTCGAGCACCGGCGTGCCCGCGACCGCGTCCAGCCCCTCGACGTGCAACTCCGGGCCGTCCGCCGCCCGTGCGTCCACCTTCAGGACGCGACAGCGCGAGAGGCCGAGCCGGTTGGGCCGGTTCTTGCCGCGCTGGGCGAAGATGCCGACGAGCGGCCAGTCCGGATTGCCCCGGGGGCGCCGCGCGCCCGTCTCGATCTTGTCCTCCGGCACCCGGTCGAAGTGGAAGACCACCTCGACGTGCGAGAAGTCCTCCAGCCCGTACAGGGCTTCCGGACCGAAGCGCTCCCGGTCCAGCCGGATCACCGCCGTCTCCCGCCCCCAGTCGTCGTCGACGACCTCCGCGCGGCCGCCCACCACCATGCCCACCGGGACCACGTCCACCGGCTCCATCAGCACAACCTCCCCGTCACACCGGCTCCCCCGGCGAACACCCTGCACGCAGCGCACCCGCGCCCGGCACACCTGAGCACGTCTCACCGCGCACATCTCACCCGCACCCGGCTCACCCGCGCCCGGCACACCACCACACAGCCCCGCACCCACGCCCCCCCCGGAACCGTTCAGGCAGGCCGTACGGCGACCCGGTCCAGCGCCGTCAGCAGCTCCGAGAGCTCGGGAAGTTCCTCGTGCGCCTCGTGCGGTACGGCCAGCACCTCGCTCGGCTCCTCGTCGAGCAGCACGAAGGCGGCCCCGCCGGTGCGGGCGACCAGGGACCACCCCGGCCCGTCGACGCGGAGCGTCCGCGCCTCGTCGCCCGCGAAGGACGACCGCACCCTGCCGGGCGGCGGCGGGCTCTGCGTGTACGCCAGGGCCTCCTCCAGGGCCCGCGCCAGACCCGGGTGCGCGGCGGCCGCGGCCCCTCCGTCCGTGGCCACGCGCTCGCTCCAGTCGGCCCACTCCCGGGCGATCTGGTCGGCCCCCATCCGCCGCTGCACCGGACCCCAGGTCTCGGCCGAGGGCGGGGCCAGCGGCACCCGTCCCGTGCCGTCCGCGCCCTGCTCGGGATCGTGCGGCTCGGGTATCCCGGCCGTGGCCACCGCCAGCGCCAGCGGCCAGCCCGCCAGCGAGACCACGATGGACCGCTCGTCGGGGGACAGGTCGTACTCCATGCCGCAGTCCCACGAGGCGATGGCCATGGCCACGAGCGAGACGTCGTCGACCACGACCGTCCAGCGCGCGCCCTCCTCGTCCTGTCCCAGCACCAGGCCGTACCCGGCGGCCGCCGGCCGCACGCCCAGCAGCGAGCAGGCCTCGGGGTAGTCGTCGCCCAGGATGCTCGGGAACTGTGCGGGGGTCAGCAGCACGGCGGTCAGCACGTACAGCGAACCGCCGTCCTCCTCTTCGGACACGTGGCCTCCCGGTCGTTCTCTCGTCGGCGCACCCTAACCAGCGAGTAACCACCGCGTCGAGAGCTGGCGGGAGCCGATTTCCGAGCCCGTCACCTGCACGGAGGGTCTGCCGCCCGGCACGGAAAGGCAGCTCGGCGCCGTCGGCGGCGGCGCGCCCTGACCGATCGGACCTCGGGTCGGCCGGTCAGGCCGTGCGCACCGCCAGCGCGAGGAAGCGGGAGTCCTCGTCGGCGTACGAGGTCATCCGCCAGCCGGAACCGGCCAGCAGCGGGCCGAGGTTGGGCTCGGCGCGCATGTCGTCCGGGGTCAGTTCGCGGCCGTGGCGCGCCGCGAGGGCCGCCCGCCCGATGGGGTGGAACAGCGCGAGCCGTCCTCCCGGGCGCACGACCCGGGCGAGTTCGCGCAAGTTGGCCCCGGGGTCGGGCAGATGGGCGATGAGCCCGGCGGCGAACACGGCGTCCAGCACCCCGTCGCGCAGCGGCAGGCGGGCCACGTCCGCCAGCAGCAGGGCGCCCTCCGCGTCCCGGCCGGCCTCCTGTGCGGCGGTCAGCATCTGCGGGGTGACATCGGCGCCGAGCACCGTTCCCGCCGGGCCGACGGCGGCGCGGAGCGCGGTCAGCGCCCGCCCCGTGCCGCAGCCCGCGTCGAGCACCCGGTCCCCGGGGCGCAGCCCGAACTCCCCGACGGCGGTCGTGAAGGCGGGCCCGTCCCCGGGGAACTTGCGGTCCCAGTCGGCGGCGCGCGCCCCGAAGAACTCCTGGACGTGGCCCCGGTCCCGCGACTGGTCCCGGGGCCGGTCCCGGGCACGGTCCTGAGCCGGGTCCCGGGTCGAGCCCTGAGCCGGATCCCGATCCGGTTCCTGCGACCCGTTCCGGGTGTGGTCCTGTGTGCGGTCTTCGCTCATGTGGCCATGATCCCTCACCGGCACTCCGGCACATGCCTGCGGAACGTGTGCAAGGTGGTACGCGGCGTGATCGAAGAAGAACGTATCTCTGTCATATTCCAGCAGTTCCAGTGGCTTTCGAAATGCGGCCCGTGTTCGCTCCCTCACCCGGACTAGCTTCCGTGGCCATGGGACACCTGGACCACGCCGCCTATGGCTGGCTTACCCCCGTGCTGTCATACGTGATGGCTTCGATCGGCGCCGCCCTCGGCCTGCGCTGCACCGTTCGCGCGCTCGCCGCGACGACCCGAACCTCCCGCCGCAACTGGCTCCTCACGGCGGCCTCGGCCATCGGCACCGGGATCTGGACGATGCACTTCGTCGCCATGCTGGGCTTCCACGTCACCGGGACCGAGATCCGCTACAACGTGCCGCTGACCATCCTCAGCCTCCTCGTCGCGATGACCGTCGTCGGCGCCGGAGTCTTCGCCGTCGGCTACGGGAAGGACCGCGGCCGGGCCCTCGTCCTCGGCGGCCTCACCACCGGCCTCGGCGTCGCCAGCATGCACTACCTCGGCATGGCCGCCCTGCGCCTGCACGGCTCGGTCTCCTACGCGCCGCTCACCGTCGGGCTCTCCGTCGCCATCGCGGTGGTCGCGGCCACCGCCGCCCTGTGGGCGGCCCTCAACATCAAGTCCCCGGTGGCCGTCGCCGTCGCCTCGCTCGTGATGGGCGGCGCGGTCAGCAGCATGCACTACACGGGCATGCTCGCCGTCGCCGTCGAGGTCACCCCCTCGGACGCGGCCCTGCCGGGCGCCACCGCCATGCAGTTCATCTTCCCGCTCGCCGTCGGCCTCGGCTCCTACCTCTTCATCACCTCCGCCTTCGTCGCCCTCTCACCGACCGCCGACGAACGGGAGGCCTCCGCGATGGCCTCCGCCGACCTGCGCCTGGGAGAGCGGACCGCCACCGCCCCCACCGGCTAGACCCTGCCCCCACCGGCCGCCCCCACCCGGCCGCCACCGATGCCCGCCGCCCACCTCCACCGCCGCCGCCGACCGCCACCGCGACCGTCACGTCCGTACGCACCGCACCGCCCGGAACGAGGAGCCCATGCGCAGACCCCGCAGATCACCGGAAGCAGCGGCGTCGCGGCCGCCCGCGCCCGCGCCGGCGGGTGGCCGCGGCAAGGGACCGGGCCGCCGGGCGCACGCCGGACCGCCCGCCGAGGAGTCCGTGGAGCGGACGGCCTCCGACGTGCTCGGGGCGATACCCGGCGGGGGCGGCGGCCGCGGTCCGCGCCTGCGGCTGCGCCCCGCCACCGTCCGCGCGAAGATCGTCTCGCTGCTGATGGTGCCGGTGGTCTCCCTGCTCGCCCTCTGGGCCTTCGCGACCGTCGACGCGGCCCAGGACGTCGCCCGCCTCAGCCGTGTCCAGCGCGTCGACCGCGAGCTCCGAGCACCGGTCGAGGCCGCCGTCACCGCCCTCCAGGCCGAACGGCGCACGGCCGTACGCCTGCTGACCGACCCCACCGACGGTCAGGCGGCCGCCGCCCAGGCCCCCGGCCAGACCGCCGCCCTGGACGAACAGGCGCGGCGCACCGACGGGGCCGTACGGGCGCTGCGGCTCGGCGACCGGAACACCGTGGCCGACTCCGGCGACTACCGCAGCGACATCGTCGTCCGGCTGCGCGCGTTCGTCGCCGCGGCCGAGGGTCTGGACCCGGCACGCAAGGACGTCGCCGGGCACCGGGCCACCCCGGAAGCCGCGTACGAGACGTACACGCGGGTGATCGACTCGGCTCTGGAGGTCGGCGGAGCCCTCTCCGGAGGTGGCGAGGACGCCGAACTGGGCGGCAGCGCCAGGGTCCTGCTGGAGTTCGCACGCGCCGGGGAACAGCTGTCCCGGGAGGACGCCCTGGTGACGGCGCCGGGGCCGCGCACCGCCGAAACGCTTCGCCGGCTGACCGGCGCGGTCGAGACCCGCCGGGCCCTGACCGCGGCCGCTGCCCGGGACCTGCCCGCCGCGCAGCAGGACGCCTGGCAGTCCGTGGCCAAGAGCGCCGCCTACGCCGACCTCACCGGCGCCGAGGACCGGGCGCTGGCCGCCGCGGCCGGCGCCGGGACCGCGGGCCCGCCCCCCGGCTGGGAGGCCGCGTACACCTCCGTCGCCGGCTCGATGCGGGAGATCGCGGACGCCGCCCACAGGGCCGCCGCCGACCGAGCCGACCCGTTCGGTGCGGGCGCGCTGAGTCCCGCCGGAGCGGCCGTGGTCCTGGGCCTGGCCGCCGTGGCCGCCTCGCTCGTCATCTCCGTCCGCATCGGCCGCGCCCTCGTCGTCGAACTGGTCTCGCTGCGCAACACCGCACTGGAGATCGCGCACCGCAAACTCCCGCACGCCATGGACCGGTTGCGGGCCGGCCAGGACATCGACGTGGCCGCCGAAACCCCGCGGGGACCGGCCGCCGACGATGAGATCGCCCAGGTCGGCGAGGCGCTGGCGACGGTCCACCGGGCCGCGCTCAGCGCCGCCGTCGAACGGGCCGAACTGGCCAGCGGCGTGAGCGGGGTCTTCGTCAACCTCGCCCGCCGCAGCCAGGTCCTGGTGCACAAGCAGCTCACCCTCCTCGACTCGATGGAGCGGCGCGCAGACGACCCGAACGAACTCGGCGACCTTTTCCGCCTCGACCACCTCACCACCCGGATGCGGCGGCACGCGGAAAGCCTGATCATCCTCTCGGGCGCCGCCCCCGGGCGCGCCTGGCGGACGCCGATCCCGCTGACGAACGTCGTACGGGCCGCCGTCTCCGAGATCGAGGACTACCCGCGCGTCGAGGTCCGCCAGCTCGCCGAAGCCGCCGTAGTCGGCGGAGCCGTCGCCGACCTCACCCACCTGCTGGCCGAACTCATCGAGAACGCGACCCAGTTCTCCCCGCCCCACACCAAGGTCCGGGTCAGCGGAGAACCCGTCGGCGCCGGCTACGTCCTGGAGGTGGAGGACCGGGGGCTCGGCATGGGCCGCGAAGCCCTCCAGGAAGCCAACCGGCGCATCGAGCAGTCCGAGGCGCTCGACCTCTTCGACAGCGACCGGCTCGGGCTCTTCGTGGTCAGCCGCCTGTCGGCCCGCCACGGTGTGAAGGTGCACCTGCGCATGTCACCGTACGGCGGCACCACCGCGGTGGTTCTGCTCCCCAACTCCCTCCTCCAGGGCGCCCTGACGGCCGGTTCCCCGCAGCCCGAAGAGGCGCGCCCCCCGGCTGCGGCTCAGGCCTCCGCCCCCGCCCCCGCCCCCGCTCCGGAGTCGGTCACCGAACCGGTCCGGGAGCGGCTGCGGGAGCCGTCCCCGGCGATCAGCGTCGTACGGGACGACCCGCGCGGGGTCCCGGTCCCGGAGCGCAGCCCCGTACGGGAGCAGCCCGGGCCCTCCCCGGTGGCCCCGCTGCGGCCGCGCGGTTCCGCCGGCGCGGCTCCCCGTAACCCCGCCCCGGCTCCCCGTAACCCCGCCCCGGCTCCCCGTACCCCCGCCCCGGCGGTCACGGCGGCACCCGCAGCCCCCTCGGGCCCGGCCGCCTCGGTCACCGAACTGCCGCGCCGGGTCCGGCAGGCGAGCCTCGTCCCGCAGCTGCGCGAGGCCCCCGCTGCCAAGGCCCCGGCCGGGGTCCGGGGAGCGGAGGCGCCACCCGGCCGCAGCCCCGAGCAGGCGCGCGAGCGGATGGCGGCGTACCGGGCGGGCTGGGTGCGGGGCACGCAGGCGACCGGCCAAGCCGGGGCGGTCGGCCCGGTCGGCCCGGTCGGTGCGGGCGGAGCGGGCGGCACAGGCAGTACTGGCGAAGGCGAAGGAGCATGGTGATGATCGAACATCAGAGGATCGACCTCGACGGCGTCCGCAGGTCGGGCGAGCTCGACTGGCTCCTGGACGACCTCGTGGTCCGGGTGCGCGAGGTCCGGCACGCCGTGGTCCTGTCCAACGACGGCCTGGCGGTGGGTGCTTCGAGCGCGCTCAGCCGGGAGGACGCCGAACACCTGGCGGCCGTGGCCTCCGGGTTCCACAGCCTGGCCAAGGGCGCGGGACGGCACTTCCACGCCGGGGGAGTGCGCCAGACGATGGTGGAGATGGACGAGGGCTTCCTCTTCGTGGCGGCCGCCGGAGACGGCTCCTGCCTGGCCGTGCTCAGTGGCGCCGGCGCCGACATGGGTCTGATCGCCTACGAGATGGCCCGGCTGGTCAAACGCGTCGGCGAACACCTCTACACCCCGGCCCGGTTCGCGGCGCGCCCGCCGGCCGCCGGTTGAGGGCGGCCGCCTTGAGCACGAACGGCCGGTGGTACGACGCCGACGCGGGCCCGCTCGTCCGTCCGTACGCCATGACGGGCGGGCGCACGAAGCCGGGACCCCACGGGGTCCGGTTCGACCTGATCGCGCTGGTCGTCGTGGACCCGGCGGGCACCGACGCGGCCGCCGAGTCCCTGCTGGGCCCGGAACACCGGGCACTGCTGGGCCTGTGCCGGGACGAGACCCAGTCGGTGGCCGAACTCGCGGCGGACGCGGACCTGCCCGTGGGCGTGGTGCGCGTCCTGCTCGGGGACCTGCTGGAGGCCGGCCACGTCAAGGTCAGCCGGCCGGTGCCGCCCGCACAGCTGCCGGACGAGCGGATTCTGCGTGAAGTCATCGAGGGATTGCGAGCGCTGTGATGGGACTGCACGACAACGAGCCGGCGCCGGCCGACGCGGGCGGCGAGGAACTGGCCGCGCTCGCGCTGAAGATACTCGTGGCGGGCGGCTTCGGAGTCGGGAAGACGACCCTGGTCGGCTCGGTCAGCGAGATCCGGCCGCTGCGCACCGAGGAACTGCTCAGCGAGGCCGGGGAACTCGTCGACGACACGGGAGGGGTCGACCAGAAGACGACCACCACCGTGGCCATGGACTTCGGGCGGATCACGATCAGGTCGGGGCTGTCGCTGTACCTGTTCGGGACCCCGGGGCAGGACCGGTTCTGGTTCCTGTGGGACGAGCTGTCGCAGGGTGCGCTGGGCGCCGTGGTCCTGGCCGACACGCGGCGGCTGGAGGACTGTTTCCCGGCCGTCGACTACTTCGAGCACCGCAAGATCCCGTTCGTGGTGGCCGTCAACTGCTTCGCGAACGCGCGCCGGTACGCCTCGAACGAGGTCGCGCGGGCCCTGGACCTCGATCAGGGGACGCCGGTGGTGCTGTGCGACGCACGGGACAAGGACTCGGGGAAGGAAGTGCTGATCCGGCTGGTGGAGTACGCGGGACGGGTGCACACGGCACGGTTGCTGGAGTCGGTGGAGTCGGTGGAGCCGCGGGCCGATTCGGTGTGAACCGGCCCGCGGCGCACGGGCGGTGCGGGCGCCGTAAGGGTCCCGCGAGGGGTTCGTGCGGGCGCTGCCGTCAGTCGGCCACACCGGCGGCGGAGATCACCTTGTCGATGGCGACGCGCACGAGGAGTTCCCCGGGGACGGCATTGCGGCGGCCGAAGGCCTCGCCGTTCTCCGCTCCCATGTAGCGGGCGCCGATCCTGGTCGACCAGGGGAGCATCGCGTCCAGGTCCTCGCTGATCTCGGCCCGGCCCTGGAGGACGACGTAGGAGAACGGCGGCCGGTCGTCGTCCACGCAGAGGGCGACGCGGCCGTCGCGGGCCAGATTGCGCCCCTTGACGGTGTCCTTCCCGGTGTTGAACACGAAGGAGTCGCCGTCGAGAACGAACCAGATGGGAGCGATGTGAGGGCTTCCGTCCTCCCGGACGGTGGACAGTTTTCCGGTGCGGGTGGAGCGGGAGACGAACTCCCGCCATTCCTCTTCAGTCATCTTCTTCACCATGGGTCCATCCTCCTTGCCGGAAAGCCCCTGGTGGGGAAGGCTGGCGGCACGACCATGCGGGGTGCGGCGCGGCCGGTCCGGCCGCGTCGACGGGGAGGGACTGTATATGGCGCTGGACAAGCAGCTCGACTGGCTGCTGGACGACTTGACGCGGCGGGTGCAGCAGGTGCGGCACGCGGTGGTGCTCTCCAACGACGGCCTGGTGACGGGCGCGAGCGCGGGACTGGCACGGGAGGACGCGGAGCACCTGGCGGCCGTCGCGGCGGGCCTGCAGAGCCTGGCGAAGGGCTCGGGGAGGCACTTCCGGGCGGGTGAGGTCCGGCAGACGATGGTCGAGTACGACGAAGGGGTCCTCTTCGTGATGGCGGCGGGCGCGGGCAGTTGCCTGTGCGTGCTGAGCGCCTCCGAGGCGGACATCGGGCACGTGGCCTACGAGATGACGCTGCTGGTCAACCGGGTGGGGGAGCACCTGGGTGTCGCGGAGCGGCGGATCACCGGCGGCTGAACCGGGCGGTTGACGTCCCGCCGTGCGGGTTGTCCACAGGCCCTGCGGGGTTTCGTCGCTCTGAGTTACGTTCTTCACGCACAGTAATCACTTTGGTGGGGAGAGCGTGATGACGCAGACGGCACAGATGACGCAGACGGTCCAGATGGCGCAGCCCGTTCAGATGGCGCAGACCGTCCAGACGGCGCAGACGGTACGGGTGGCGGCGATGGCGCCGGACGGGTGCGGGGAGGCCGCCGCCGGGCTGCTGGGCGGTGGTCCGGCCGCCCGGGAGCTGGGGCTGAGCCGCAGCGAGTTGGCCCGCGCCGTCCAGCTGGGCATCGTACGGGCCGGCCCCCAAGGGCCCGCCGGGGCCGCGCGGTACACCCGGACCGAGATCGACCGGGTCCGGTCGGCCGAGGGATCTCCCGATGCGCTGCGCGTGCGGGTGGCCACGGTCGCGGGAACGGGGGCCGCGGCCGCCGTCCTGGGGGTGGGCCCGAGCCGGTTCACCCGGCTCGCGCGCTGCGGACACCTCCCTCCGGTGGGATACCGGATCAACCGCTACCGGGTGGTGGTGTGGCTCTATCTGACCGCGGAGCTACGGGACTTCGCGGCACGCGAGCCCGGGATGCTGCGGGGGAGTGCGCCGCCGCCGGACCGGGAGCTGGTCGCGGCCGGGGCCGACCTGCGCCCCCGGACATGGCGGGAACGGCATGTCGGACTCTTGCTGAGACGGACCGCCGACCCCTGGGAGCGGGCCGCCGTGCTGGCCTCCGTGCTCCCCGAGGACGACGTGCGCACGATCGTGCCCGACGAGGCGGAGCGCATCCTGCTCCGGGCGCTCGCCCCGCCCCCGCCCTACGGGCACCCGCAGGTCCCGGCGGCCGCCGAGGTGGCGGCCCGGCTGCTGCGCGCGGTGACACCGGACGAGATCGGCTGGTACCGCACCAGCCTCGACTTCGCCCTCACCGGAGCGAGGGGTCAGTCGAAGTCGACGGGGGAGAGGGGACCGACGTAGACCCAGGCCCCGTTCTCCCGGGCGAAGGAACTGTGCTCGCGCAGTGAGCCGGTGTGCCGGCCCTCGCGGTAGTGCGCCCGGAACTCCACCGAGCCCTCCGTCTCGAACATCCCGCCGCGCTCGGTGGCCAGGATCTCCAGCCGTTCCCAGCGCTGCCCGGGATCCAGCTCGAGCACGCCCGGCCGGGTCGACGGGTGCCAGGACCGCAGGAGGTAGGCGGTGTCGCCGACCGCGAAGGCGCTGAAGCGGGAGCGCATCAGCAGCTCGGCGGTGGGCGCCTGCCGCTCACCGGAGTGGAAGCGGCCGCAGCACTCCGGGTAGGCGGCGGGCAGCCCGCAGGGGCAGGGGACGGCGGGAGCCGGCGTGGGCATGGAAGCACTCAGTTCATCGGGAAGGAGAGAGGAGAGGGGGACTACTGCGGGGACACGGCCGGCGTGGACGCCTTGGCGCCGTACGGGCGGAAGAGCCCCTCCTGGACCACCGACACCAGCAGCCTGCCCTCGAGGTCGTAGATGCGGCCGCGGGCCAGGCCCCGGCCGCCGTGGGCGATGGGGGATTCCTGGTCGTACAGGAACCACTCGTCCGTCCGGAAGGGCCGGTGGAACCACATGGCGTGGTCGAGGGAGGCCATGTCGAAACCGCGCATGCCCCACAGGGGCTCCACGGGGATGCGCACGGCGTCGAGGAGGGTCATGTCACTGGCGTAGGTGAGGGCGCAGGTGTGCACGAGCGGGTCGTCGCCCAGCGGGCCGACGGCGCGCATCCACACCGCGCTGCGCGGATCGGCGTCCTTGAGCTCCTCGGGGGTCCAACGGAGCCGGTCCACGTAGCGGATGTCGAAGGGCTGGCGGCGGGCCATCCGTTCCAGTGCCTCCGGCAGCGTGCCCAGGTGCTCGCGGATCTCGTCCACGACCTTCGGGAGCGTGTCCGGGTGCGGGAAGTCGAGGCGGGGAGGCAGCTGGTGCTCGATGCTGCCCTCCTCCGGCTGATGGAAGGAGGCGGTCAGATTGAAGATGGTCTTGCCCTGCTGGACCGCGGTGACCCGGCGGGTGGTGAAGGAGCGCCCGTCGCGCACCCGCTCCACCTGGTACACGATCGGCACTCCGGGGATGCCGGGGCGCAGGAAGTACGAATGGAGGGAGTGGACGGGCCGGTCGCCCTCCGTGGTGCGGCCTGCCGCGACCAGCGCCTGGCCGGCGACCTGGCCGCCGAAAACGCGCTGGAGGGATTCCTGGGGGCTGGCGCCCCGGAAGATGTTGACCTCGATCTGCTCCAGGTCGAGCAGATCGACCAGCCTCTCGGCGGGGTTCGTCATCAGAGGATCTCCACTGTCGGTCCCGGCGGCCGCGTCGGCGCCGGTCGGTTGCGGGGCGGGGCCCCCACCGGGCGGATCCGGTGGGAGGCGGTCAGAGCTGGCCGAGTTCGCCGACCGAGGTGACGCGCAGGACCGCCCGGCCCTCCTCGTCGGAGGCGGCGAGGTCCACCTCGGCGCTGATGCCCCAGCCATGGTCGCCGTTGGGGTCGGCGAAGGTCTGGCGGACGCGCCACAGCCCGTGCGCCGCGTCCTCCTCGATCTGGAGCAGCTTGGGGCCGCGGGCGTCGGGTCCCGTGCTCAGGTCGTCGTACTCGTCCCAGTAGCCGTCCATGGCCTCGCCCCAGGCGTCGGCGTCCCAGCCGGAGTCGCCGTCGAGCTCGCCCAGCACGTTGACGTGGTCCAGGGCCGCCAGCTCCACCCGGCGGAACATGGCGTTGCGGACCAGGACGCGGAAGGCGCGGGCGTTCGCGGTGACCGGCTTGACCTGGTCGGCCTTCTCCTGGGCCTGCTCCGCCGTCTCCACCTCCGGGTTCGCCAGCTGCTCCCACTCGTCGAGCAGGCTGGAGTCGACCTGGCGGACCAGTTCGCCGAGCCACTCGATCAGGTCCTGGAGGTCCTCGGACTTGAGGTCGTCGGGGATGGTGTGGTCCAGCGCCTTGAAGGCGCTCGCCAGGTAGCGCAGCACGATGCCCTCGGTGCGCGCCAGCTCGTAATAGGAGGTGAACTCGGTGAAGGTCATCGCGCGCTCGTACATGTCGCGGATGATCGACTTCGGGGAGACCGGGTGGTCGCGGACCCACGGGTGGCTCTTGCTGTACACGTCGTAGGCGTGCAGGAGCAGCTCTTCGAGGGGCTTGGGGTAGGTGATCTCCTGGAGCCGCTCCATCCGCTCCTCGTACTCGACCCCGTCGGCCTTCATCGCGCCCACGGCCATGCCGCGTTCCTTGTTCTGCTGGGCGGCGAGGATCTGGCGCGGGTCGTCCAGGGTGGACTCCACCACGGAGACCATGTCCAGCGCGTAGGAGGGGGATTCGGGGTCCAGCAGGTCGAAGGAGGCCAGCGCGAAGGTGGACAGCGGCTGGTTCAGCGCGAAGTCCTGCTGGAGGTCGACGGTCAGCCGGATCGTGCGGCCCTCGGCGTCCGGGGTGTCCAGCTTCTCGACGACGCCGCCGTCCAGCAGCGAGCGGTAGATGGCGATGGCCCGCCGGATGTGGCGCAGCTGGGCCTTGCGCGGCTCGTGGTTGTCCTCGAGCAGGTGCCGCATCGCCTTGAAGGCGTCGCCGGGGCGGGCGATGACCGACAGGAGCATGATGTTGGTGACCTTGAAGCGCGAGGTCAGCGCTTCCGGGTCGGCGGCGATGAGCTTCTCGAAGGTGGTGTCCGACCAGGCCACGAAGCCCTCGGGGGCCTTCTTGCGGACCACCTTGCGGCGCTTCTTCGGGTCGTCGCCCGCCTTGGCGAGGGCCTTCTCGTTCTCGATGACGTGCTCGGGGGCCTGGGCCACCACGTATCCGGCGGTGTCGAAGCCGGCCCGGCCGGCGCGGCCGGCGATCTGGTGGAACTCGCGGGCGCGCAGCGTGCGGACCCGGGTGCCGTCGTACTTGGTCAGCGCCGTGAACAGCACCGTGCGGATCGGGACGTTGACCCCGACGCCGAGGGTGTCGGTGCCGCAGATGACCTTCAGCAGGCCGGCCTGGGCCAGCTTCTCCACCAGGCGGCGGTACTTGGGCAGCATGCCCGCGTGGTGCACGCCGATGCCGTGGCGGACGTAGCGCGAGAGGTTCTGGCCGAACTTGGTGGTGAAGCGGAAGTTGCCGATCAGCTCGGCGATCTTGTCCTTCTCCTCGCGGGTGCACATGTTGATGCTCATCAGCGACTGCGCCCGCTCGACCGCCTGGGCCTGCGTGAAGTGCACGATGTAGACGGGGGCCTGCCGGGTCTCCAGCAGCTCGGTGATGGTGTCGGTGATCGGCGTCGTGACGTACTCGTACGACAGCGGCACGGGCCGGGTCGCGGAGCGCACCATCGAGGTGGGCCGGCCCGTGCGCCGGGTCAGGTCCTCCTCGAACCGCTTCATGTCGCCGAGCGTCGCCGACATCAGCACGAACTGCGCCTGCGGCAGCTCCAGGATCGGGATCTGCCAGGCCCAGCCGCGGTCCGGCTCCGCATAGAAGTGGAACTCGTCCATCACGACCTGGCCGATGTCCGCGTACTTGCCGTCGCGCAGGGCGATCGAGGCCAGCACCTCGGCGGTGCAGCAGATCACCGGCGCGTCCGAGTTCACCGAGGCGTCGCCGGTCAGCATGCCGACGTTCTCGGTGCCGAAGAGCTTGCACAGGTCGAAGAACTTCTCCGAGACCAGCGCCTTGATCGGCGCGGTGTAGAAGGTGACCTTGTCCTGTGCCAGGGCCGTGAAGTGCGCGCCCGCCGCCACCAGGCTCTTGCCGGAGCCGGTCGGGGTGGACAGGATCACGTTCGCGCCGGTGACCACCTCCATCAGCGCCTCCTCCTGGGCCGGGTACAGGGTGATGCCCTGGTCCTCCGCCCACGAGGAGAAAGCCTCGAAGAGGGCGTCGGGGTCGGCGTTCGGCGGGAGCTGATCAATGAGGGTCACACCCCCCATCTTGCCTGGCTTCCGCCCGGATCAGGGAACCGGAGGACAGAAGGAAGATCATCGACGGTACGCTGTGCCGTCGATGCGGCCCGAACGACACCGTCGACAGGGCCCGACCAGCACACCACCGGGGCGGGGAACGACCATGATGGGTCCGGCGCACTCACTGTCCGGGGCAGCGGCCTGGCTGGGGGTGGGCGCCGCGGCTGCGGCCGCCGGGCACCCGATGCCCTGGCCCGTCCTCGTCGTCGGCGCGCTCATCTGCGCCGGTGCCGCCCTCGCCCCCGACCTGGACCACAAGTCGGCGACGATCTCCCGCGCCTTCGGTCCGCTCTCCCGGGCCCTGTGCGAGGTGGTCGACAAGATCTCCTACGCGGTCTACAAAGCCACCCGGGCCCCGCGCGACGCCCGCCGCACCGGGGGCCACCGCACCCTGACGCACACCTGGGTCTGGGCCGTCCTGATCGGCGCCGGCGCCTCCGCTCTCGCCGTCACCACGGACCGGTGGGGCGTTCTGGCCCTCCTCTTCGTCCACCTGGTCCTCGCCGTCGAAGGCCTGCTGTGGCGCGCCGCCCGCATGTCCAGCGACGTCCTGGTCTGGCTGCTCGGCGCGACCAGCGCCTGGATACTGGCGGGCGTCCTCGACCAGCCCGGCAACGGCTCCGGCTGGCTCTTCACCGACCCCGGCCAGGAATACCTGTGGCTCGGCCTGCCGATCGTGCTCGGCGCCCTGGTCCACGACATCGGCGACGCGCTGACCGTCTCCGGCTGCCCGATCCTGTGGCCGCTGCCCATCGCGGGCAAGCGCTGGTACCCGATCGGCCCGCCGAAGATGATGCGCTTCCGCGCCGGCAGCTGGGTGGAGCTCAAGGTCCTGATGCCCGTGTTCATGCTCCTCGGCGGAGTCGGCGGAGCCTCGGCCCTCGGCTTCTTCTGACAGCCGGGCCCGCCCATCGGGCCGCCGGCCGGTCCCGCTCCGGTCCCCGGACTACGTCAGGACGAGCGGCACGGTGACGGTGAGGTGGTCGTCGCCGGTCGCCACGGCGGCGGAAAGAGCGTTCATGCGCGCTGCGAGGTGGCCGATCACCCGGCTGGTCAGTTCCTCGTCCCACCGCGCCGTGCCTTCCGGCGGCAGGCGCATCTCCTCCACGGCCGGCGGGCTGCCACCCAGATAGCGCGCGGTGTCCTTGTTGACGACCCAGCAGGCCAGCGCGATCTTCACCTGCCCGGGTGCCGCCCACTGGGCCCGCACGTGGGCGCACATGCTGAAGTCGTCCCCGCCGAGCGAGACCGTGGTGGAGAACGGCCTGCCGCGGGGGTATCGCCGCACCAGCTCGAGTACCGCCGGTTCCACAACGGCTCGCGCCATCGGTTCCGTGAACACCGTCCGCCCCCCGTCCAGCCCGGCCTCCAGCATCCCAGACGGGGACCGCATCGGACAGACCCGCCCCGGACCCCGTGGGCGGGGTCCGGGGCAGGCGGCGCGGCGCCGGTCAGCCGTGCCAGGAGCGCCACAGAGCGGCGTACGCGCCGTCGGCCGCCACCAGGGCGTCGTGCGGGCCGAGCTCGGTGATGCGGCCGCCCTCGACCACCGCGATCACGTCCGCGTCGTGCGCGGTGTGCAGCCGGTGCGCGATCGCGATCACCGTTCGGCCGTCCAGCACCCGGGCCAGCGAACGCTCCAAGTGCCGTGCGGCGCGCGGGTCCAGCAGCGAGGTGGCCTCGTCCAGCACCAGCGTGTGCGGATCGGCCAGCACCAGCCGGGCCAGCGCGATCTGCTGGGCCTGCGCCGGGGTCAGGGCCGCGGCGCCCGAGCCGACCTCGGTGTCCAGACCGGCGTCCAGCGCCCGCGCCCAGTCCTCCGCGTCTACCGCGCCGAGCGCCGCCCACAGCTCGGCGTCACCGGCCCCCGTGCGTGCGAGCCGCAGGTTGTCCCGCAGCGAGCCCACGAACACGTGGTGCTCCTGGTTGACCAGGGCCACGTGTTCGCGCACCCGCTCCGCCGGCATCTGCGACAGCCGCGCCCCGCCGAGGGTGATCTCGCCGGTCCGCGGCGCGTAGATGCCCGCCAGGAGCCGGCCCAGCGTGGACTTGCCGGCGCCCGAAGGCCCGACCAGGGCCATCCGGGTGCCCGGCGGCACCGCCATCGACACCTGGTGCAGTACGTCGACGCCCTCGCGGTACCCGAAGTGCACCCGGTCCGCCCGGACGTCCCGGCCCTCGGGGGAGACGCCCGCGTCACCCGCGTCGGGCTCGATCTCCCGCACGCCCACCAGCCGGGCCAGCGAGACCTGCGCGATCTGCAACTCGTCGTACCAGCGCAGGATCAGACCGATCGGGTCGACCATCATCTGCGCCAGCAGGGCGCCCGTGGTCAGCTGCCCCAGCGACATCCAGCCCTGGATCACGCAGTACCCGCCGATCATCAGCACCGAGCCGAGGATCGTCACGTAGGTGACGTTGACGACGGGGAACAGGACCGTGCGCAGGAACAATGTGTACCGTTCCCACGCCACCCACTCGGTGATCCGCCGCTCCGACAGCTCGATCCGGCGCCCGCCGAGGCGGTGCGCCTCGATGGTGCGGCCCGCGTCCACCGTCTCGGTGAGCACGGCCGCGACCGCCGCGTACCCGGCCGCCTCCGAACGGTAGGCCCGGGGCGCCCGCTTGAAGTACCAGCGGCAGCCGATCACCAGCACGGGCAGCGCCACCAGTGCGGCGAGCGCCAGCGGCGGCGCGGTCACCGCGAGCGCTCCGTAGAGCAGTCCCGCCCACACCACGCCGATGGCGAGCTGCGGCACGGCCTCGCGCATCGCGTTGGCCAGCCGGTCGATGTCCGTGGTGATCCGCGACAGGAGGTCACCGGTGCCCGCGCGCTCCAGCACGCCCGGCGGCAGCCCCACCGACCGTACGAGGAAGTCCTCGCGCAGGTCGGCCAGCATCTCCTCGCCGAGCATCGCCCCGCGCAGCCGGACCAGCCGCACGAACACGGTCTGGACGCCGAGCGCCAGGGCGAACAGCAGCCCCACCCGGCCCAGATGGAGTTCGCGGGCCCCTTCCGAGAGCCGGTCCACGACCTGGCCCAGCAGGTACGGGCCGACCATGGAGGCGATCACCGCGACCGTGTTGACCCCCACCAGGACCAGGAAGGCCCGCCGGTGGCGGCCGAACAGGCCGCGCACGTAGCCCCGTACGGTCGCCGAGCTGCCCACGGGCAGGGTCGCGGCCGTTTCGGGGGCGGCCGGATCGTACTCCGGCGGCGCCACGCCGATCATGCGGATTCCTCGATCTCTGTCAGTACGGATTCCAGCCGCGGGAGCCGCTGTTCTTCCTCGGTCCGCTGCTCTTCCTCGGTCTCGCGGGTGACGACCGCCCGGTAGCGCGGATCGCCGTGCAGCAGCTCGCGGTGCGTGCCGCTCGCCGCCGCCTTGCCCTCGTGGATCAGGACGACCCGGTCGGCGCGGTCCAGCAGCAGCGGCGAGGAGGCCAGCACCACCGTCGTGCGACCCGCGCGCAGGGCCGAGATCCCGTCCGCGATCCTGGCCTCGGTGTGCGAGTCGACCGCCGAGGTCGGCTCGTCCAGCACCAGCACCTCGGGGTCGGTCACCAGGGACCGCGCCAGCGCCAGCCGCTGGCGCTGCCCGCCGGACAGCGAGCGGCCGCGCTCGGTGATGCGCGCGTCCATCGGATCGTCCACCCCGTCCGGGGCGGACTGCAGCAGGGCGTCCAGGACGTCCGCGCACTGGGCCGCCGCGAGCGCCGCCGGCGCTTCGACCGCTCCGGACGCCGGTACGTCGAACAGCTCGCGCAGCGTCCCCGAGAGCAGCACCGGATCTTTGTCCTGTACGAGGACCAGGGTGCGCGCGGTGTCGAGCGCGAGCTCGTCCAGCGCGACCCCGCCCAGGAGGACGGAGGGCCCGGCCGCGGAGTCCATCGGGTGCCCGCCCAGGCGTTCGGCGAGCCGGCCCGCCAGGTCGGGATCCCCGCACACCACGGCGGTGAACCGGCCCGCGGGGACCAGCATCCCGGTCCCGGGGTCGTACAGGTCTCCGCCGGGGGCCGGGGCCTGCGGGATCTCGGTGGAGACGACCGGCTCCGGACCGGCCTCCTCCACAACCGCCTCCGCCTCCGTACCGGACTCCGCCCGCGCTTCGCTCCGGGTCAGCGACAGCACCCGGGCGGCCCGTTTGGCGGAGGGACGGGAGAAGGAGTACGCCATCGCGATCTCCTCGAAGTGGCGCAGCGGGTAGAGCATGGTCGCCACCGCGCTGAAGGCCGCGACGAGTTCGCCGACGTCCAGCCGGCCGTCCAGGACGAGCGCCGACCCGTACCAGACCACCGTGACCAGTAGTGCGCCCGGCAGCAGCACCTGGATCGCGGAGATCAGCGCCCACATCCGGGCACTGTGCACCGCCGCCTCCCGGACCTGCTGGGAGGCCTCGCGGTAGCGGCCCAGGAACAGCTCCTCGCCGCCGATGCCGCGCAGCACCCGCAGCCCCGCCACGGTGTCCGAGGCCAGTTCGGTGGCCTTGCCGGCCTTCTCCCGCTGGACGTCGGCGCGCCGGGTGGCGCGCGGCAGCAGTGGCAGGACGGCCAGGGCGAGCACCGGCATGCCGATGGCTACGACGACGCCGATGGTGGGCGCGTAGAAGAGCAGGACGACGCAGCCGACGACCAGGGTCAGGGCGGCGGCCAGGAAGCGGGAGACCGCCTCGACGAACCAGCCGATCTTCTCCACGTCGCCCGTGGACACCGCCACCACCTCGCCGGCCGCGACCCGCCGGGTCAGGGCGGAACCCAGCTCGGCGGTCTTGCGGGCGAGCAGCTGCTGGACCCGCGCGGCGGCGGTGATCCAGTTGGTGACGGCCGTACGGTGCAGCATCGCGTCGCCGAGCGAGATCGCCACGCCGAGCAGCGCGATCAGGCCGCCGACCCACAGCAGCCGGGCACCGTCGCGGTCGACGACCGCGTCGATGCCCAGGCCCACGGTGTACGGCAGTCCCGCGATGCCGCCGAAGTGAAGGAGCCCCCAGCACAGGCTTTTGGCCTGTCCGCCGAGTTGGCCCCGCCCCAGCCACCAGAGGAAGCGGGGGCCGGAGCGAGCGTCGGGTACCCCTGGGTCCGGATACGGAAGGTCGCTGATCTGCATGACGCCCCATGACTGGTCGAGTGTTCCAAACCGTGCAAGGTTCGCGTTCCGGACCGGTCCGGGGCAATCGATTTTCCGTTGGCCACAGCTCTTCGCCGCAGGGTCTGCTCACCCGGCGGGCGCGAACCGTCCCTCATTGCGGCCGTGTTGCAGGTTCATGGCCATCCGGGCGAGGAGGTTCCCGCAAGTGGGGCCCGGCTTCTACGGTCCGTCGGGAATCACGACCAAGGAGTGTGCCGCCATGCCCCTCGACCTGTCGGACGAGAGCCAGTACGACCGTGCGCGCCTGCGGCAGTGGGCGCGCGGCCGCGCCCGCTCCTCCGGGGTGGACCGCCGCGAGCTGCTGAAACTGTTCGCCGCGGGGGCCGCGGCCGGCTCCCTGGGCCTCGGCGCCGCCGGAACCGCCGAAGCCTCCACGACGGGCGCAGCCGGGAACGCAGCCGCCGGCGCCGCCGCGACGACCGCCGCCGTCGCGCCCGGGACCGTGAAGCCGCTCCCGCCCGAGCTGTTCACCCTCCGCGGCACCAACGCGGAGACGAACTTCGCCGCCCTGCGCGGCACGGGCCCCCTGACACCCATCGACCGGTTCTTCGTGCGCAACCACACCGTCACCCCGCGCCTCGACGCGCACGACTGGCGGCTCAAGGTGTGGGGCGATGCCCTGACCGGCGGGCCGGTCGAGTTCTCCTACGACCGGCTGCGCGCGCTGCCGGCGGTCGAGCGGACCTTGTTCATCGAGTGCGCGGGCAACGGCCGGAGCTTCTACACCACCCAGCAAGGGCAGCAGGTGACCGGAACCGCCTGGACCCTCGGCGCGATCGGCGTGGCCCACTGGCGCGGCGCCCGGCTGTCCGACGTCCTGAGGCTCGCGGGGCTGACCCGCAGGGCCGTCGACGTACTGCCCCGGGGGCTGGACGACGAGGTCGTCACGAACGGGGTGAACCTGGGGCACGTAAGGCGCCCGCTGCCCGTCTCGAAGGCCCTCGACGACGTGATCCTCGCGTACGAGATGAACGGCGAGCCGCTGCCGCCCGACCACGGAGGCCCGGTCCGGGTGGTCGTACCGAACTGGATCGGGATCTCCTCGATCAAGTGGGTCGGGGACATCGAGGTGAGCGGGCAGGCCCTCTACACCCCGTGGAACACCGACCTGTACCGGATGTTCGGGCCCGACCAGCCGCCGCAGGGCAGCGCCCCGCTGACCCGCCAGACCCTGAAGAGCGCCTTCGAGCTGGAGCACGGTGCGACGGTGTCCGCCCACCGCACGCGGCTGCTGACGGGCCGCTCGTGGTCGGGCGCGGCGCCCGTGCGCCGGGTGGAGGTCAGCACCGACGGCGGGGTGCGCTGGCAGCGGGCGCGGCTGCACGACGCCCCGCGCCGGGGCAGCTGGGTGCGCTGGTCAGTGCCGTGGACCCCGCGGGCCGCCGGCCCGACCGCGCTGCTCGCCCGGGCCACCGACGCCACCGGACGGACCCAGCCGGAGACCACGCCCTACAACACGCAGGGCTACCTGTTCGACGCGGTGGTGCGCCACCAGGTGACCGTGGTCTGACCGGAGAACCCGTCGGGTGTCGCGCCACCCGGGCCTAGGGTCGGGTGGCGCGCTCCAGTTCCAGCAGCGCCGAGTAGTAGCTGCGGCCCGTGGCCCGGTCCATGCCCACCTCGCACATCCGGTTCGCCGACAGGTGCGCGTCGAACTCCCGCGCCGTCACCTCGGCGGCCTCGCGCGCCGTCGCCGACTCGGTCAGCTCCGGGTGCAGCATGCCGCGGTCGCCGGCGAAGGCGCAGCACCCCGCGTCGTAGGGGACCACCACCTCGTCGGCGCAGGCCTCGGCCACCGCCCGCAGCTGCGCCTCGTCGTCCAGGTGCCGCATCGAGCAGGTGGGGTGGAGCACCGCCGAGCCCACCGTGCGCCGGACCTCCAGGTGCGGCAGCAGTTCCTCGGCCGCCCAGACGATGGAGTCGACGATCCGCAGCTCGGCGTGGAGCGCGCGGTTGTCGTCCGTCAGGTACGGGACCACCTCGTGCGCGATGCCCAGGGTGCAGGAGGACGCGTCGACCACCAGCGGTAGCCGTCCACCGGCCGTCCAGCCCCAGGCGGCCTCCACGATCCGGTTGGCCATCACCCGGTTGCCGGCGTCGTACCCCTTGGAGTGCCAGATCGTCGCGCAGCAGGTGCCCCGGACGTCCCCGGGGATCCACATGGGCCGGCCCGCCCGCTCGGACACCGCCACCACGGCCTCGGGCAGGGAGGGACCGGACGCTCCGTCGGGGCCGCCGAAGATCCGGTTGACGCAGGCCGGGTAGTAGACCGCGGCGGCGCCCACCCGCCGGGTGGCGGGCAGCTCGCGGGCCGCGGCGCCGGGGATCTGCGGCAGCCACTCCGGGACCAGGTCGGGCCGTACGGCCTTGCGCGCGGCCCCCGTCACGGCCTGCAGGATCCGGTCCCCGACGGCGTCGGTGATCTTGTCGGCGGCGGCCACGGCCAGCCGGGCGGCCCCTTCGACGGCGCCGAACCGCAGGGCGGCGAGCTCGGCCGCGCGCTCCTCGCGCGGGCTGTGCCGGCGGTGGCGGAAGTCCTTCATCAGGGCGCCGGTGTCGATGCCGACGGGACAGGCGAGCTTGCAGGTGGAGTCCCCGGCGCAGGTGTCCACGGCGTCGTACCCGTAGGCGCCGAGCAGCCCGTCGAGCACGGGGGAGCCGGGCTGCTGGCGCATCATCTCGCGGCGCAGCACGATCCGCTGGCGCGGGGTGGTCGTGAGGTCCTCGCTGGGGCAGGTCGGTTCGCAGAACCCGCACTCGATGCAGGGGTCGGCGACGGCCTCCACCTGCGGGATGGTCTTGAGCCCGCGCAGGTGGGCCTTCGGATCGCGGTCCAGGAGGATCCGCGGGGCCAGCACCAGGCCGGGGTCGACGACCCGCTTGGTGCGCCACATCATCTCGGTGGCCCGCGGACCCCACTCCAGTTCCAGGAAGGGGGCCATGTTGCGGCCGGTGGAGTGCTCGGCCTTCAGGGAGCCGTCGAAGCGCTCCACGGTGAGCCGGCAGAAGGCGTCCATGAACGCGGCGTACCGCTCCACGTCCGCGGGCCGGGCGGCGTCGAAGGCGAGCAGGAAGTGCAGGTTGCCGTGGGCGGCGTGGCCGGCGACGGCGGCGTCGAAGCCGTGTTCCGCCTGGAGTTCGAGGAGGGCCTCGCAGGCCTCGGCCAGCCGCGACGGGGGGACCGCGAAGTCCTCGGTGATCAGGGTGGTGCCGGAGGCGCGGGCGCCGCCGACGGCGGTGACGAAGGCCTTGCGGGCCTTCCAGTAACCGGAGATGGTCTTGGCGTCACGGGTGAAGGCATTGGTCACCGAGGCCACCGGGGCCACCAGGTCCAGTCCGGCCAGCACCCCGGCGGCCCGCCGCTCGTACTCCGCGCGGCCGGCCTCGTCCGGGGCCCGGAACTCCACGAGCAGCGCGGTGGTGTCCTTGGGCAGGGCGGCCCAGTCGGCGGGGACGCCCGCGACGCTCACCGAGGCGCGCAGGGTGTTGCCGTCCATGAGCTCGACGGCCAGCGCCCCCGCCTCGTTGAAGAGCGGTACGGCGGCGGCCGCGGCGGGCAGCGAGGGGAAGAAGAGCAGGGCGCTGGTCAGCTCGCGGTCCAGCGGCAGGGTGTCGAAGACGACCTCGGCGATGAAGCCGAGCGTCCCCTCGGAGCCGACCATCAGCCCGCGCAGGATCTCCACCGGGGTGGCGCCGTCGAGGTAGGCGTCGAGCCGGTAGCCGGTGGTGTTCTTGATCTCGTACTTGGCCCTGATGCGGGCGACGAGCTCCGGATCGGCCTCGATCTCCTTCTTGATCTCCATCAGGCCCTGGCACAGGGCGGGCTCGGCGTGCGCCAGCTCCTCGTCGGCCCGCGGATCGGCGGTGTCCACGACGGTGCCGCTCGGCAGGACGAAGGTGAGGGAGGACAGGGTGCGGTACGAGTTCCTCGTGGTGCCCGCCGTCATGCCGGAGGCGTTGTTCGCGACGACCCCGCCGAGGGTGCAGGCGATGGCGCTGGCCGGGTCCGGGCCGAGGACGCGACCGTGCCGGGCGAGCGCGGCGTTGGCGCGCACGACGGTGGTGCCGGGCTGGATGCGGGCCCGCAGGCCCTCGTCGAGCACCTCGACCCCGGACCAGTGGCGGCGGACGTCGACGAGGACGTCCTCGCCCTGGGCCTGGCCGTTGAGCGAGGTCCCGGCGGCCCGGAAGACCACCTCGCGCTGTTTGCCGTGGGCGTAGGACAGGACGGCGGAGACGTCGTCGATGTCCTCGGCGACCACGACGACCTGCGGCAGGAACCGGTAGGGGGAGGCGTCGGAGGCGTACCGGACCAGGTCGGAGATGCCCGAGAGCACCTTGTCGGCGCCCAGCAGCCCGGCCAGCTCGCTCCGCAGCGGCTCGGGGGTGCCCGTCGCGGCGCGGTCGGGCACCCGGTCGGGGGCGGGGCCGCCGATGGTGCGCGGGCGCAGGGCCCCCGGCTTCGGTTCCAGCAGTGGCATCTGCAGCCCCTCAACTCGCGCCGTGTCGGTCGGACTCACTCGTTCGGCGCAGCCCCGGCCCGGTCCCGGCCGGACCGTCGCCCGTCAGCAGCCGTGCTCCGCCGGAGCGTCCGCCAGAGCGTTCAGCAGACCGCCGAGCACCTCGCGCTGATCTGCGGTCAATGGAGCCAGGATCTCCTCTGCGGCTCCGGTTCGCGCGTTGCGCAGGCGGCGCAGCGTGGCGCGGCCGGTGTCGGTGAGCTCGATCCTTATGACACGGCGGTTCGCCGGGTCGGGCACGCGGCGGACGCAGTCGGCGCCCTCCAGCCCGTCGACCAGGGTGGTCACGGCACGGGGCACCACCTCCAGGCGGGCGGCGAGATCCGCCATCCGGGGCGGCTGCGCCGCCGAGAGGTGGGCGACGGTGCGCAGCAGCCGGGACTGGGCCGGAGTGATCCCGAGGGGCTCCAGATGGCGTTTCTGGATGCGGTGGAGCCGCCGGGTCAGGCGGAGCAGCTGCTCGGCGAGCACGCCGTCCGTGGTGTCGGTGCCGTCTGCGGTCTCGGGAGCGGTGCTCATGCTGCGGTCCTCATAATGGGAACGATATCAGGACCGGATTCATTGTGAGTATAGGTAACAATGAGCTATGCTCATTCGAGTCTCGTCACCTGTCATGAAGGAGGCCCATGCGCCCCAAAGAACCCGAGTGGGAACCCTCGAAAGAATCCCTCGACCCCCGTGGTCCCGCCCCGGACGAGCGGCCGCGCGAGCTGCGCCGCATCGTCGGTCTCTTCCGGCCCTACCGGGGCCGTCTCGCGGTCGTCGGCGTCCTGGTCGCCGCCTCCTCCCTGGTGGGAGTCGCCACCCCCTTCCTGCTGAAGGAGGTCCTCGACGTCGCGATCCCGCAGGGCCGTACCGGGCTGCTCAGCCTGCTCGCCCTCGGCATGATCGCGACCGCGGTCGTCACCAGCATCTTCGGCGTGCTCCAGACCCTGATATCCACCACCGTCGGCCAGCGCGTCATGCACGATCTGCGCACCGCCGTCTACGCACAGCTCCAGCGGATGCCGCTGGCCTTCTTCACCCGTACGCGTACCGGCGAGGTGCAGTCCCGCATCGCCAATGACATCGGCGGCATGCAGGCCACGGTCACCTCCACGGCGACCTCCCTCGTCTCCAACGCGACGGCCGTCATCGCCTCCGTCGTCGCGATGCTCGCGCTCGACTGGCGGCTCACCCTCGTCTCGCTGCTCCTGCTGCCCCTGTTCGTGTGGATCAGCCGCCGTGTCGGCGGCGAGCGCAAGAAGATCACCGCGCAGCGCCAGAAGCAGATGGCCGCGATGGCCGCGACGGTCACCGAGTCCCTGTCGGTCAGCGGCATCCTCCTCGGCCGCACCATGGGCCGCGCCGATTCGCTCACCACCTCCTTCGCGGAGGAGTCCGAGAAGCTCGTCGACCTCGAAGTGCGCTCCAGCATGGCCGGACGCTGGCGGATGTCCACCATCGGCATCGTCATGGCCGCCATGCCCGCGCTCATCTACTGGGCGGCCGGCATAGCCCTGCAGAGCGGGGCCCCCTCGCTCTCGGTCGGTACCCTCGTCGCCTTCGTCACCCTCCAGCAGGGCCTGTTCCGGCCCGCGGTGAGCCTGCTGTCGACCGGCGTCCAGATCCAGACCTCCCTCGCGCTCTTCGCCCGCATCTTCGAGTACCTCGACCTGCCGGTGGACATCACCGAGCGCGAGGCCCCCGTCCGCCTCGACCGCGCCAAGGGCGAGGTCCGCCTGGAGGACGTCCACTTCTCCTACGACGCCAAGAGCGGCCCCACGCTGACGGGCATCGACATCACCGTCCCGGCCGGCGGCTCCCTCGCGGTGGTCGGCCCGACCGGCTCCGGCAAGAGCACGCTGAGCTACCTCGTGCCCCGGCTCTACGACGTCACCGGCGGCCGGGTCGCCCTCGACGGCGTGGACGTGCGCGACCTCGACTTCGACTCCCTGGCCCGGTCCATCGGCGTGGTCTCGCAGGAGACCTACCTCTTCCACGCCTCCGTCGCCGACAACCTGCGCTTCGCCAAGCCGGACGCCACCGACGAGGAGATAGCCGAGGCGGCCCGCGCGGCCCAGATCCACGAGCACATCGAGTCCCTGCCCGACGGGTACGACACCCTGGTCGGCGAGCGGGGCTACCGGTTCTCCGGCGGGGAAAAGCAGCGCCTGGCCATCGCGCGCACCATCCTGCGCGACCCGCCGGTGCTGATCCTCGACGAGGCCACCAGCGCACTGGACACCCGCACCGAGCACGCCGTGCAGCGCGCCATCGACAACCTCTCCCAGGGCCGTACCACCATCACCATCGCCCACCGCCTCTCCACCGTCCGCGACGCCGACCAGATCGTGGTGCTCGACGGAGGTCGCATCGCTGAGCGCGGCACCCACGAGGAACTGCTGAAGGCCGACGGCCGGTACGCCGCCCTCGTCCGCCGCGACCAGGAGAGCGCGCTCAAGCCGGAGGCCGCGGCATCCGGCGGGATCCTGTCCGGGGCGCTCGGATCCGAGATGCGCACGGCGGGTCTGCTCAAGCCCGGAACGTTCAAGCCGGACACCCTGCGCGGCACCGAGCCGACCCCGGTGAACGTGTGATCGTATGACCGGCACACGGGTGAGATGTCGGGAATCCGGCGGTTCGCGGGTTAGCGTTCCGGCATGCGTCATGAGAACCGGCCGCCGTCACCGCGCCGTTCCCGGCTCACCCGCCGGGGCAGGCTGGCGCTCTTCCTCGGAACCGTCCTCGGACTCGGGGCAGCCCTGCTGATCCCCCTGCTGCCCGGGGAGCAAGCGCCCGAGAAGCCGCGCCAGTTGCTGATCCCGGAGGGCTGGCGGGCCCCACAGGTCTACGCCGCCATCGACCGCGAACTGAAGCTCCCGGCCGGCACCGCCAAGGCCGCGGCCGCCGCGACCGCCCTGCCCCTGCCCGCCGAGGCGAAGGGCAACCCGGAGGGGTACCTCTTCCCGGCCACGTACCCGGTGACCTCGAAGTCCACCCCGGCCGCACTGCTCACCTACATGGTCGAGACGGCCAACAAGAGCCTCGCCACCAAAGCCGTCAAGGACGGCGGCAGGGCCCACGGGATGACCCCGTACCAGACGGCCACCCTCGCGAGCATCATCGAGGCGGAGGCCGAGACCCGCGGGGACATGGGCAAGGTCGCCCGGGTGGTGCACAACCGGCTGGCGAAATCGATGCCGCTCCAGATGGACTCCACCATCAACTACGCGCTGAACCGTTCGACGGTGGACACCAAGCTGAGCGAGACGAAGATCGACAGCCCCTTCAACACGTACGAGCGCCAGGGCCTGCCGCCCACCCCGATCGACAGCCCAGGCCTCCAGGCCATGGCCGCCGCGGTGGCCCCGACCCCCGGAAACTGGCTCTACTTCGTCACCGTCAAGCAGGGCGACACCCGCTTCTCGGCGACCTACGAGGAGCACAAGCGGCACGTGGCCGAGTTCAACCGACTCCGCACGGCCCCCGGCGCGACCTGAGTCGACCCTCCCGGGCACCTGGATCCCGGCCGCCGTGAGGGACGCCGGAAACCGGATGCGACGGGACGGGCGCGCCTGGCACCATGGCCCGGTGATCATGTATCGAAAGGCCGATGCCGCGTAGACGGCCCCGCGCACTGCGCGAGGAACAAGCGCTCTCCCACGTCGGGGGGCCGACCCCACCGTTCAGGATTCATGGACTCTCGACCGGGGCCAGCCTGGCGGTGCACCGGATCGAGGGCCTCAGCCGCGGCTCCTCCATCCACCCAGGAGCCACCGACCGCGCGTTGCGGCGGTACCGCGAGTTCCTCCACCCGCCGGGCAGGCGTCCGCTGTACCCGCAGGAGGCGTTCTGCTCGTGCAGCTGGTGTTCCTTCGACGACGTACGGCACGCACGCGACGTGCTGAACGAGGTCCTGGAGAGGCTGCCGGAACGAGCTCGCGGCGAGCTCGGCCGACTCGTGAAGCCTTTGGACGCGTTGTTCCTGCGCCGCACTCTGCCGGACCCCTTCGCGCACCGGCGCCCGTGGCGCGCACGGCTCTGGTTGTACCGGCGGCTGGCCGACAGGTCGGAGTGGGGGTGAGCGGCCCCTCAGCGGACCTCGGCCCCGGTGCGGGTGAGCAGGCGGTGGATCTCGCGTGCCGCGGCGCCGCCGGCGCGGTTGGCGCCGATGGTCGAGGCCGACGGGCCGTAGCCGACCAGGTGGATCCGTTCGTCGCGGACCGCGCGGGTGCCGTCGAGGCGGATGCCGCCGCCCGGCTCGCGCAGGCGCAGCGGGGCCAGGTGGTCGATGGCGGGGCGGAAGCCGGTGGCCCACAGGATCACGTCCGCCTCCACCCGGCTGCCGTCCGGCCAGGCGGCCCCCGTCCCGGTGAGGTGGTCGAACATCGGGCGGCGGGCCAGGACGCCCGATTCCAGCCCGCCGCGGACCGCCTCGTTCAGCGGCAGCCCGGTGACGCTGACCACGCTCCGGGGCGGCAGTCCCTGCCGTACCCGTTCCTCCACCAGGGCCACGGCCGCACGGCCCTGCTCCTCACCGAAGCTCCCGTCGCGGAACACCGGGGGCCGGCGGGTGACCCAGGTGGTCTCCGCCGCCACCTTGGCGATCTCCAGCAGGTGCTGCACCGCCGAGGTGCCGCCGCCCACCACGATGACCCGGGCTCCGGCGAACTCCATCGGCCCCGGGTAGTTCGCGGTGTGGAGTTGGCGGCCCCGGAAGAGTTCCTGCCCGGGGTAGCGCGGCCAGAACGGCCGGTCCCAGGTGCCGGTGGCGTTGATCAGCGCCCGCGCCGACCAGTTCCCGGACCGGGATTCCACCAGCAGCCGGCCGTCCGCCCCGTCACGTACGGCGGTGACGTCCACGGGCCGGCGCACGCGGAGGCCGAAGTGGTCCTCGTACGCCGCGAAATACTCGCCGATCACCTCGGAGGAGGGGCGCAGCGGATCGGCGCCGGTGAGTTCCATGCCGGGCAGCGCGTGCATGCCGTGGACCTTGCCGTAGGTGAGCGAGGGCCAGCGGAACTGCCAGGCGCCGCCCGGGCGCGGCGCGTGGTCCAGGACCACGTGGCCGATGCCCGCCCGCGCCAGGTGGTAGGCGCCGGACAGTCCCGCCTGCCCGGCGCCGATGACGGCCACGTCCACGTCCTGCACGTCCTGCACCGCGAAATCGTTCACGGTTCTACTAACTGGGAGTGCCGTCGAGATCTTCCCGGAGCCGCCCCCCGGCTCAGCGCGCGAGCAGGCCGCGCGCCGCGAGCTCCGGTGTCACCCCCTCGCCGAACCAGTACGCCTCCTCGAGGTGCGGATAGCCCGACAGTACGAAGTTCTCGATCCCGAGCGCGTGGTACTCCTCGATCCGGTCCGCCACGTCCCCGTGGCTCCCGACCAGGGCCGTACCGGCACCCCCGCGCACCAGGCCGACCCCGGCCCACAGGTTGGGGGAGATCTCCAGCTTGTCGCGCGAGCCGCCGTGCAGGGCGAGCATCCGCTGCTGGCCCACCGACTCGCTCGCGCCCAGCGCCGCCTGCGCCGCGGCGATGGAGGCGTCGTCCAGGTCGCCGAGCAGCCGGTCCGCCGCCGACCAGGCCTCCTTCGCCGAGTCCCGGGAGATGGTGTGCAGCCGGATGCCGAACTTCACCGTCCGGCCCCGCTCCTCGGCCAGTGAGCGGATCCAGTCGATCTTCTCCTTCACCTCCTGCGGCCGCTCGCCCCAGGTCAGGTACACGTCCGCGTGCTCGGCGGCCACCGGACCCGCCGCGGCCGAGGACCCGCCGAAGAAGATCTCCGGCAGCGGGTCCGGCGGCACCGCGGTCAGCCCGCCCTCGACCCGGTAGTGCTCGCCGTGGAAGTCGAAGGGCTGCCCGCCCCAGACGCCCCGCACGACCGAGAGGAACTCGGCCGTGCGCGCGTAGCGCAGGTCGTGGCCCAGGTGGTCGCCGAAGCGCCGCTGCTCCGCCGAGTCGCCGCCCGTCACCACGTTCAGCAGCAGCCGGCCGCGCGTGATCCGCTGGTAGGTGGCCGCCATCTGCGCGGCCAGCGTCGGCGAGATCACCCCCGGCCGGAAGGCCACCAGGAACTTCAGCCGCTCGGTGTGCTGGGCGAGGGCCACCGTCGTCAGCCAGGCGTCCTCGCACCAGGTGCCGGTCGGGGTCAGCACCGCCTCGAAGCCGAGCCGCTCGGCCGCCTTCGCGATCTGTGCGAGGTACTCGATGTCGGGCTCGCGCACCCCGGAGGCCGCGTGGTTGTTGGCGTAGGCGTGCCGGTCGACCAGGGTGCGGCCGTCGCCGCCGGTCGGCAGGAACCAGTGCAGGCGTACCGTCATCAGGATTCCTTCCCGTACGAGCGGGGGGCGGTGGTGGAGGGCGGCAGGTCCGCGTTGAAGCGGGTGTCGACGAAGTCCTTGAAGACGACCTTGCCGGGGATCAGCTTCAGCTCGGTGAAGGTGTCGGCGATCTTCTGCTCGGATGTCACGACGGCGTCGTCCACGGCGACCGGGACCCGGGTGCCGTTGGTCTGCTTGACCGCGGCGAGGGCGACCTCGTACGGCAGTCCGGTCTCCTTCGACCAGACCTTGGCCCACTCCTCCGGGTGCTTGAAGGCCCACTCCTGGGCGCGCTGGCCGCGCTTGATGTAGTCCCCGATGGCCTTGCTCTTCGCCTCGTCGGCCAGGGCGCCGGGCGCCGCCACCTGGAAGCTGAGCCCGTTGACGACACCCTCACCGCTGGCGAGGACGCGGGCGCCGGAGCCCAGCACCTGGGAGGTGTAGGGGTCCCAGACCGCCCAGGCGTCCACCTTGCCGCTGTTGAAGGCGGCCAGCGCGTCGGCCGGCTGGAGCAGGGTGATCTGCACGTCGGACGGGGTCAGACCGGCCTGCTGGAGGCTCGCGATCAGCTGGAAGTGCGCCGAACTGCCCTGCGCCACCGCGATCTTCTTGCCCCGCAGCTCGGCGGGGGACTGGAGGGCGGAGCCCTTGGGCACCAGGATCGCCTCGCCCTTGGACGAGCCGTGCGAGGCGGCCACCACCGTGATCTTCGACTTGGCCGCGGCGGCGAACACGGGCGGGGTGTTGCCCACGCCGCCGATGTCGACCGCCTTGGCGTTGACGGCCTCCAGCAGCGGAGGACCGGAGGTGAAGGTGGACCACTTGATCTCGTAGTCGAGCTTGTCCAGTTCGCCGGCGGCCCGCAGCAGCGACTCGTAACCACCCTTCTGGTCACCGACGTTCAGCGTGACCTTCGCAGCGCTCTTGGCGCCGTCCTTCGCGCCGTCCTTGGCGCCGGAGTCGGCGGCCGAGCTGCCGCCGCAGGCGGTCAGGGCCAGCGACAGCGGAATCAGTGTGGCGAGCAGGGGCAGGGTGTGACGTCTCATGTCGCTTCTCTTCGATCTCTCGTACGGGAACCAGGGCAGGGGATACAGGGGGCGCGGGCGGAGCTCAGCCGACGCCGAGTTCGCTCAGCAGCCGGGCGCGCAGCGCGGCGAAGCCGGGGTCGCCGACCGAGCGCGGCCGCTCCAGCGGCACTTCGGTGTCGTGGGCGATCCGGCCCTCGTCCATCACGAGCACGCGGTCGGCCAGCAGCACCGCCTCGTCGACGTCGTGCGTGACCAGCAGCACCGCGCAGCCGCGCCGCTGCCACAGCTCGGCGACCAGTCGCTGGGCGTTGATCCGCGTCAGCGCGTCGAGGGCGCCGAACGGCTCGTCCAGCAGCAGCAGATCGGGCTCGCGGACCAGGGCGCGGGCGAGCGAAGCCCGCTGTGCCTCGCCGCCGGACAGGGTCTTCGGCCAGGCGTCGGTGCGGTGCTCCAGCCCGACCTCGGCCAACGCCCGCTCCGCGCGCTCGCGTTCGGGGCGTCCGGGCAGGCCGAGCAGCACATTGCGCCAGACCTTCTTCCAGGGCATCAGCCGGGGAGCCTGGAAGGCCACCGCCCGGCGCTCGGGCACCAGGACCTCGCCCTCGATCTCCCGGTCAAGGCCGGCGAGCACCCGCAGCAGGGTGGACTTCCCGCAGCCGCTGCGGCCGAGGAGCACGGTGAACTGTCCGGCCCGCAGGGTGAGGTCGAGTCCGTCGATGACGGCCCGGCCGTCGAAGGCGCGGGTCAGCCCCCGGACGCGTACGGCGGTACCGGCCGCGTCGGCCGGGTCCGTCGTGACGGCGGTGACGGCGGTGGCGGCAGCGGTCACTGGCCGGTGAAGGTCGGTCGCCATTGCAGCAGCAGCCTTTCGAGAGCGCGGACGATGAGGTCGGCGGTGAGACCGAGGAAGGCGTAGACGACGAGGCAGACGACGATGACGTCGGTGCGGAAGAACTCGCGGGCCTGGTTCATCAGGAATCCGATCCCGGCGTCCGCGTTGATGGACTCCCCGAACACCAGGGCCAGCCAGGCGGTGGCGAGGGAGTACCGCAGCCCCGTCATGAAGCCGGGCAGCGCGCCCGGCAGCACCACGTGCCGCACCAGGCCCCAGCGGCCCAGTCCCAAGGCGCCGCCCGCTTCGATGAGTTGCTCGTCGACCCCGCGGATCCCCGCGTACACGTTCAGGTACAGGTGGAAGGCCGTGCCGAGGGCGATGAGCGCCACCTTCGGCGCCTCCCCGATGCCCATCCAGATGATGAACAGCGGAATGAGACCCACCCAGGGCACCGTGCGCAGCATCTGCACGCTCGCGTCGATCAGGTCCTCGCCCAGCCGGGAGAGGCCCGAGAGCAGGGCCAACAGCGTCCCCGCCGTGCCGCCCAGGACGAGGCCGATGGCCACCCGCTGGAGCGACACCGCCATCGCGGAGGGCAGGGTGCCGTCCGCGATCAGGTCGGCCGCGGCGCGCGCGATGGTCGAGGGCGGGGCGAGGGTGTCGGCCGGCAACCAGCCGAGGCTGCTGGCCAGTTGCCATGCGGCGAGCAGCAGGAGCGGTCCGATGGTGCGCCGTGCCCAGCGGGGAGGGGAGCGTCGTTTCGCCGAGGCGGGTACGACGGGAACGAGCGCGGGTGCTGCGCCGACCGAGCGCGCAGATGGTGCTTTAACCGATATATCCGGCCGCGCATGGCTGGTCAGGGTCATGGATGCTCCACGGAAGGGGAGGGCGGGGAGAGGGAAGGGGCAGGAGGAAGCGCACGCGCCATCGGCCCCACCAGCCGGCCGGCCCGTCCCGCCCGCCGGTGCGGAGGTGGAGGCGGAGCCGGGGCTTCGGAGTTCGGGAGCGCCCGAGCCGGGGAGAGCCCGGGCCGCGGAGGGCCGGGGCTCAGGGGATCAGAGGCTCAGGGCGTGCGAAAGGGGAGCGCGGAGCGCTCGTGCCGCAGAGGAAAAGGGCGTCAGCAGCCGCGGCAACACGCGGCGGAGGCCACCCGCAGCAGGTCGATGTGACCGCGCGTGGTGAGCATGACGGGACGCAACATGCGGCGAAACTTAGCCATTCGCCCGCTCGGGGTCAATGGCGTCTCGCTCCCTGGGATCGTGATCTCCCCCGTCGGGACGCCTGAGGTCAGGGGCGGTGCGTGCGGAGGGTGGCCATGACCGGGTCCTTCGGCTGGAGGGTGAGCCCCGGGAGGACCCTCGCGCGGGTCGGACCGCTGTCCAGGTGGAAGCGCTGGGCCACGACGGCCAGCACGAGGGCCGCCTCGACGAGTGCGAAGCGGGCACCCAGGCAGGCGCGCGGACCGCCGCCGAAGGGGAACCAGGCGTGCTCCGGGATCCGGTGGGCGCCGGCCGCGTCCTCGGACCACCGCTCGGGGCGGAAGGCCTCCGGCTCCGGGAACCAGCGCTCGTCCCGGTGCATCGACCACGGGCTGATCCACACCGACAGGCCGGCCGGGACCGGACGTCCGCCGAGCGTGGCCCCTTCCCTGGCCACTGCGGAGATCAGCCAGATCGGCGGGTAGATCCGCAGTGCTTCCTTCACCACCTGCTGGGTCCAGGGCAGCCGCGCGTAGTCCTCGTACGTCGGCAGCCGGCCGCCGAGCACCCGGTCCAGCTCCTCGGTGAGCCGTTCCCGTGCCTGCGGCGCGCCCGACAGCAGCTGCCAGGCCCAGGTCAAGGTGGTCGAGGTGGTCTCGTGGCCGCCGATGTACAGGGTGATCGCCTCGTCGCGCAGCTCCGTGCGCGACAGCGGCCCGCCGTCCTCGTCGCGGGCGGCGAGGAGCCGGCTGAGCAGGTCGTCCCGTTCCTCCCCGGCCGCCGAGGCCGCCTCGTGCTCCCGTATGACGTGCTCGATCTCGCGGTCGAGCACCTCCACGGCCGCCCGCATCCGGCGCCGTCCCGGAGTCTGTACCCAGGGAGGCAGGAACAACGTCACCCCTCGGAACTCGGCGCTGAGTTCGCGCTGCGCGGTGGCCATGGCGGCGCTGATGGGCGCCTCCCGGCCGGCCGCATCGCTCCCGAACAGGGTGCGCACCGCGATGCGTTGGGTGAGCCCGGCCATCTCCCGGTGCACGTCGATCCGCTCGCCGTCGCGCCAGCCGGAGACCAGGGCGTCGGCGCACTCCACCATCGTGCCGGCGTACGAGCGCACTTGGCGCGGGCGCACCGAGGGCTGGACCAGCGCCCGCTTGCGCCGCCAGTCCTCGCCGGTGGCCACGACCACCCCGTTGCCCAGCAACTGCCGGAAGGCCCAGCCCAGTTCGGTCGGGCTGAAGGTGGACTCCACGGCGCCGAGCAGTTCGCCCGCGTGCTCCGGCCGGGATACCAGTACGTTGCGCTGCGGTCCGAGTGCCCAGGGCACCCAGTCCCCGTACTCGTCGCGCAGCGACTCGAAGAAGGCCAGTGGATCGCGGGCGAAGGCCGGGAGGTTCCCCAGCAGGGGCCAGCGGCGCGGTCCGCGCTCGGAGCCCGGGGGCGTCAGGGTGGCGGTCACCCCGGCATGGTGACAGCGCGGCCCCCAGGACGCCAGGGCCTGCCGGAACCCGGCCGTGAAAGGCGGCCCGTCCGGGCAGGACGGAACCCCTGGCCGCCGCGGAGTGCGGAGATCAGGGGTTCCGGACGGCTCAGGCCGCCTGCGCGGCGGTGAGCCAGGTGTAGGCGCTCTCGGCGCTGAACTCCGTCTGCCCGGAGGGGAAGAGCAGCCCGGCCGCCGCGAAGGCGGGGTCGTCGGCGGTGGCCGCCACGTACGGCACCGCCACGCACCGCATGCCCGCCGCGTGCGCGGCCAGGGCTCCCGGCGCCGCGTCCTCGACGACCACGCAGTCGGCGGGGTCCGCGCCAAGTCGGCGTGCCGCCTCCAGGAACACGTCCGGAGCGGGCTTGCCCTGGGCGACCTCCTCGGCGGAGACCACCGTGGTCAGCAGCGCGTCCAGCCCGGTGCCCGCCAGGACCGCGTCGATCGCCTCGCGCGAGGAACCCGAGGCCACCGCCATCGGAACGCCCTCGGAGTGCAGCCGCCGCACGAACGCGCGCATCTCGGGGTAGGCCTCGGTGTGGGTCCGGGCGAGTTCCAGATAGGCGGCGTTCTGCTCGGCGAGCAGCTCCTCCACCGGGGCGGTGATCCCGTACTCGTCCCGGAGGATCTCCAGGGTTTCCAGGGTGCCGATGCCGATGTACCGGGAGTGCTGCTCCCAGGTGAAATCGGGGACTCCGTGGCGTTCCAGGGTGCGCCGCCCGGACTCGTAGTAGTTCGGCTCGCTGTCCACGAGGGTGCCGTCGAGATCGAATATGACGGAGATCATCCGTTGTGCCCGTCCTGCCGGTGCCTGTCTTGTTCCTGTCCCTACCATCTTGTCAGGGTTTGCGGGCAGCCCGTCCCACGGACTCGACCAGGGGGAGGAGCCGGTGCGCCACCCGCTCGCGCAGCGCGACCTCGGTCCGGGTGCGCACCACGCCGGGCAGCCGGATCAGCCGCTGGATGACGTCCTCCAGATGTGCGTTGTCCCGCGCGGCCACCCGGGTCAGCAGGTCCCCGCCGCCGGTGATGGAGAAGGCCTCAATGATCTCCGGCACGGAGGCCAGCGCGTCGCCGACCTCGTCCAGGTGCCCCTGGGTGACCTCGATGTGCACGAAGGCCAGGACGGGATGCCCGAGTGCCGCGGGGGAGAGCACGGGGCCGGTTCCGGTGATCACCCCGGTGCGTTCCAGCCGGTCGAGCCGGGCCTGGAGGGTGCCGCGCGCGACGCCGAGGATCCGGGCGTACTCCCGGACGCTGGTGCGCGGCTGCTCGATCAGCAGGCGCAGGATCCGTGTGTCGAGCTCGTCCACCGCCATGCCGCGACTGTACCAACGCGGCCCCAGCCGTACCGGGTCATACCCCCTGTGACCTGCGATGGCGCGGCGCACGACCGGCCCGCCGGGGCGGCCGCGGCAGGAATCCGCTGGTGCGGGCCCGGTACTCGGCGTAACCGGGCCGGTCCGCCATGTGCCGCTCCAGGAGCCGCTTCCCGCTGCCCCCGATCAGCAGGTACGACATCACGAGCGGGGAGACCACCGACACCGCCACCGCGCCGCCCGAGGTCCAGGCGGTCAGGGACAGCCCCCACCACACGCAGAAGTCGCCGAAGTAGTTCGGGTGCCGGGTCCAGGACCACAGGCCCCGGTCCATGATCTTCCCCCGGTTCGCGGGATCGGCCTTGAACCGGGCCAGCTGGTGGTCGCCGACCGCCTCGAAGAGCAGCCCGCACAGCCACAGCGCGCTGCCCGCCACGGCCAGGGCCCCGGGGCGGCCGGTCGCGTACGCCGCCGCCTGCACGGGCAGCGAGACCAGCCAGACCAGGCCCGCCTGGAGCAGGTAGACCGTGCGCAGCGCGTACCAGGTGGGGTTGCCCGGAGCCCGGGACAGCAGCCGCTCGTAGCGCGGGTCCTCGCCGTGCCCCCGGCCCCGCCACGCGATGTGCCCGGCCAGCCGCAGGCCCCACACCATCGCCAGGACCGCCGGCAGCGGGTGCCGGCCGCCCGACTGGGCGTACGTGGCTACCGCGACGGCGACGAAGCCCAGGCCCCAGGCCACGTCCACCCCGCGGTGCCGGCGCAGGCGGACCCCGACGGCGAAGGCGGCCAGCATGACGGCGAGGGCCGCCCCCGCCGAGACGGCCAGGTTGAGGCCGAAGGCGCCCCAGTTCACCGGGGACCACCGCCCGCCGCGAGCCCCTCGGGGGCCGTGCGCGTCAGCAGGAACTGGTGCACGTCCAGGTAGCCCGAGGCGAAACCCGCCTCGCAGTAGGCCAGGTAGAAGGTCCACATCCGCCGGAAGGTCGCGTCGAAGCCCAGCTCCGCGACCCGGTCGGCCCGCTCGGCGAAGCGCTCCCGCCACAGCCGCAGCGTCTGCGCGTAGTGGGCCCCGTAGGCCTCGGAGCGGGTCACGCGCAGTCCGGTGTGGGTGCGCGCCGTCTCCTCCACCACCCGGACCGACGGCAGCATGCCGCCGGGGAAGATGTACTTGTGGATCCAGGTGTACGTGTCCCTGGTGGCGAGCATCCGCTCGTGCGGCATGGTGATCGCCTGGAGCGCGACCCGCCCGCCGGGCGCCAGCAGCCGGTCCAGCGTGGCGAAGTACACCGGCCAGTACTCGGCGCCGACGGCCTCGATCATCTCGACGCTCACGATGGCGTCGTAGCTCCCCTCCGCCTCCCGGTAGTCGCACAGCCGCACCTCGACGCGGTCGGACAGCCCGGCGGCCGCGATCCGGCGCAGGGCCAGCTCCCGCTGCTCCCGCGACAGGGTCAGGGTGACCACGTGCGCACCGCGCCGGGCCGCCCGGACGGCCAGCTCGCCCCAGCCTGTGCCGATCTCCAGCAGCCGGGTGCCCGGGCCGGTCCCCGCCAGGTCCAGCAGCATGTCGATCTTGCGGTGCTGGGCCTCGGCCAGCTCCTCCCGGCCCGCGGGCAGGGAGCGGAACACGGCCGAGGAGTAGGTCATCGTCGGGTCGAGGAACTCGGCGAACAGTTCGTTCGACAGGTCGTAGTGGCGCTGGATGTTCGTCCGCGAGCCGTCCGGGGTGTTGCGGTCCTTGGCCGGGTGCCGGGAGGCCCACAGGCCGCGCAGCCGCTGGAGCGGAGCCGGGACCAGCCCCGTCACGTGCCCGGCCAGCACGGTCAGGACCGCGACCGGGTCGCGCGCGTCCCACTCCCCGGCCAGGTACGACTCGCCGAAGCCGATCAGGCCCTCGGCCGCGATCCGGCGTTCGAAGGCGTCCGGGTCGTACACCGCCATCGCGGGGCCGCCCCGCCCCAGGGTCCCGTCGGGGCCCATCCGGACCTGGAGCGGCAACCGGTCCAGGGCCCGGCGGATCAGCAGCCGCCCGACGGCGGCCCGTGCCCGGGAGCAGGGCGGCACGGCCGGGGCGGTGGCATTGGTGGTGGTGGTCGACGTGCTCACTTCAGACCCTCCTGGGGTACGTGTGGGGGACGCGGTCGGACCGGCAGCCCGCGCAGCCACAGCCGCACCCCGTGGAAGCGGATGCCGGCGCTGACGGCGGCGGTGGACCAGGGCCGGCGCAGCGCGGCGCGCAGCAGTCCGCGGGCGCCGGCCGGCCGGCGTGCGCCGCGGACGGTCGCGGTCAGGCGGGCGCCGTCCGTGCCGCCGGCCAGCCGAATGGTCAGCGCGAGGCGTTCGGCGGGCTCGGGCAGCTGCATGCGGTAGGCCCCTTCCACCCGGAGGAAGGGGGAGACGTAGAACTCCTTGGGAACCGGGGCCACATCGAGGTCTCCGCGATCCCCCCGGGCCACGTCCGGTGGGAGCAGGTAGCAGTGGCGTTCGCCGTAGGTGTTGTGCACCTCGGCGACCACCTGGCGCAGGGAACCGTCCGGTCCGTGGCACCAGTACACGGTCAGCGGGTTGAAGACGTGGCCGAACACCCGGGCGTGCGCCAGCATCAACACCCGGGAACCGGACGGGAGTCCGGCGCCGCGCGCCGTGAGGAAGGCGTCCAGGCCGGCCCGGATCGAGGAGGCGGAGCCGCCGAAGTGGTCGCGCGCCTCGAAGCGGGCGAGCGGGCGCAACGGCCGGGGGAGCCGGGGCAGTCGGTCGAGGTCGACCAGCCAGAGGTACGTACGGTGCCGAAGCCGGTAGCCGACTCCGCTCCCTCTCGTGCCCCCGCCGTTGCCTCTGCCGTGCCCTCCGCTTCCGCTCGCGCCCGAGCGGACGTGCCGGACCTCGGCCAGGTAGAGACGCGGTGCGGCGGGGGCGGTGCTCACCACGTCACCCCCAGCGCGGCCGCGGCCTCCACACCCGAGCGGCAGCCGTCCTCGTGGAACCCCCACCCGTGGTAGGCGCCGGCGAAGGCCGTCACCGGTCCCGACAGGGCCGGCAGGAGCCGCTGGGCCGCCACCGACTCCGTGGTGTAGACGGGGTGTTCGTACTCCATCTCCGCGAGGACCGACTCCGGCCGCACCGCGCCGTCCGCGTTCAGCGTGACCACGTACGGTTCGGGCCCGTCCAGCCCCTGGAGCCGGTTCATGTCGTAGCTGACCCGTACGTGCGCGTCGGCCGGCCGGCACCCCGACAGCCGGTAGTTCCAGCAGCCCCGGGCGCCGGGCGCGCGCGGCAGTACCGAGTCGTCGGTGTGCAGCACGGTCCGGTTGCGGGAGTAGCGGAAGGCACCGAGCGCGGTGCGTTCCGCGTCCGTCGGATCGGCCAGCAGGCGCAGCGCCTGATCGGCGTGGACGGCGACGACCACCGCGTCGTAGAGGTCGGTGGCCCCGCCGGCGGTGGTGACCGACACGCCCCGCGGGGTGCGGGCGAGCGCCCGTACCGGTGCGGCGAGGTACACGGCGTCCAGCTTTTCGCGCAGCCGCTCCACGTAGCGCGCCGAGCCGCCCTCGACCGTGCGCCAGCTCGGCGAACCGCCCACCGACAGCAGGCCGTGGTGTTCCAGGAACCGGAACAGGTACCGGGCCGGGTACCCGAGCGCCGTGTCCGGCGGGCAGGACCACACCGAGGCGACCAGCGGGATCGCGAAGTGCGCGGTGAAGTAGGACCCGAAGCGGCCCCGTTCCAGGAACTCGGCCAGGGTGATCTCGGCGGCGCCGGTGGTGCCGGAGGTGCCGGCGTCCGCATCGGCCAGCAGCCGCCTCGCTCCCCGGTGGAACTCCGGGATCCGTGCCAGCATCCGCAGGTACTGCGGGTTCACGGCGGACCGCCGCCGGGCGAAGAGCCCGCGCGGACCGCGCGCACCCGCGTACTCCAGCCCGCACCCCTCGCAATGGACCGACAGGCTCATCGTCGTCGGCCGGGTGGCCACCCCGAGCTCGCCGAAGAGCCGCAGCAGGTGCGGGTAGGTACGGTCGTTGTGCACGATGAACCCCGAATCCACCGCGCGCACCACGCCGTCCGGCCCCTTGACCTCGTGCGTGTGCGCGTGCCCGCCCAGCCGGTCGTCCGCCTCGTAGAGGGTCACCTCGTGCGAGCGCGCCAGGACGTACGCCGCCGTCAGCCCCGACACGCCCCCGCCGATCACGGCCGTCCGCGGGCGCGCCGCCCCTCGCTCCGTCATCGTGTTCCTCCCTCGTCACCCCATCACCCGGCGCATCCCGGCACCCCTTCTTCGGAGCCGAGGGGGGTCTTGGATGTGCCATTCGGGGGAATCCCGCATCCGATCCGGCGCGCCGCGGCGAATCGGAAGGTGGGGGCGGAGGTACGGAAGATCAGGGCGCGAAGAGCGGAGACAGTCATGACGGGCAAGAACTGCCTGGTCACCGGGGCCACCGGCTATATCGGCGGACGCCTCGTACCCGACCTCCTGGACGCCGGGCACCGGGTCCGCTGCCTGGCCCGCACCCCGGAAAAACTCCGCGACCACCCCTGGGCCGGGGACGCCGAGATCGTCCGCGGGGACGTCACCGACCCCGCGTCCCTCGCCGGGGCGATGACCGGCATCGACGTCGCCTACTACCTCGTGCACTCCCTCGGCACCGGATCCGGCTTCGAGGCACGCGACCGCGACGCGGCCCGGGCGTTCGCGGACGCGGCCCGCGCCGCCGGGGTCCGCCGCATCGTCTACCTCGGCGGCCTCACCCCCGCCGGCATCCCCGTCCGCAGCCTCTCACCGCACCTGCGCTCCCGCGCCGAGGTCGGCGAGATCTTCCTCGCCGGATCCGTTCCGGCGACCGTGCTGCGCGCCGCCGTCGTCATCGGCTCCGGGTCCGCCTCCTTCGAGATGCTGCGCTACCTGACCGAACGGCTGCCCGTCATGGTCACCCCCAGCTGGGTCGGCACCCGCTGCCAGCCCATCGCCGTCCGCGACGTGCTGCGCTACCTCGTGGGCAGCGCTGGCATGCCGCCCGAGGTCAACCGGGCCTTCGACATCGGCGGGCCCGACGTGCTCACGTACGAGGAGATGATGCGCCGCTACGCCACCGTCGCACGGCTCCCCGCCCGCCTCATCCTGCGCGTCCCGATGCTCACCCCGAGGCTGTCCAGCCACTGGATCGGCCTGGTCACCCCCGTGCCCAGGGCGCTGGCCCGGCCGCTCGCCGAATCCCTGCGGCACGAGGTGGTGTGCGCGGAACACGACATCGCCGTCCACGTCCCGGACCCGCCGGGTGCGCCCATCGGCTTCGACGAGGCCCTCGCGCTGGCCCTCCGGCGGATCCGCGATGCGAAGGTCACCACCCGCTGGTCCTCCGCCGCGGTCCCCGGCGCGCCGAGCGACCCGCTGCCCACCGACCCCGACTGGGCCGGCGGCAGCCTCTACACCGACCGCCGCGAGCTGACCGTCGGGGCCCCGGCCGCGGAGCTGTGGCGGGTGGTGGAGGGCATCGGCGGGGAGAACGGCTGGTACTCCTTCCCGCTGGCCTGGGCCGTACGGGGCTGGCTGGACCGGCTCGTCGGCGGAGTCGGCATCCGGCGCGGCCGCCGGGACGCCGCGCGGCTGCGGGTGGGGGACTCCCTGGACTTCTGGCGGGTGGAGGAGATCGAACCGGGCCGGCTGCTGCGGCTGCGCGCGGAGATGCGGCTGCCGGGGCTCGCCTGGCTGGAACTGCGGGCCGACCCGCCGTCCGCGGGGGAGTCCGGATCCCGCTACCGCCAGCGGGCCCTGTTCCATCCGCGCGGCCTGCTCGGCCACCTCTACTGGTGGAGCGTGTCCCCCTTCCACGCCGTCGTCTTCGGCGGCATGGCCCGCAACATCGCCCGCGCGGCGGAGCGGGCGGACGCCTCCGGCAAAGCCGACGCCTCAGGCAAAGCCGACGCCGATACGGCGTAGCCCGCCGCGCACAGGGCGCACCAGGGGTGCCGAATACCGGTGCCCGGCCGGGCGCACGACGGCATGCGCCGCAGGCGGCGGCGCCCCCTAAGGCCCAGCCCCGGGCGTCGGGGCCCAGCCCCGGCCGGGCCCCGACGCCCCCATCGCACCGCGCGGCAGCGCCCCGCATCCGGGAACGGGGTCGGTGGCGAAGTAGGGCATGACAGACCTCCCCCCATCCCCCACGCGGAGCGAATCCCATGAACGTCGCGGTGGTCCTCTACACCTCCGATCTGCGGCTGCACGACCATCCGCCGCTGCGGGCCGCCCTGTCGTCCTCCGCGCAGGTCGTGCCGCTCTTCGTGCGGGATCCGGGGGTCGCCGCCCCGCCCAACCGGCTCGCCTTCCTCGCCGACTGCCTCGCCGGCCTCGACGAGGGGCTGCGCTCCCGGGGCGGTCGGCTCGTCGTGCGGTCCGGCGATCCGGTCGCCGCGACCATGGCCCTCGTCCGGGAGGCCGATGCCGACGAGGTGCACATGGCCGCCGGGGTCAGCGCCTACGCCCACGCCCGCGAGGAGCGGCTGCGCGAGGCCCTCGAAGCGGAGGGCGTGCGGTTCCACGTCCACGACGCCGTGATCACCGCGGTCGCCCCGGGGGCCGTCACTCCCACCGGGGCGAACGGGTCCGGCCACTTCGCCGTCTTCACCCCGTACCACCGCCGCTGGTCGGAGCACCCGCTGCGGGCCGCCGCCGCGGCGCCCCGGACCGTCCAGGTGCCCGACGGGATCCGCTCCGAGCCCCTGCCCGAACGGGCAGCCGTCACCGGCACCTCCCCGGGCCTCGCCCCCGGCGGCGAGCCGGAGGCGCGCCGGCTGCTGGCCCGGTGGCTGCGCTCCGGCATCGACCGCTATCCCGAGATCCACGACGACCTGGCCGGCGACGCCACCTCCCGGCTCTCCCCGCACCTGCACTTCGGCACGCTCTCGCCCACCGAGGCCGTCCATCGTGCCCGCGCCGCCGGCGGTCCCGGCGCGGAGGCCTTCGTACGGCAGCTGTGCTGGCGCGACTTCCACCACCAGGTGCTCGCATCCCGGCCCGCGGCCGCCGCCGAGGACTACCGGGACCGCGGGGACCGCTGGCGCACCGGTCCCGCCGCCGAGGAGGAGATCCGGGCCTGGAAGGAGGGCCGCACCGGCTATCCGGTCGTGGACGCGGCCATGCGCCAACTGGCCCACGAGGGCTGGATGCACAATCGCGGCCGGCTGCTCGTCGCGAGCTTCCTCACCAAGACCCTCTACGTCGACTGGCGGGTCGGAGCCCGCCACTTCATGGACCTCCTCGTCGACGGGGACCTCGCCAACAACCAGCTCAACTGGCAGTGGGTGGCGGGCACGGGCACCGACACCCGCCCCAACCGGGTCCTCAACCCGGTGCGTCAGGGCCTGCGGTACGACCCCGACGGCGGCTACGTCCACCGCTGGGTCCCGGAGCTCGCCGGGCTTTCCGCCCCCCGCGTGCACGAGCCCTGGCGGCTCCCCGGCCTGGAACGGGCCGCCTACGACTACCCCGACCCGCTGGTCGGCCTGGCCGACGGCCTCGACCGGTTCCGCCGGGGCCGCGAAAGGGATCCCGGACCGGCGGACGGACCTGACCGACCGGCGCACCGACCGGCGGACGGGCGGGGCTCCGGGTGAGCACCCGGAGCCCGGCAGCGTCGTACCGTGGAAGCGTGGAGTCCGAACCCCCGCAGCCCCCGCCCCCTCCCGTCGCCCTCACCACCGGGGCCGTCGCCCGGCGCCTCGGGGTCTCGCCGACCACGCTGCGCTCCTGGGAGCGCCGCTACGCGATCGGCCCGTCCCGCCGCGAGGAGGGCCGGCACCGGCGCTGGACGCCCGCGGACATCGCCCGGCTGGAGCTGATGTGCCGCCTCACCGCCCAGGGCGCACCCCCGTCCGAAGCCGCCCGGGTGGCCCGGGGGGCCGCCCCGGACGGCCCGGCCGCAGCCGAGCCCCCCGCCACCACCCCCGGCGGGCCCCGCGCGCTGCGCCTCGGGGACGTCCGCCCGGAGTGCAGGGGGCTCGCGCGGGCCGCCGTACGACTGGACGCGCCGGCCGTGGAGGACCTGCTGGAGGCGGTGCTCGCGGAGCTGGGCCCGGTGACGGCCTGGGAGGAGGTCATCGCGCCGACCCTGCACGCCGTGGGCCGCAAGTGGGCTTCGGCGGGGGAGCGTTACGTCGAGGTCGAGCACCTGCTGTCCTGGTACGTCTCCGCGGCCCTGCACCGGATCCGGCCCGCCCCGGAGCCGTTCCCGGCCCCGCCCGTGCTGCTGGCCTGCACGCCCGGGGAGCAACACAGCCTGCCGATGGAGGCCTTGGCCGCAGCCCTCGCCGAACGCGCCCTGCCAGTAAGGATGTTCGGCGCGGCCCTGCCCGCCGACGCGCTGTGCGAGGCCGTCCGGCGGACGGGTCCGCGGGCCGTCGTCCTGTGGGCGCAGTCCCGTACGACCGCGGACGCGGCGCTCGTCAGGTCGGTGGCGGGCATCGAGTGGGGGCCGCGCGGCGCCCGCGGCCACTCGGCGCTGCTGCTCGCCGGGCCCGGATGGGGCGGTGCGGCCGCGGCCCCGCCCGCCCGCGCCGAGCGGCTGTTCGGGCTCCGCTCGGGGCTGGCCGTCATCGAATCGCTTGTGGGACCCCGAGCTCCGGGCACCGCTCCAGGGACTGCCGCATGACGTGCAGCGCCCGCCGCATGTGGCTCTTGACGGTGCCCAGGGGGATCCCGGTGCGGTCCGCGATCTGGGACTGGGTCAGGTCCGCGTAGAAGGCGAGCCGCAGCACCCGCTGTTGCGCGGACGGCAGCCGGGCCAGCTCGCCGAGCAACAGCACCCGCTCCACGGCCCGTTCCGGACCCGGCACCGGTTCCGGCCGCGCCTGGGCGCACACGCGCGCGGCCGCCTCGGCCGCCCGGGCCCGCCGGGTGCGGGCCTCCAGGGCGTCGGCCACCTTGTGCCGGGTGATGCCGGTCAGCCAGGCCCCGAGGCCGCCCGGCCCGGGCCGGTACCCGCCGCGGCCCCGCCACGCGGCGAGGAAGACCTGCTGGGTCACGTCCTCGGCCTCCCGCTCGTCACCGATCGAGCGCTTGGCGAGCGCGTGCACCAGCGGCCGCCAGCGCCGGTAGACCGCTGCCACGCACTCCTCGTCGCCCGCCGCGAACCCCGCCGCGAGCCGTGCGTCGTCCTGGTCGTCCATGCCCCGAGCCTCGGGGGAACGACAGCCTCCGCCAACTTGCACTGTTTCCGCACCGTTTTCGATTCGATTCGGCCCGGCCTGCTTTCCGCCCGATCCGACCCGGCCGGCGAGACCGGCGAGGCCCGACCCGACGGCTTGATGCCTCCCCGCCCGGGGTCCACCAGCGGCCGCGTCAGGTACACCCAGGCGGCGGCCCGTCCGGCGCCGACATGCCGCAGGCGCTAGGGTCCGAAGGGTGAGCGACCTGCTGCTGGTGAGGCACGGCGAGACCGCCTGGAGCGCGACCGGACGGCACACCGGGCGCACCGACGTCCCGCTGACCCCGCACGGGGTCGAAGAGGCCATCTCGCTCTTCGCGTACTTCCGGGACAAGCACCCGGCCCTGGTGCTGACCAGCCCGCTCCGCCGGGCCGCCGCCACGGCCGAGCTCGCCGGCCTGAGCGGGGGCGTCACGGACCCCGACCTGTACGAGTGGGACTACGGCGGCTACGAGGGCGTCACCACCGCCGAGATCCAGCGCGAGCACCCCTCCTGGTCGCTGTGGACCGACGGGGTACCGCCCGGGGACGCGGAGCACCCCGGCGAGAACGCCGCCCAGGTCGGCGCCCGCGCCGACCGGGTGCTGGCCCGGGTGGCCGGGGTACTGCGCGAAGACCGGGGCAACGTCGTCCTGGTCGCCCACGGGCACCTGCTGCGCGTGCTGACCGCCCGCTACCTGGGTCTGCCGCCCGAGGCCGGGCGGCTCTTCATGCTCCGGACGGGCACCTTCAGCGCACTGTCCACGGAGCACGGCCTGCCGGTCATCGCGAGCTGGAACTCCCGGCCCTGGGGCGTGCGGCATCCGGGAACGCCGACCCCGGGGACGCCCGCCCCCCAACCGGAACGACCGCCCCAGTAGGGATCCCCCGGGCCGGCCGGGCCCGCTCGTCCGCAGCGGACGGCCCCCCGCCTCGCGCGCGGCCGCCGTCTGCGTGACGATGCGTACATGGCCCACGATGGCTCGGACGGCGCTCCCCCTGAGCCCCCGGAACCGGAACCGGGAGCGAGGCCCGTCACGGACCGCCCCGGCACCGCCGGCACCGACGGCACCGACGCGGAACCGGGACTCAAGGCCAACGCGATCGGCTTCCTCGACGCGCTCGTCATCGGCCTGAACTCGACCTCGCCCGCCTACTCCCTGGCCGCGGTCATCGGACCGATCGTCGCGCTCGCCGGAATCTACGCGCCCGGGGTCATGCTGGCCTCCTTCGTCCCGATGCTGCTGATCGCCGCCGCCTTCTACTACCTCAACAAGGTCGACCAGGACTGCGGGACCACCTTCTCCTGGGTGACCCGCGCCATGGGCCCCTGGGCGGGCTGGCTCGGCGGCTGGGCCATCGCGATGACCGGCGTCCTCGTCATCGGCTCGCTGGCCGACGTGGCCGTCCACTTCGGACTGCTCGCCGCCGGACTCGACGGCTGGGCCGCGAACGAGGCGCTGCGCCAGGGCCTGACCGTCGTCGTGATCCTGGCGATGACCGCCGTCTGCGTCATCGGCACCGAGATGTCGGCCCGGCTCCAGGACGTCCTGATCCTCGCCCAGGTCTTCTTCCTGCTGGTCTTCGCCGTGGTCGCCCTCTACCGCGTCTACGCCGGCACCAGCAGCCTCGACGGCACCAGACCCGCCATCGAATGGCTCAACCCCTTCGGCGCCGGCGGCGCCGCCCTCACCGGCGGACTGCTGCTCGGCGTGTTCATCTACTGGGGCTGGGAGTCGGCGGTCAACCTCACCGAGGAGGTCGAGAACTCGGCCACCGCACCCGGCAAGGCCGGCATCTGGTCCACCGTCGTCCTGCTGGTGACGTACCTGTCCGTCGGCTTCGCGGTCGTCGGCTACGCCGGGACGACGTTCCTCGCGGAGAACGCCGGCGAGGAGGAGGCCGTCTTCGCGGTCCTCGCGCACGAGGTGATGGGCGGCTGGGACTGGGTCGTCCTGCTGGCCGTCTGCACCTCCGCCCTCGCCTCCACCCAGACCACGATCATCCCCGCCTCCCGCACCGCCCTGTCGATGGCCCGCCGGCACGCGCTGCCGCCGCACCTCTCGCACATCCACCCCCGGTTCCGCACCCCGGACGTGAGCACCTGGTGGGTGGCCGGCATCGCCATCGTCTGGTACCTCGCCGTCAACCAGATCAGCGAGAACGCCCTCCTGGACTCCCTGACCGCCCTCTCCCTGCTGATCTCCTTCTACTACGCGCTCACCGGCCTGGCCTGCGCCGTCTACTACCGCCGCCACCTGCTGGAGAGCGTGCACAACTTCCTGCTGATCGGCCTCGGCCCGGTGGTCGGCGCCGGCCTGCTGGCCTGGCTGCTGGTGCAGTCGGTCGCCGACATGTCCGACCCGGAGAACTCGGCGAGCGGCGTCTCCTGGTTCGGCCTCGGCCCGCCGCTGGTCATCGGGATCGGCATCGCCGTCGTCGGCGTCCTCGTCATGTGCTTCTGGCGGATCAGGGACGGCCGGTTCTGGCAGGAGCGGCGCGGCGTCGCCGACCCGGCCCTCGTGCACGCGGTCAGGAAGCCCCGAAGCCCCGAGGCGTAGCCCCCCGTAGCCCCGTAGCCCCGTAGCCCCGTAGCCCCGCACCACCGGCCGGAAGCCGGAGAGGAGCCCCGATGTCCGTCGTCCTCGGGTACGACGAGTCGCCCGGCGCCGAGCGCGCCCTGCACGTGGCCCTGGAGGTGGCCGCCGCCTTCGGCGAGCCGCTCGTCCTCGTCTACGGGGCCGCCGCCCCGGGCCCCACCGGCGAGGAGTACCGCGCGCACCGGGAGGCCGTCCGGGAGGCCGGCCGCAGCGCACTCGCGCGGGCCGTGGAGGCCGCCGACGAGGCAGGAGTCCCGTCCACGGTCGTGGTGGCCGACGAGAAGCCGGCCCAGGCGCTGCTCGCCGCCGCCGAACGGCACGACGCCCGGGTGATCATCGTGGGGAGCTGGGGCGACAGCCCGATCCGCGGGGCCCTGCTCGGATCCACCCCGCACAAACTCCTGCACCTCTCCCCGGTCCCGGTCCTGTGCGTCCCGACGGAGCACGCCGCCGGAGACTGACCCGCCGGGCGGGTCCGTTGGTCTGCTCCTGGCCGAAGATCACGCTTTCTGAGATGCCAATGGCCCAGTGGGAGCGGGCCGAGTTGAGCCATTGCCCCTGCGGATGCTTATCTGTGTCCTATCCATGTATCTACGGCGCCACGCAGCGCCGGACGGCAACGAGGCCGCTCCGGACCGTGGCGCCTTCGCCGTGCCCGTGTACCGCCCACCACCCCCGGGCAGACGCGGGTCCGGCGGGTTCCATCGCAAGGGGGGCGGCACACCGCCGTGAAGAGGATGTTCGTGGCTCCGGATCCGGGGCGCGCAAGACTCAGGAACGCGTCGCGGGCCGTCATCGGCGTCGCCCTCGCGGTGGCCGTGGCCGAGCTCTGCGGGCTCTCGCTCGTCGCCTCGATCACCGGGGGACTGGCGGCCCTGCTCGCCCTCTTCACGGTGACCGACTCGACCGTGCACGACCAGCGGGTGACCACCGCCCTGCTGCCGGCCGCCGGCTTCCCCGTGCTGGCCCTGGCCACCACCCTGCACGGGCTACCGCTCGCCCGCGACGCGGTGTTCGTCGCCGTGGTGTTCGCCGGCGTCTACGCCCGCCGCTGGGGGGTGCGCGGCCACGCCCTCGGGATCTTCGCGTTCATGAACTTCTTCATCACGCAGTTCCTGCACGCCCGGCCCGGGCAGCTGCCCGAGCTCTACGCGGCCGTCGGTCTGGCCCTGCTCTCGGCCGCCGCCGTGCGGTTCGTGCTGTGGCCCATCGAGCGCCGGGTGCCGCCCGCCGCCGTACCGCCCGCGGCGCCCGGGACCGGGCTGGCCCGGCCGACCACCCGCCAGGCCTTCCAGGCCACCGCCGCCTGCGCGGTCGCACTCGGCATCGGCCAGGCCCTGTCGGAGGACCGCTGGTACTGGGCGGTCGGCACCGCCTGGTGGATCTTCGTGAACACCGCCTCGCGCGGTGAGACCCTGGTCCGCGGCTTCCGCCGGGTGCTCGGCACGGTGTTCGGGATCGGCGCGGGCCTGCTGATCGCCATCCCGCTGCACGGGGCGCCGGCGCCCACGGCCGTCCTGGTGGCCCTCTGCGTCTTCGGGATCTTCTACACCGCCGCCGTGTCATACAGCTGGATGATGCTGGCCGTGACCGTGATGGCCGGCCTGCTGTACGGACTGCTGGGCGTGCTCCACCCGGGGCTGCTCGTGCTGCGCCTGGAGCAGACGGCCGTCGGTGCGGTGTGCGCCGGGCTGGCCGTGATCCTGGTGTTGCCGGTGACCACGCACGCGACCAACGACATGTGGATCCAGCGCTCCCTGCGCTGCGTGCGCACCTGCACGGCCGAGGCCGCGGCCCGGCTCGCCGGCTCACCGGTCGCCGACCCCGCGCCGCACGCCGCGGAGCTGGAGCTGTTCCTGGGCCGTGTACGGCTCTCCCTGGCTCCGCTCGTCCACCCGCTGAGCCCCTACCGCGGCCGCAAGGCCAGGGCCCGCCGGGTGCTCGCGCTGCTCGACGAGTGCGCGGTGGAGGTCCGCGGGCTGGTCGCGGTGGCGGCGGACCCGGACGCGAGCCACGACGCCCGGCTCGCGGCGGCCTGCTGGCGCGTGGAGGCGGCCGTGGAGGCCCTGCTGACGCCGGAAGCGGAACGCGCCGCGGAGGCGGAGCTCCGGCCGGCCGCGACGGCCCCGCACCCCGCGCGGGTGCACCCCGCGAGGGCCGTCTCGGGGCCCGCGCTGGCGCACCTGCACGGTCTGGAGCGGCTCCTCGCCCAGCTCGACGGGCCCCTGCGCACCGCGTCACGCTCTCCGCTGGTCGGCGCCTGACCCCCGCGTCCCGGGCACGTCCCGGGCGGCGTCGAGGACGCCGGCCTTGGCGAGACTGAAGCCGAGTTCGGCCCTGCTCCGGCTTCCGAAGCGGGCCGAGGCGCGTTTGATGTGCGCGCCGATGGTGCGGGTGCTCAGACCGAGCCGTTTGGAAATGGCCTCGTCCGTATGCCCCCGCACCATGAGTTCGAGGATCGCGTGCTGGATTTCGTCGGTGAGCCGGGGAGGGCGGTGTCCCGTCGAGTCGAACTCGACGGGGACCGCCCGTTCCCACACGGCCTCGAAGGTCTTCGTGAGGTACTGGATCAGGCCGGGTTCGCGGACTTCCAGCGCGTACGGCTCCTTTCCGCCCTCGGCGAGCACCGCGATGAACGCGGCCGACCGGTCGCACACGATCAGCCGCTCGAAGCGCTCGCCCACCGTCCGCACCTCGGCGCCCTCCTGGGTGACGCGTTCGATGTGGGCGAGCGTCGGGCCGTGCGCGCGGACCGTGTGCCCGTAGACGGTGCGCTGGCGGACCCCCCGGCCGGCCAGGGCGAGATCGCGGGGCAGGGCGTCGGCCAGGGCGCCGGAGGGGCGGCCGCCCTCGGGGTGCGCGCTGAGCAGCTCCTCCGAGCAGGCCTCCAGGGCCCCCTGGACGGCGGTGTCGATGACCTCGCGGCCGATCAGCGGCTGGACGTGGGCCTTGTGGCGCTGGCGTTCGTGCCGGTAGACGGCGTCCAGCGGGGAGAGGGAGGCGATCAGCGCGTCGAGTGCGGCCCGCTGGTCCAGGATGGCCCGTCTGATCGGGCGCGCGAGGGTGATCGCGGCGACCGAGGGCGGCACCGGGAGGTGCTCGGGGGAGCCCTCCAGTTTCCGCAGCAGTCCGAAGGCGACCAGGCATCCCGGAACGTCCTGCGACAAGCCGCCCTCGCGTAAGGCCCTGCGGTATCCGGCCGCGCAGTCGCCGCATATCGACGTGCAGCCGTCCATGTCGGGATGTGCGGTGTTGGTGTTCATCTGGGCCCCCTTCTTGTTCCGGCAATGCAAGATCAGGATGCCCCGGCCGGTTGGCCCGGCGGGAGCGGAAGGGCAGGATCCTTCCTGCCTGGTGATCGCGAAATGACCCACATGACCGGTGGCGGGAGTGGCGACGGTGAAGCGAGACATTCGTTCCGAGCGCGGGATCGCGCCGGCGGGGCCGACCGGGGCGCCGGACTTGCTGGCGCAGGCGCGCAAGGTGCTGGAAGAGGCGTACGGCTCCGACGGGCAACTCGCACGGGTGGCGCTCCACTTGATCGACTGCGCCGCCGACGTCTCGGCCCTGCTCTCCCGGGAAGACGGTCTGGAGGCGGCCCGCGAGGCCCTGGGCTCCGCCCGCTCCGCGGTGGTCGCGGCCACTGCGGCGGTACGCGTGGTCCACGACGAGGCGCGCGCCTGAGCGGTCCCGTGCTGCCGCGGATGGTACGTCCCCCCAAGTCCCGTCCGCAGGCTGATCGGTGAAGATCACACGGAGGAGTGTTCCGGGCGCGCCTGGCGTACGGCGCTGACCTGCGACGTGTACAACGGGTGATTGTTCATTGCACATTCATCCGGCACGGCGCCCGTTCAGGGCGTGCGGGGTGGACCTGGTCGGATCGGACAGGGGGTAACCGCCCGGAATGGGAATACTTCAAGAGTGCTCCAGCACCGCTCAGGTGTGGGAGGCGGCCGAGGAGTTCATCCGGCTGTTCCACAGGGAGCGGGCGGGCGGTGCGGACGCGCGTGATCCGCGCGAGCGGCTCGCCGCGGTACGGGCCGAACTCGCCGAGACGGGTACGTACCGGCACACTCCCGAGGAGCTGGAGCACGGCGCCCGCGTCGCGTGGCGCAACAGCAACCGCTGCATAGGCAGGCTGTACTGGAACTCGCTGCGCGTCCGCGACCGCCGCGGGCTCACCGACGCCGACGGGATCGCCGAGGAGTGCTTCGAGCACCTGCGCGAGGCCACCAACGGCGGCCGGGTCCGGCCCACCATCACGGTCTTCGCCCCCGACGCCCCCGGCCGTCCCGGCCCCGTCATCTGGAGCGAACAGCTGGTCCGGTACGCCGGTTACGGCGACCACCCCTCGATAACCGTCGGCGACGCCCGCAACGCCGAACTCACGAGCGCCCTGCTCGCCCTGGGCTGGTCCCGCGGCCCGGGCACCCCCTTCGATCTCCTGCCGCTGGTCGTCCAGGGGGTCGACGACAAACCCCGCTGGTTCGACGTCCCGCCGGACGCCGTGCTGGAGGTGCCCATCGAGCACCCCGACGGAGCGGCGGGCGGTGACGCCTGGTCGGACTGGGGCCTGCGCTGGCACGCCGTACCGGCCATCTCCAACATGTGCCTGGAGATCGGCGGCATCCACTACCCGGCGGCTCCCTTCAACGGCTGGTACATGGGCACCGAGATCGGCGCCCGCAACCTCGCCGACACCGACCGCTACAACCTGCTCCCCGCGGTCGCCCGCCGCATGGGCCTCGACACCGCCAGCGACCGTTCCCTGTGGAAGGACCGCGCCCTCGTCGAGCTCAACCGGGCGGTGCTGCACTCCTTCGACCGGGCCGGGGTCACCATCGCCGACCACCACACGGAGTCCCGGCGCTTCCTGACCCACCTGGAGAAGGAGGAGCGCAAGGGCCGGGACGTGGGCGCGGACTGGTCCTGGATCGTGCCCCCCATCTCCGGGTCGGCGACCCCGGTCTTCCACCGCACCTACGAGGACCGGCCGAGCTCGACCGCGTACGTCCACCACTCCGGCGCCCAGGAACGGGCCCAGGGACGGGATTTGGTCTAGACCTTCTGTTACCGTCGCTCCTGAACGGATCCGGAACGGCGGAGAGGGGCCTCCCGTGGGCGACGCGGACAGTGGTGTGGGCGGTACCGACCGTACGGCCGACAGCGGCGGACACCTGGCCTGGATCGGCTCGTTCACCTCGGGGGGCGGCCGCGGTGTCATCACCGCGGCCGTGGATCCGGCCACCGGAGCGCTGACCCCGCTCTCGGCCACGGACGCCGTCGCGGAACCCTCGTACCTGGCCCACGAACGCCGCACCGGCGTGCTGTACGCGGTGAGCGAGGCCGAGGACGGCGCCGTGGGCGCCTTCCGGACCGGTGCCGCGGGGCTCGTCCCCCTCGGCGCGGCCGTCCGCGTCGGCGGCTCCGGCCCCACCCACCTCAGCGTGGCCGGCCGCCGGCTGCTGACCGCCAACTACACCTCCGGCAGCGTCAGCAGCCTCCCGCTCGCCGACGACGGCTCGATCGGGGAGCCCGCCGCCGTACTGGCCCACCAGGGCTCCGGCCCCGACGCCGGCCGGCAACGGGGCCCGCACGCCCACCAGGTGCTGCCCGCCCCCGGCGGCCGCTGGGTGCTCAGCGTCGACCTCGGCACCGACTCGGTCCGCGTCTGCGCGCTCGACCCCGCCACCGGAGCCCCGCAACTCCACGCCGAGACCGCGCTGCGAGCCGGGACCGGCCCCCGGCACCTCGCCTTCCACCCCTCCGGCGAGGTGGTCTACGTCCTGCACGAGCTGGAGCCCCAGCTGACCGTCTGCCGCTGGAACGGCGAGGCCGGCGAGCTGGAACCGGTCGCCGAGGTTCCGCTCGCCTCCACGGGCGCTCCAGGGGCCGCACGGGCCTACCCCTCGGCGGTCGTGGCCTGCGCCGACGGCCGTTTCGTCTGGGCCGCCGTCCGCGGAACCGACACCATCGCGACCTTCTCCCTCGCCGACGGCGCGGAGAAGCCGCTGCTCACGAGCACCGTGCCGTGCGGCGGGACGTGGCCGCGCGACCTCGCCGCCGACCCCTCGGGGCGCCGCCTGTACGCGGCCAACGAGCGCTCCGGCGACGTCACCTGGTTCGACGTGGACCGGGCGACGGGAGAGCCGCGCCGGGCCGGCTCGGTGGCCGTGCCCGCCGCCACCTGCGTGGTCTTCGGCTGATCCCCGTACCCGCACCGTACGTACGAGGGCCCGCGCCCCGGCTCGTTCGATTCGGAACGGTCCGGGGCGCGGGCCCTCGTACGTACGGCATGAGCCGGGGAGGTCAGTGGGCGGCGGCGCCCTGGGTGATCCCGAGCGCGGCGGAGTACTGCGCGACGGCCAGCTTGCCGAGCGCGGGGTACGCGCCGAGCACCTCGGCGGTGCTGCAGCCGGCCTCCTTGCAGGCGGTGTCGAGGAGCCCCTCGGCGGCCTCCGGGCCGACCAGGTACGGAGCCAGCGCGAGCTGCGTGGAGCCCTCGCGGCGGAGCTGGTCGGCGATCGCGGCCACCGAACCCTCCTCGTCCAGCGCGGCGGCCATGACCGGCACCGCGAGGCGGGCGGCCAGCAGCATGCCGGTGATGCCCGCGGCCTGCACGGCCTCCTCGCCACCGGTGGTGGCCAGGACGATGCCGTCGGCGGCGGTGGTCACGCTGAAGAGCCTGGCCCGGTCGGCGCGGGCGAGCCCGGCCTCGGACAGCCGCACGTGCAGCCCCTCGGCGAGCAGCGGGTGCGGACCCAGCGGGTCGGCGAGTTCGGCGGCGGCCGAGGAGTCCATCAGTGCCTGGCGCATGCGGCGCAGCAGATCCCCGTCGGGGCCGGCCAGCAGGGGAACGACCACGGCGTCCGGCCCGGTCGGCGCGGGCACCTCCTGACCTGCGGCGCGGGCGGACTCCGCACGCGCGGCGCGGTCACGGGCGACGGTGGTCAGCACGCCGGACAGGGACGGGAACTCGGTGGCGTCGTCACCGTCGAGGAAGCCCACCCGGGCGTCCAGGCCGGGCAGCTCGGAGCGGCCGATGCTGATGATCTCTTCCGCGAGCCCCCGCGAGGCGGCCGAGGGGGCACCGGGCACGGCGAGCACCAGCGCGGGCGCGCCCTCGGGCGCCACCGCGGGCTCGGGCCGGCGGTGCCGTCCGGTCTGGCGGGGTCGCGGCATTCGTACGGGCAGGCCATTTGCGGGCCCAGTGGGGGAGCTCATGGCGCCGCATGCTACTGGTTTATCGAAACCGGGTGTTCGGGCAGGGCCTTCTCCGGCGGCATCTGTCCGTATTTATCCGAGGAATGTCAGATACCGAACCGCTTTTCTGTCACCGGTCGGTCACTCAGCTCACTCGGCTCACTCGGTCACATCGCTCGCTCAGCTCACCCCGCCACCGCCCTCGTGGTCACCCGGCGGAGGGGAGCCGCCAGTCCACGGGCTGCGCACCCTGACGGACCAGCAGGTCATTGGTCCTGCTGAACGGCCTGGAGCCGAAGAACCCGTTGTCCGCGGACATCGGGGAGGGGTGCACCGACTCCACGGCCGGCAGATCGCCCAGCAGCGGCCGGAGGTTGCGGGCCTCGCGCCCCCACAACACCGACACCAGGGGCTTGCCGCGGGCCGCGAGCGCGCGGATGGCCTGCTCGGTCACCGCCTCCCAGCCCTTGCCGCGGTGGGCGTTGGGCTTGCGCGGGGCGGTGGTGAGCGAGCGGTTCAGCAGGAGCACGCCCTGCCGGGTCCACGGGGTCAGATCGCCGTTGCGGGGCTTGCCCGTGCCGAGATCGGCGTGCAGTTCGCGGAAGATGTTGTCGAGGCTCGGGGGCCACGGGCTGACTTCGGGGGCCACGGAGAAGGAGAGGCCGATCGCGTGCCCCGGCGTCGGGTACGGATCCTGCCCGACGATCAGCACCTTCACCTCGTCGAAGGGCTGTTGGAACGCGCGCAGCACGTTCGCCCCCGCGGGTACGTAGGTCCTGCCCGCCGCGATCTCCGCGCGCAGGAAGTCGCCCATCGCGGCGATCTGCGCCGCCACCGGCTCCAGAGCCCGGGCCCAGCCCGGCTCCATGATCTCGTTCAACGGTCGTGCTGCCACGGTCGATCACTCTACTGGCCCAGTCCGGCGCCCGGTGCCACCCCTCGCTTCCCCACCGGGCCCGCGGCGCCCCCTCGGCCGGCCGTTGTCGCTTCGATACCTGTTCGCAACTGGTTCGATTGCTCCAACTCCCCGTCCCGGACGTCCCATTCAGCACCGACGACGTTCGAGGGAGAGACCGCATGGAGCCCCACGAGGACCGCACACCCGGCACATCCGCCACATCCGGCGCACCGCACGCACCGCGAACGCCCGGTACGGCCCGCACGCCCGGCACCTCCGGCGCGTCCCGCAGGGACCGCCCGGCCCGGTGGAGAACCCACGGCAGACTGGCCGCCGCGCTCCTCGCCGGCGGCCTCCTGCTGGCCGGCTGCGGAAGCGGCGGCCCGAACCGCAGCGCCGACGGGGAGTGGAAGGGGGGCGACTCCAGGCCGCGGCCGTCCGCCGGCCGCCCCGGCCCGGAAGCCACGGAAGGGGAGAACGACGGGCGGCTCCCGACCGGACCGCCCGCCGACTACCTCTCCACCTTCGCGCTCGACGTGGACACCGCGAGCTACGGCTACGCCCGCCGCACGCTCGCGGACGGAAAGCTCCCCGACCCGGCCACCGTGCGCCCCGAGGAGTTCGTCAACAGCTTCCGGCAGGACTACGAGGAGCCCGACGGAGACGGGTTCTCCGTCACCGTGGACGGAGCCCGCACCACCGAGGCGAACTGGTCGCTGGTCCGCGTCGGGCTCGCCACCCGCGTCGGCAACGGCGGTGCGGACGGCGCCGAGGCCCGGCCGCCCGCGGCGCTCACCTTCGTCGTGGACGTCTCCGGTTCCATGGCCGAACCGGGCCGCCTCGACCTGGTCCGCAGCTCCATGGGCCTGATGACCGACCGGCTCCGCGAAGACGATTCGGTCGCCGTCGTCACCTTCAGCGACAAGGCCCGGACCGTGCTCCCGATGACCCGCCTCGAAGGCCACCGGGACCGGATCCACGAGGTGATCTCCGCACTGCGCACCGCCAATTCGACGAACGTGGAGGCCGGGGTCACCCGCGGGTACGAGGTCGCGGTCGCGTCCCTGCGGCCCGGGGCCACCAACCGGGTCGTCCTGCTCTCCGACGCCCTGGCCAACACCGGGGCCACCTCCGCCACCACCATCCTCAACCGCATCGGCGAAGCCCGCACCCGGCACGGGATCACCCTCTTCGGCGTGGGCGTGGGCAGCGAGTACAACGACGCCTTCATGGAGCAGCTCGCCGACCGGGGCGACGGGCACACCACCTACGTCTCCGACAAGGAGGGCGCCCGCAAGGTGTTCTGCGAGGACCTCCCGGCGCAGGTTCAGCTCCGGGCACGCGACGCGAAGGCACAGGTCGCCTTCGATCCGCAGACCGTCGAACGGTTCCGGCTCATCGGCTACGACGACCGCCGCGTCGCCGACGACGACTTCCGCAACGACGCCGTCGACGGGGGAGAGGTCGGCTCCGGCCACTCCGTGACCGCCCTGTACGCGGTCCGGCTGCGGCCCGGAGCCACCGGCCACCTGGCGACGGCGACCGTGCGCTGGCTGGACCCGCGCACCCGGGCTCCGCACGAGGAGTCCGGCCGGATCGAGGCGGCCGCCTTGTCCGGCGAGGTGTGGACCGGCGCGTCCCCGCGCTTCCAGGTCACCGCCCTGGCCGCCTACTTCGCCTCCGCCCTGCGCGAGCGCGACGGCGGCTGGGAGCGGGTGCCGGGCGCCCTCCCGCTGGGGACCCTGGCCGGGCACGCGGACCGGCTGGCCGGGAGCACCGAGGACCCGGCCGTACGGGACCTCGCGCAGGCGGTGCACCAGGCCCGCGGGCTCACCGGCTGAGGGACGGGAACCGGGTGACGCGGCTACGGGCCGCCGTGGCCTAGCCGCTCAGCACGGCGGCCCGTACGCACAGGACGTCGGGGAGGTGCTCGGCCAGCAGCTGCCAGCTGTCCCCGTCGTCGTGGCTGGCGTACAGCTCGCCGTTGCGGTTGCCGAAGTAGATCCCGGCCGGGTCCGCGTCGTCGGTGCAGAGCGCGTCGCGCAGCACCGTGCCGTAGTGGTCCCCGGCCGGGAGCCCCTTCGTCAGGGGCTCCCAGGTCGTGCCCGCGTCCTGGGTGCGGAAGACCCGGCAGCGGTGTTCCGCCGGGACGCGGTCGGAGTCGGCGTTGAGCGGGAAGACGTAGGCGGTGCCGGGCCGGTGCGGGTGGGCGGCCACCGCGAAGCCGAAGTCGGAGGGCAGGCCGGAGCCGATGTCCGTCCAGCGGGTCCCGGCGTCGTCGCTGCGGTAGACGCCCCAGTGGTTCTGCAGGTACAGCCGGCCGTTGTCGCCCGCGTCCTGGGCGATCTTGTGCACGCACTGGCCGAACTCGGGGTCCGGATCGGGCAGGAACACCGCCGAGACCCCGTGGTTGGACGGGGCCCAGCTCGCCCCGCCGTCCGTGGTCCGGAACACCCCGGCCGTGGAGACCGCCACGGTGACCAGGTCCGGGTCGCCCGGGTCGGTGATCACCGTGTGCAGGCCCTCGCCACCGCCGCCGGGGACCCACTTGTCCCGGGTCGGGTGCTCCCACAGGGGGCGGACCAGCTCGAAGGACTCGCCCCGGTCGGCCGAACGGAACAGGGCGGCCGGCTCGGTGCCCGCGTAGACCACCCCGGGGGCCTCGGGGCCGGCCGGATGGAGCTGCCAGACCCGCTCAAGGGAGGCTCCGGTGTCCTCGGGGAACTTCACGGCGGCCGCGGCGGGCTCGTGCCAGGTCGCGCCCAGGTCGTCGGAGCTGAAGACGGACGGGCCCCAGTGGCTGCTGTCCCCGGCGGCCAGGAGTCGGGGCGCGCCGCCGCGCCGGTCGATGGCGACGGCGGAGACCGCCTGGGCATTGAACTGAGGTTCGCCGAATTCCCAGGTGCCGCCGGAATCCCGGCGGCCGATGAACAGTCCCTTGCGGGTCCCCGCGAGCAATACCACGTCGGTCATGGCCGACACCTCCGGACGTCTTTGTCCTGCACGGCACCTTCCCGGCCAGTCTGCACCCGGCCACTGACAGCGGCGGGCCGCCGCGCGCAGGCCCGCCGCACGCCGGCCCGGTCATACGAGAGGTCTCGTACTACGAGAGATTTCGTAGTACGGTGAATCTCGTACTTGGCGACCGGTTCCCCGGTCCGCTTCCAGCCGCCTCCGGAGAGCCCTCATGAGTGCTGCCCCCGCATCCTTCGCCGCGCTGTTCCAGCCGTGGACCATCCGCTCGGTCACCATCCCGAACCGGGTGTGGATGGCCGCGATGTGCCAGTACAGTGCCGAGCCCTCCGGCCCGGACGCGGGCACGGCCAACGGCTGGCACTTCGCGCACTACGCGGCCCGCGCCACGGGCGGCACCGGCCTGATCGTCCAGGAGGCCACGGCCGTCTCCCCCGAGGGGCGGATCTCCCCGTACGACCTCGGCATCTGGAACGACACCCAGGTCGAGGCGCTGCGCCGGATCACCTCCTTCGTCACGGCCCGGGGCGCGGTCCCCGGCATCCAGCTCGCTCATGCAGGGCGCAAGGCCTCCACCGACCGCCCCTGGAAGGGCGGGCAGCCCGTCGGGCCCGAGGCGCACGGGTGGCTGCCCAGCGCCCCGAGCCCCGTGCCCTTCTCCGCGGACCACCAGGTCCCGCACGAGCTGACGATCAGTGAGATCCAGGACGTGGTCGAGCAGTTCGCGGCCGCCGCCCGGCGCTCGCTCGCGGCCGGCTACCGGGTCGTCGAGATCCACGGCGCCCACGGATACCTGCTCGGCGAGTTCCTCTCCCCGCACAGCAACCGGCGCACCGACGCCTACGGCGGCTCCTTCGAGAACCGCATCCGCCTCGCCCTCGAAGTCACCGACGCCGTACGGGCGGTGTGGCCCGAGGAGCTGCCGCTGTTCTTCCGGATCTCCGCCACCGACTGGCTGGAGGAGGACGGCTGGACCGCGGACGAGACCGTACGGCTGGCCGGGCTGCTCGAACAGCACGGCGTGGACCTCCTCGACGTCTCCACCGGCGGCCTCGCCCCCGGCGTGACGATCCCGGTCGGTCCCGGCTACCAGGTGCCCTTCGCGGCCCGGGTCAAGGCCGAGACCACCCTCCCCGTCGCCGCCGTGGGTCTGATCACCGAGCCGGAGCAGGCCGAGAAGATCCTGGCCAACGGCGAGGCGGACGCGGTCCTGCTGGGCCGCGAGCTGCTGCGCGACCCGTTCTGGGCCCGCCGCGCGGCCGCCGAGCTCGGCGCGGAGATCCGTACGCCCGACCAGTACCACCGGTCCTGGTGAAGCGGTGCGGTGCGGGACGGGGGTCCCGCACCGCACCCGCCGTTCGGCTCCGCTCCTACGACGGTTCTCGTACGATGGAGGCGAAGACCAGGGATCGCCCAGCGAGTGGAGTACGGACATGACGGAACGTGACGCGACCCGTGTCCTCGCCCACCCGGAGGCCGCCGAAATCCGGCTCGAAGGGGTCCTGCACGCCCTCTCCGACCCGGTCCGGCTGTCCATCGTCCGTGATCTCGCGGCCACGGAGGCCGAGTTGGCCTGCTCGTACTTCGAGCTCCCGGTCACCAAGTCCACGACCACGCACCACTTCCGAGTCCTGCGCGAAAGCGGTGTGGTGCGCCAGTGCTACCGCGGCACGGCCAAACTGAACGGGCTGCGCCGCGCCGAGCTGGCGGAGCTGTTCCCCGGGCTCCTCGACGGGGTCCTGGCGGCGGCCGCCGCGGAGCAGGCGCGCGACGGGAACTGAGGCGGGCGGCCCGACCCGGCCGCGGGGGTCAATCCGTGCCGCCCGCCGCCGCCAGCAGGCCCGCCCAGTCCGGGATCTTCACGGAGCGCCGGCCCAGGGACCGCCCCAGCTCCGCCTCCGCCGTCTCGATGGCCAGCCATCCGGGCCACCGGACGGGACGCAGCCCGGCCGCCCGCAGGGCCTCCAGCGGGTCCCGCTCGCGGTCGCGCCGGGCCAGCGCCCCCGCGTCCTGGAGCAGGGAGGAGGCCGTCTCCTTCGCGCAGGGCCGGTTCGTGCCGATGACCCCGGTCGGGCCGCGCTTGATCCAGCCCGCCACGTACTCGCCGACGGAGGCCCGGCCCTCCCGGAGCACCCGGCCCGCCGCGTGCGGGACCGTACCGCGCCGCTCGTCGAAGGGCAGCCCGTCCAGTGGGACGCCCTGGTACCCCACCGAGCGCAGCACCAACTGCGCCGGGACGTCCTCGTGGACCCCCGTGCCGGTGACGCCGCCCAGGCCGTCGGGGGCCGTCCGCTCGAACCGCATCCCGGTGACCCGGCCGTCCGGGCCGCCGAGCACCTCCACCGGCCGCAGGAAGAACCGCAGCGCGATCCGCCGGTCCCCGCCGCCCGCCGGGGCCGCCGCCCAGCCGCGCAGCACCTCCACGTTGCGCCGGTTCACCGCGGGCAGGGCCGCGCCCGGGTCCGCGTACGCCGGGTCGAGGGCCAGCTCCGCCGGGTCGGCCAGGGCGTCCACGCCCGGCAGTGTGCCCAGCTCGCGCAGCTCCTTGGTGGTGAACTTGCCCTGCGAGGGCCCGCGCCGGGCCACCATGTGGACCGTGCGCACCCCGCTGGCGCCGAGCGCCCGCAGGGCGGGCTGCGGCATGTCGGTGGGGGCCAGCTCCGGTACGCCCCGGGCCAGGATCCGCGTCACGTCGACCGCCACGTTCCCGGCGCCGACCACGATCGCGGAATCCACCCCGGGCAGCCCGAAGGCCTCGGCCGCGGCGTCCGGATGGCCGCTGTACCAGGACACGAAGGCCGTCGCGGAGTGCACCCCGGCGAGCTCCTCGCCGGGGATGCCGAGCATCCGGTCCCGGGCCGCGCCGACGCAGTAGACCACCGCGTGGTACAGCTCCAGGAGCCGGGCGGTGGGCAGGGCGTGGCCGCCGACCTCGATGTTCCCGAGGAAGCGGATCCGCTCGTCCTCCAGCACGGTGCGCAGGCTGCCCTGGAGGGACTTGATCTTCTCGTGGTCGGGGGCCACCCCGTAGCGCACGAGCCCGTACGGAGCCGGCAGCCGGTCGAGGACGTCGACCCGGATCCCCGGTACTTCGCGCTGCTGTACGAGTGTCTGGGCGGCGTACACCCCGCTGGGGCCCGATCCGACGACGGCGATACGAAGCACGGCGGAGCTCCTCCCGCAGGTGTTCCCAGCATGACACCGGGTGCCGGGGCCGTCAGCCCATCGCGCGCATCCGGTGGATCTCGGCGCTCTGGGTGGCGGCCACCTCGTTGGCCATCTCCTCCACGGCGGCGTTGTTGCCGGCGGCCAGGACCTCGCCGGTCATCTTCAGGGCGCCTTCGTGGTGGGCGGTCATCAGGGTGAGGAAGAGCCGGTCGAACTCCGGCCCCCTGGCCGCGGTCAGCTCCGCCAGCTGCTGCTCGGTGGCCATGCCGGGCATGGCCGCGTGGTCGTGGCCCCCCGGGGCGGCGGTGGGGGCCGGGTTGCGGGCCGCCCATCCCTGCATCGCGCCGATCTCGGGCTTCTGCGCGGCCGCGATCCGCTCGGCGAGCCGCTTGACCCCGTCGGCCGAGGCCCGGTCCGGGGCCAGTGCGCTCATGGTCAGGGCCTGCCCGTGGTGTTCGATCATGTTGCGCACGTACGCCCGGTCCGCCGCGTTGGGGGAGTCGTCGGGCAGCTCCTTCGCCGCCTGTCCGGGGGAGAGGGTGCGGGCCTTCTCGCCGGGTTTGCCGGGAGCGATCACCCCCGGCCCGCCCTCTGCCCTGCTGTCCGTACCGCCGCCGTCGCTGCAGCCGGCGAGGGGGAGCAGGAGCCCGAGTGCCAGGGCCGCTGCGACGATTCGCCCGAGTGAGACTTTCGCCATGTCCATGCAAAGGACCATACTGCCGGGGTCCGCGTTCCGTTCCCACCACGGGCGGAACCGACCGGACCCATGGGAGGGCACAGTGACCTCGATGCACACCAGCAGAGCGCGGCGCACATCCCTGGGAGTGGCCGCAGCAGCGGCCGGACTCCTCACCTCGTTACTGGCGGCCGGACCCGCGGCCGCCACCCCCGACCCGGGGGACCTGCTCCCGGGCGCGGGGGCGCCGCGGAGCGCCGCCACCGCGCCCGGCGCCGGACGGGAGTTAGCCCCCGGGGAGATCCCCGGCCAGGACGAGATCGTCCACAGCCGCAACATCAAACCCCTGGCCAACATCCCCGGTTCCGACCCGAACCAGATCAACTCCGACATGGCGTTCCAGGGCAAGTACGCCTATGCGGGCAACTACAACGGCTTCGTCATCTATGACATCGGCAACCCGAAGGCCCCGAAGAAGGTCACCGAAGTGCTCTGCCCCGGCGGGCAGAACGACATATCGGTCGACGGAGACCTGCTCTTCCTGTCCACCGACTCCTCGCGCAGCGACGACTCCTGCAACAGCGTCTCGCAGCCGGCGACGGAGAAGTCCTCGTGGGAGGGCATCAGGATCTTCGACATCAAGGACAAGAAGAACCCCAAGTACGTCAAGTCCGTGGAGACCCCGTGCGGTTCCCACACCCACACGCTCGTGCCGGGCGGCCGTGAGGACTACCTCTACGTCTCCTCCTACAACCCGAGCGAGGCGTTCCCGGACTGCCAGCCGCCCCACGACGGCATCTCCATCGTGAAGGTGCCCAAGAAGAAGCCGACGCAGGCCGCGGTCGTGGCCTTCCCGGTCCTCTTCCCGGACGGCGGCAACCCGGGCGCCCCCACCAACCCGGGCGTCTCCAAGACCACGGGCTGCCACGACATCACCGTGCTGCCCTCCAAGGACCTCGCCGCGGGCGCCTGCATGGGCGACGGCATCCTCTTCGACATCAGCAGGCCCGAGGCGCCGCGCGTCATCGACCGGGTGCAGGACAACGTGAACTTCTCCTTCTGGCACTCGGCCACCTTCAACGAGCGCGCGAACAAGGTGGTGTTCACCGACGAGCTGGGCGGCGGTGGCGGCGCCACCTGCAACGAGGCCACCGGACCCGACCGGGGAGCCGACGGCATCTACGAGATCACCGGCCGCGGCGACCAGCGCAAGCTCGTCTTCAAGAGCTACTTCAAGATGCCGCGCCCGCAGTCCGACACCGAGAACTGCGTGGCCCACAACGGCTCGCTGATCCCGGTCGGCGGCGGCCGCGACATCATGGTCCAGGCCTGGTACCAGGGCGGCATCTCCGTCTGGGAGTTCACCGATTCCACCAGCCCGAAGGAGATCGCCTACTTCGAGCGGGGCCCGCTGACCACCGACAAGCTCGGCCTCGGCGGCTCCTGGTCCGCGTACTACTACAACGGGCACATCTACTCGAACGACATCGTCAAGGGCCTCGACGTCCTGCGGCTCGACGACTGGCGCACGGACAGCGCCAAGTGGGTGCGGCTGGACCGGCTCAACGTGCAGACCCAGCCCGACTATCACTAGCCCGCCGACCCGGCCCTACTGCCGTCGACGCACCGACCCGACGGTTCCGAAGCGCTAGCGGGGCGAGGGGAACGTTCCGCCGGGCGGTCCACCGTCCGGCGGAACACCCAGCTCCCAGTCCAGCCCGTACCGCTGGAACAGCTCGGCCCGCAGCCGGGCGGCCGGCATCGGCGCCCCGGGCAGCAGCACCGCCACCACCGCGCCCATCAGCAGTGCCCGCAGCAGCGGGTAGTCGGTGTCCGCCTCCGCCGATCCGTACCGTACGACGGTGTCCCGCAGCAGCTCCGCGAGCCGCTGCTGCTCGGCGCACTGGACGAAACCCTCCGCCTGCAGGATCCCCGCCATGTGGGTCCGCATCAGCCGGGGCTGGTCCATGGCCAGCCCGAGGATCGCGTCGATCGCCCGGGCCATGCGCTCCCGCCCCGCATCGGGCCCCTCGGGCCGGGGCTCCCGCTCCAGGGCCGCCGCCAGCGTGAGGTGCATCAGCCGGTGCACGGCGGACTGGAGGAGCTGGCGCTTGCCCGGGAAGTAGTAGGACACCAGACCACGGGCGGCTCCTGCCCGGTCGGCGATGTCGCCGAGGGTGGTGGCTTCGAAGCCGCGCTCCGCGACGAGCTCGACCGTGGCTTGCAGCAGTCGTTCCCGGGAACGCCTGCGCAATTCTTCATTGACCGATGCGCTGCGCGGGGACATGCTTGCTCCTGCGTTGACTGGCTCGCGGCCAGTATACTCAGCGCACCGGACCGCCTGCTCTGGGCGACACGGGGGATCGCCCAGAGCAGGCACCGTCCGAGACCGGAACCGCGACCGTGAACATCACGAGCACCGCGCCCAGCAACCAGCCCGCCAGGACGTCTGAGAACCAGTGGACGCCCAGGTAGATCCGGGTGAAGCCGACCCCGAGCACCGAGACCGCGGCCAGGAACAGCGCCGCCGACAGGGCCGGACGGGACCGCGCGAGCGGGCGCGGGAACGCCACTGCGTCCGCCCGCGCCGAGCCTCGTGCGAACAGCCACACGAGCAGGCCGCACACCACCGTCGCCGTCAGCGCGTGGCCCGACGGGTAGGAGGCGTAGTCCGCGGAGTCGACGGGATCCGGCCATACCGGCCGCTCCCGGCCCACCAGAAACTTCAGCCCCTGACTGACCACCGCGGCCGCGAGGACGACCAGGGCGATCCGCAGCGCGCACCGGCCCCCGCCCCGCCACCACAGCCACAGACAGGCCGCGCCGGCCAGGGCCCGCATGGTCCACGGATCCCACACCCAGTCGGTGAGCACCCGCATCACCCGGGTGCCCCCGGGGTGGGAGACGGCGTGGGAGTGCAGCCCCCGCGCGATCCTGCCGTCGAAAGACAGGAGCGGACCCCACCCGACGGCCACCAGGACCGTCAGTGCGACCGAGCCCAGCAAGGCGGCGACCAGCGCGCACACCAGAGGAGTCCGCAACCGTACGTGATCGCTCCGCATCCGCCGATCCTCGCACCCACGGACGCCGGAGCCCCGCAAGCACGGCACCCCCGCGATCCCCGGCGGACGGCGCTCCTTACCAACGCCAATGGACAGCCCAGCCACCGCGACCAGGCCTGACCGGCGCCGCACAAAGCAGGCGACCTGGTGGAGGTAGGTTGATCACCAGCTTGCTGAAGGCCCTGGGGAGGAGCAGCTGTGACAGAGACCGAGGTCCCGGGACCTGAGCCCGACTGGCAGCCGGCCACGCAGCCGCCGTACTACACCGGTAGGAACCCCGCCTACCAGTACAGCGTCTGGGAGCACTCCGTCCCGCTCTTCCAGATGCTCGGAGGGCTGGAGCTGCCGGTTCAGGCCGTGGCCCAGCGGCTACGCCTGCACGTGGAGCGGTCATGGGACGGGCTGGACGAGCTCGACGTGGTTCTGTTCCGGCTGGACGGATTCAGCTTCGCGATCAGCAAGCACGACGGCATTCAGCCCGCCATCTCGTGTGTCTGGCTCACCCAGCCGCACGAGCAAGCCGACAAGGCCCTGGACACCCTGCTGGCAGTAATTGGGATCGGGGAGGACGCCGTCGCATTCCGCGGGGACGCTCACGATTACCGAGCAGGGCGGATCGCGGCATCGCAGGACCCCGGCTCTCCTGACGACGTCCCTGGCGTCCTCGTGGCGACCTCTCTGTGGGCAAGGTTCCGCCGTGCCATCGGCATGACAGCAGCCACCCAGTAGGCATCCTCGACTCGACCCTTGACCGCGGTCATTGGGGATCAGTCAGGCACTCCTCAGGCGGCCGGTGCTCAGGTCAGGGCGCCGAGTCCCGGTCCGAGGGCCACCAGTACCGGAACGGCTGGAGCCAGCAGCGCCAGGGCCGTCAGCCGCATCCGGCGCACGGCCGACAGCCGGGGGGCGGCCGCCAGCAGCCGCCGGACCCGGTCGGGGACGTGCGCGTGCGTCGCGGGGGCCGGGCCGAAGACCCCGCGGTCCTCGTTCAGCCCGATCAGGGCCAGGGCGGTGGTCAGCCGTCCGTACCGCCGCGAGGCCACGTCGTCGGCGGCCAGCTCCACCAGCCGGTGCATCTGCGCCTCGAACGCGGCGAAGACCGGGACCTGCGGGAACCCGCCGGACAGCGCGCGCGAGCAGTGCAGCAGCCAGTCGTGCCGGGCCGCCGCGTGCCCCTGCTCGTGGGCCAGTACGGCGTCCAGCTGACTCCCCTTGAGCCGGCCCAGCGCCGCCGTCGTCACCACCAGCTGCGGGACCGCACCCGGCAGCCACCAGCTGTCGGGCCGCCGTCCCTCCAGGACCACGAGCCGCGCCCCGGCGGCCTGTTCCCCGGGCAGCAGCGGGGCCCGCAGCAGCAGTTCGGCGCCCTGCGCGCGCCGCCGGGCGCGGGCGCGCAGGATCTCCCGGGCCAGCATCGCTCCGGTCCACAGCCCGCAGCCCGCCAGGGCGACGGCTGTGCCCGCGGCCCAGAGCCCGCCGGCCGCGTCCAGCGCGTAGGCGTCGACCACGCCGTGCGGCGCCGGGGCGAACAGCCGGCCCCGCACGGCATGCCAGGCGGCGGCCGCGCTGAGCAGCATCGACAGGGCGAAGCACAGGAGCACGGCGCCGACCACGCACTGCCATACCCACAGGGCCACGACGGGTTCGCGCTCGGGCCATCGGGCCCGGGCCAGCAGGCGGGGTGCGAGCACCGCGGTCAGGGCGCCGAGCAGCAGGAGAACGGCGGGGACCATCATGGGCCCCAGCCTAGGAGCGTGCGACTACCTGCGGGTACGGTCCGGGCGAAGGGTGACGCAGGACACGTTTGCCCGCCCCGCCGGCGGCCTCACATCGTGAGCAGCATCGCCAACATCCCGATTCCCATGGCCAGTCGGCAGGCCCGGATCATCTCCGCCGGCCCGGCGGCGGCTCCCGTGCCGTCCGTGTGATCCGTGCCGTCCGCGGAGCCCGCCGAGCCCGCTGAACCCGCCGAGCCCGTGCCGCCGACGGTGACCAGCCGGGCGCCGCCCAGCACCACGTACCCGGCGTAGTAGAGGAGCAGCAGGCCGGTGAGCAGCGGCAGTCCGGCGCCCGGCCCGTGGGTGTGTCCGGAGGAGCCCGATGCCGCGCCCGGCCCGGCGGCCAGCACCATGTAGAGCATGGTCAGCGAGCCCACCAGATGGTGCGCGTGGTGCGGGCCGCCGCGCAGCAGCCACAGTGCGTGCAGGGCCGCCCCGCAGAAGACCGCGCCCAGCACGGGCGCCTGCCAGCCGCCGCCCAGCCGCAGCGGCACCGCCATCACGGCCATGCCGAACCCCATCGCCGCCTCCCCGGCCGCGGCTCCGTCGCCGGCTCTTCCCGCGCGCCGCAGACAGTAGGCCCCGCTCACCCCACAGAGCAGGACGAGGAGCCAGGCGGAGACGGAGGTGGAGAGGGACGTGGCGGGACCGTGCACGGCGGAACCTCCCGGTTCGTCGGCTTCACCGGAAGAGATGCCCCCTTCACGCGGCCATCACGCCGGGCGAGGTTAGGCTCTGTGCGACCACCGCACGACGCACCTCGCACACCTCGCGCAGAACGGAGCCCTCGATGCCGAGCGCCGCCCCCCACGCCCTGACCTACCGCAGCGCCGTGGAGGCGGACATCCCGGCGCTCGTGGCGCTCGTGGAATCGGCGTACCGGGGGGACGCGAGCCGCGGCGGCTGGACCACCGAGGCGGACTTCCTGGACGGGCAGCGCACCGACGCCGAGGACGTGGCCCGGATCGTCGCGCACCCCGAGGGCATGCTCCTGGTGGCGGAGCGCGACGGCGGGATCGTCTCCTGCTGCCACCTCGAACACCGCGGAGACCACGTCTACTTCGGCATGTTCGCGGTCCGCCCCGGTCAGCAGGGCGGCGGGCTGGGTAAGGAGGTCATGCAGGAGGCGGAGCGGCGCGCCCGCGAGCAGTGGGCGGCCAAGGAGATGCGGATGACCGTGATCAACGTCCGGGAGGAGCTCATCGCCTTCTACGTGCGACGCGGCTACGAGCGCACCGGCGAGATGAGCCCCTTCCCCTACGGGGACGAGCGGTTCGGCGTCCCGCTCCGCGAGGACCTGGCCTTCGAGCTGCTGGTCAAGACGCTGTAGCGGCCGGGGCGGCGGGGGAGGGGCGGTGCCCGCGTCCCGCCGCCGCCCCTCCGTGCGCGGTCCTCAGGCGGTGAAGCGGCCCGTGGAGCGGATCTCGGGGAAGTCGGTGAGCACGCCGTCGAGTTCGAGGGCCCGCGCCAGCCGCAGCTGCTCCAGGGTGTTGACGGTCCACCCCGTCACGCGCAGTCCGGCCTCGTGCGCCGACTCCACGGTGTGCAGGGTGAGGTGGCCGATGTTGAGGGCCACCGTCTCCGCACCCGCCAGGGCAGCCCGGGCGACGACCTCCCCGGCATCCGCCGGGGTCTGGTTCGCGTAGAGCACGGTCCGTAGGCCCGGCACCAGCCGGGCCGCCTCCTCGATCACCTCGTCGTGGAAGGACGCCACTTCGACCCGGCCGGTGAGATCGCGGCGACGCAGCAGCTCCGCGAAGGTCCCGACGGCGGCGAGGTCGTGGACCTGGACCCGGAGCGGGGCGCGGACCGCGTCGACGACCTCGTCCAGGACGGGCACGTGCTCGCCGTCCCCGGCGTCCAGCTCCCGCAGTTCGGCCAGGGTCAGGTCGGCCACGGCTCCCGAGCCGTCGGTGGTCCGGTCCACCTCGGCGTCGTGCAGGACGACGAGGGCGCCGTCCTTGCTGAGCCGCACGTCCAGCGCGACGACGTCCATGCCGGAACGTTCCGCGCGGACGAACGAGCGCAGCGTGTTCTCCGGTTCGACACCCATGACCCCGCGGTGCCCGATGGTGAGGAAAGTCAAGGTTCTCATCCTTCCGTCGACGGCGGCTCCCCGCGCGGCGGCGGTGTCCCGGCCGGCCGCGCGCGATGTGAGGCGCATGCTAGTGCGCCCCGCGAGCGATGAAACCGCCTTTGGGGGGCCTCCGCAACGCCCTCCGGCCGCTTCCCGACGGGCCCGCCGGGAACCGGGGGAACTCCCGGCACCATCCGCGTGGTCACCCGGGGGTGGGCGCGTCCCCGCCGGCTTGACGTTCCTGCCCGAGCAGGTCCTCCAGCCCCTCCAGGTCCGCGAGCAGCGCCCGCGTCAGCTCCAGTTCGGCCAGGTGCTGGCGTTCGCTCCAGCGCAGGGCGAGCACCGGGAAGGCCCAGTCCGGCTCGGCGGCCGCGTGCGCCATGGCCTCCCGTACGGAGGCCAACTCCTCGGTGGTGCGCTCCAGATGCTCCGTCACCATGGCACGCAGCCGCTCCGGCTCGGCCAGATGCCCGAGCCATACCCGCAGCAGCAGCCCGTGCTTGAGCACCGGGGGCCCCGCCTCGGCCACGTCGGAGGCCCACCCGGCCAGCGCCTCGCGCCCCGCGGAGGTGATGCCGTAGCGGCGCTTGGCCCGCGCCTCTTCGGGCCCCGAGCGCACGGAGGCCGCGTAGCCCAGCTCCTCGAGGCGGCGCAGTTCGGCGTAGATCTGGCTGATGGCCGGGGACCAGTAGAAGAAGCGCAGCGAGGAGTCGGCCCACTTCTTCAGCTCGTAGCCGGTCCGCTCCCCGGGGAAGGAGAGGAGACCGAGAACCGCCCACGCGGTCGGTGGAAGCTCTTGCTTCTTCGTCGCCTGACTACTAGTCATATTTCGAATAGAAGTGAGACCGGGCACGGGACGCGACCCTGGAGGCATAAGTGAAGTTCTCCGTCATCTTCGAAGCGCAGTTGGCCGACCCGACCGTGGAGCGCGAGCACCAGGTCATCCGTGACTGCGTGGAGCAGGCGGTACTCGCCGAACAGATGGGATTCGACCGGATCTGGGCCGTCGAGCACCACTCCCTGAAGTGGTACGCCCACATGTCCGCCCCGGAAATCTTTCTGAGTTTCGTCGCGGCACGGACGAACACCATACGCATCGGCCACGGCGTCGTGTGCATGCCCTTCGCCTTCAACCACCCCGTCCGGGTCGCCGAGCGCGCCGCGATGCTCGACCTGCTCTCTGGCGGGCGGGTCGACCTCGGGGCCGGGCGGGGCGGCACAGTACAGGAGACCTCGCTGTGCGGGGTGGACAGGGAGCGCACCACGGCGGAGGTGGAGGAGGCGCTGCGGATCATCGGGAAGGCCTGGCAGGAGGAGCAGCTGGAGTACCACGGGGAGCTCATCGACATCGATCCGCACCCCATCCTGCCGCGGCCGAGCCAGCGGCCCCATCCGCCGCTGTTCCTCGCGTGCAGCCGGGCCGAGACCCTGGTGCAGGCCGCGGAACTGGGCGTGGGGGCGCTGGTGATGGGATTCGCAGGGCCCGAGTCCATCGCCGGGATGCGCTCCGTCTACGACGCGGCGATCGCCGGCCGCGACGGCGGCCGCTTCGTCTCGACTGCCGTCAACGACCACTTCTCGGTGCTCTGCCCGACCATCGTGCTCGACGACCCCGAGGAGGCCCGCCGGATCGGGATCCGGGGGCAGCGGTTCTTCGCGCAGTCCATCGGCCACTGGTACGGCGGGGCGGGAGTGCCGGACGAGGCGGTGGTCGCGGGCGCCGACGAGGGGGCCGAGATGCGCAGGGCGGCCGAGCAGGTGGTGGCCCGGCTGCACGAGCAGGACATCCCGGTCCGGCCCACCGCCACGGCCACCTTCAACGCGGACCACGCCTACGGGAGTGCGGACGAGGCGATCGCGTACGTGGAGCGGCTGCGGGAGGCGGGGGCCGACGAGATCATGTGCCTCATCCAGATGGGCACCGTGCCGCAGGAGGCCTGCCTGGAGACCCTGCGGCAGTGGGGCGAGAAGGTCATCCCGCATTTCGCGAACCAGCAGGCGTAGGACCGCCGCCGTGGACGAAGAAACCGTGGACGAAGAAACCGTGGACGACGAGGCCGTGGACGACGAGGTCGTGGGCGGCGAAACGCCCGGAACCGCCCCGGCCGACCGGCTCGATCCCGCCGCCCGGCCCTACGCCGACGCGCTGGCCTCCCTCTTCCCCGACCTCGGGGGCCGCGTCACCGAGGCCGACGAGGCCCGCCGGATCCTCGCCGCCGTGCCCGCGACGGCCCGGCCGGCCGTGGTGGGGGCCGTGGAGGACCGGGAGGTCCCCGGGCCGGCCGGGGCGCCGGCGGTCCCCGTACGCGTCTATTACCCGGACCCGGAGCGGTGGCCCGGTCCCCGGCCCACCGTGGTGTTCTGCCACGGCGGCGGCTGGGTCCTGGGCGACCTCGACGGCTACGACGCCACCGCGCGGGCGCTGTGCCGGGCCTCCGGCGCCGTCCTGGTCTCGGTGGACTACCGGCGGGCGCCCGAGGCCCGCTTCCCCGCCGCCGTCCACGACGCGTACGCCGCCCTGTGCTGGGCCGGCGCACACCTCGACGAGCTCGGCGGGGATCCGGACGCGCTGGTCGTGGCGGGTGACAGCGCGGGCGGGAACCTCGCGGCCGCCTCCTGCCTGCTGGCGCGCGAGCGCGGGGGCCCCGCCGTCGCGCTCCAGGTACTGATCTACCCGTGCCTGGACGCCGGCCAGGACACCGGGTCCTACCGGAGCAACGCCGAGGGGTACTTCCTGACCGCGGCGCACCTGCGCTGGTTCTGGGAGCAGTACCTCGGCCCCGACGGCGACGGCGGCCATCCGCTGGCCTCCCCGCTCGCCGGGGATCCGCGGGGGCTGCCGCCCGCGTACGTGGTGGTCGCCGGCTGCGATCCGCTGCGGGACGAGGGCGAGGCGTACCACCACCGGCTGCTCGGGGCCGGGGTCCGTTCGGCCCTCGACTCCCGCCCCGGGATGTTCCACGGGTTCCTCGCCCTGGCCGGCGTACTCCCAGAGGCCCGTCAGACCTTGGTGCGACTGGGCGAAGTCATCGACTCCACCCATAAGAACGGGAAGACTTCCGGTGGAACCGGGGGTGATGCAGGATAATTTCCCGGATCTCCTCTTGAGCGGAAGAGCCTCACGCGCTTACGCTGTGCCGACGTGAGGTTCTCCTGTGGAGGAAGTGACATGACGGAAACTCTTGTGCCGGGTACCGGCGGTGCCGTGATAACCGCTGGTGTACGGGTGGTCGACCACCCGGCGTGGCCCGGGCTCAAGGCCGCCGTGGAGGAGATCCGGCCCTGGCAGTCGGCCGACGGCTCCATCGACTTCGAGGCCGAGGGCGAGCACGCCCGCGGCACCGTCCAGTCCGCGGTCGAGCGCGTGATCGAGGGCATCGGGGCCCTGTCGCCGCTGCTCCCGCACGCGGCGGCGTACCACCGTGCCCTCATCGGCGACCTGCGCAAGTGGGCCGACGGCGGCTTCGGCGTGCCGGACTTCCTCGACTCCCTGCTGGCCTTCGCCCCGGCCGCCCAGCGCGCCGACGGGCTCCAGCACCTCGTGGTCTTCCCCATGTACACGCAGAACGGCAACCCGGACCGCAACCTCGAAGCCGTCGTACTGAAGATGGTGTGGCCCGAGTGGCTCTCCGAGCTGGAGCGCACCCGGTACGACAACCCGCTCTTCCTCGGCATCACCTTCGAGGACTTCACCCCGGGCTACGACACCCACTCCGCCGTGCTCTTCCCGGAGACCATCGCCGTGCGCGAGGCCCCCGAGCGCTTCACCTGGGGCGGCATCTTCTGCGACCGCGAGGCCGCCCGGTACCGCAAGGTCACCGAGGCCGCCGTGGACATCCTGGGCATCGAGCTGCCCGAGGACATCGCCCGGATGGTCGAGGACCAGGAGCGCTGCGAGAAGGCCTTCGTCCTGTGGGACATGGTCCACGACCGCACCCACAGCCACGGCGACCTGCCGTTCGACCCCTTCATGATCAAGCAGCGCCAGCCGTTCTGGATGTACGGCCTGGAGGAGCTGCGCTGCGACCTCACCGCCTTCAAGGAGGCCGTGAAGCTGGAGTCCGAGGGCAACGAGCACGGCCGCGACGTGCAGTACGCCGTCCTCTTCGACCGGATGTTCCGCTTCCCGGTGTCCGGCGACCGCACCCGCAACTACGACGGCCTCGGCGGACAGCTCCTCTTCGCGTACCTCCACAAGCACGACGTCGTGCGCTGGACGGACAACAAGCTGAAGATCGACTGGATGCGCGCCCCGCAGGTCACCAACCAGCTCTGCGCCGAGATCGAGGACCTCTACCGGGCCGGCATCGACCGCCCGAAGCTCGTCCACTGGTTCAAGGCGTACGACCTGGTCGCCGAGTACCTCGCCCCCCACCCGGGCTCCAAGTGGGCCAAGGGCCCCGACGCCCTGGACCTGACGCAGCCGCCCCGCAAACTCGTGGACGACGTGCTTCCGGACGAGTTTCCGCTGAGCATGTTCTATGAGGCCCTGGCCAAGAAGCTCAAGGGCGTGATCGCCTCGACCAAGGGCATCACGGCAGGGAACGCCGCGGAACGCGAGACCGCCGCGCGGGTCGCCGCGTGAGCGCTCGCCCACAGGAGGCTGCACAGATGAACGGCTCCGGTAACGGGAACGGGAAGCTCCACGGGGCGGTAGTGGCGGTGTCGGGGGCCGGCGGGCCCGCCGGCCGCGCCACCCTGCTCCGCCTCGCCGAGGCGGGAGCCGTGGTCGTCGCCTCCGACGCCGACGCGGGCCGCCTCGCGGAGGCCGTGGACGCCGCGCGCTACGCCCACGGCGGCGCCACCATCACCGGTGACACCGTCGACCTGCTCGACCTGGACGCCACCAAGGCCTGGGCCGAGCAGACCGAGAAGGAGTTCGGCCGCATCGACGGCCTGGTCCACCTCGTCGGCGGCTGGCGCGGCAGCAAGACCTTCACCGACGTCGACCTCGCGGACTGGGCCTTCCTGGAGAAGCTCCTCATCCGCACGGTCCAGCACACCACCCTCGCCTTCCACGACGGGCTGCTGCGCAGCGACCGCGGACGCTACGTCCTGGTCAGCCAGTCCGGTGCGCACAAGCCGGTCGCCAACAACGCCGCGTACAACGCGGGCAAGGCGGCGGCCGAGGCCTGGACCCTCGCGATGGCGGATTCCTTCCGCAAATCGGGCGGCGAGGACGGTCCGGGCGCCGCTGCTGCGATCCTTGTGATCAAGGCATTGGTACACGACGCGATGCGCGCCGAGCGTCCCACTGCGAAGTTCGCGGGCTTCACCGACGTCAAGGAGCTGGCCGAGGCCATCGCCGGCGTCTGGGAGCGGCCCGCCACCGATGTGAACGGACAGCGCCTGTGGCTCACCCCCCAACCGTGAAGACCGGTGCCGCGAAGGCCGGTGCCGTGAAGACCGCGATACGCAAGTCCGCCGCGCGGACCGACGCCCGCCGGCACCACGACCCGGCGGTGCGCGGTTTCGCGAGCGACAACTACGCCGGGATCCACCCGGAGATCCTCGCGGCCATCGCGCTCGCCAACGGCGGTCACCAGGTCTCCTACGGAGACGACGAGTACACCGAAAACCTCCAGCAGGTCTTCCGCGGCCACTTCGGCCCGCACGCCGAGGCCTACCCGGTCTTCAACGGCACCGGCGCCAACGTGACCGCCCTGCAGGCGCTCACCGACCGCTGGGGCGCGGTGGTCTGCGCCGAGTCGGCGCACATCAACGTCGACGAGGGCGGTGCGCCCGAGCGGATGGCGGGCCTCAAGCTGCTCACCGTCCCCACGCCGGACGGCAAGCTCACCCCCGAGCTCATCGACCGGCAGGCCTGGGGCTGGGAGGACGAGCACCGGGCGATGCCGCAGGTCGTCTCGATCACCCAGAACACCGAGCTCGGTACGGTCTACACCGTGGACGAGATCCGTGCGATCTGCGAGCACGCGCACGCCAAGGGGATGAAGGTCCACCTCGACGGCGCCCGGATAGCCAACGCCGCGGCCTCCCTCGACGTGCCGATGCGCAGCTTCACCAACGCGGTCGGCGTGGACGTGCTGTCCTACGGCGGCACCAAGAACGGGATGATGGCCGGCGAGGCCGTCGTCGTGCTGAACCCGGACTCCGTCCGGCAGATGAAGCACATCCGCAAGATGTCGATGCAGCTCGCCTCGAAGATGCGCTTCGTGTCGGTGCAGCTCGAAGCGCTCCTCGCGAAGGACCTGTGGCTGCGCAACGCCCGCCACGCCAACGCGATGGCGCAGCGGCTGGCGGCCGGGGTGCGCGAGACCGACGGAGTGGAGATCCTCTACCCCGTGCAGGCGAACGCGGTGTTCGCGCGGCTCCCGCACGAGGTCTCGAGGCGGCTGCAGGAGCGCTACCGCTTCTACTTCTGGGACGAGATCGCGGGCGACGTCCGGTGGATGTGCAGCTACGACACCCAGGAAGAGGACGTGGACGGCTTCCTCCAGGCCCTCAAGGAAGAGCTGGCCCGCTAGGCAGTCCAGCCATCACCATTAATCTATAGGCATGCAGAACCATGCATGAGTATGCTCCTGGATCATGGAATTGATCCAGGAGCATACTGACCTTGCCGCCTACCTGGCCGCCGATGACGTGGTGGACCACGGCCATCCGCTGGTCCAGGAGACGGCCGACGCCTTGTGGACCGCCACCGGCGATGCATATTCATACGCCAAAGCGGCCTTCGAGTTCGTCCGTGACACCATCCCGCACTCCGCCGACTCCGGGGACGACCGCGTCGCCTGGCGCGCCTCCGACGTCCTCCGTACGCGCAACGGGATCTGCTACGCCAAGTCCCACGCGCTGACCGCGCTGCTGCGCGCCCGGGGCATCCCGGCCGGCCTCTGCTACCAGCTGCTGGGCGACGACCAGGGAGCGAACCTCGTCATCCACGGCCTCGTCGCGCTGCGCCTGCCCGGCAGCGGGACGTGGTCCCGGGTGGACCCCCGGGGCAACAAGCCGGGTGTGGACGCCCAGTTCGTCCTCGACCGCGAACAACTCGCCTTCCCCGTACGCCCGGAGCTCGGCGAGATCGACTACCCCGGGCTGTACGCGGCCGCGCACCCGGCCACGCTCAAGGTGCTCCAGGAGTCCGCGGACCGGCCGCAGTTGTGGCGGAACCTGCCGACGGCGCTGTAGCCGCCGGGGCGGCGGCGCCCGTCGTGTCCCGTACGCGGCTGCGCGCCGTCACCACGGTGTGCAGCAGGGCGGCGGCCAGCTGCAGGACCGCGATCGCGAGCACCAGGATCCAGGGCCGGACATCGGCGGCGAGCCCCACGAGGGCGGCGCCCGTCGAGGCGGCCGTCACCTTCAGTCCGGCGCCGAGGGTGAACACCTGGGTCCGCGTCCCGTCGGGCGCGAACTCCGAGCGGATCCGCAGGGTGGCCGTCAGCAGCGGCCCGTCGCACACCCCGGCCGCGGCGAACGCCACGGCCGCGAGCGGGAGGGACGGGGTGAACGCGGCCACGGTCAGCGCCACCCCGGTCGCCGCCATGGCCCAGCGGGCGAGCCGGCCCGGAGGCACGGTCGTGATCCTGCCCAGCGTCAGCGAGCCGGTCAGGGCGCCCAGGGCGAATGCGGTCATCAGCACGCCGCCGCCGCCCGGGCTGCCGAGCGAGGTCGCCAGCAGGACCGAGGTGACGGTGAGCGCCCCGAGGCCCAGGAAGGCCAGGGTCGTGGCCGAGGTGATGGCCCGCAGCTGCGGGACCCGCCACAGGGCGGCCAGCCCGGCGCCCATCCCGGCCCGGGGTGCGCCGGGGGTGGCCCCGCGGCCGGGTTCCGCGTAGGGGAGCGTCGCCGCCAGTGCCGCTGCCAGTGCGCCGGACGCGGCCAGCAGTCCCATCGCGGGCCCGGCCGAACCGAAGGCCGCGACCAGGCTCACCGCTGCCGGGGCGGTCACGGCCGCGCCGTTGTACGTCGAGGCGTCCCAGCCGTAGGCCCGGTCCCGCGCGGGACCGGGCGGGATCAGTCCCGCCACCAGGCTGGAGAGCCCGCCCGTCACCATCGGCCCGCAGGAGCCGCCGAGTACGGCCACCGCGAGCACCACCGGTGTCGGGGCGCGGCCGAGCAGGAGCGCCAGCGCCGCCACGGCCGTGGTGAAGCCCGCCAGGGCGCCCACGTGGAAGAGGCGGGGCCGGCGCGACCTGGCCGCGGCGGCGCCCGCGAGCGGGGCCGCGAGCACGTGCGGGGCCAGCCAGGCGGTCAGGACGAACGCGCCGTGGGCCGCGCTCCCGGTCCGCTGGAGGGCGAGCAGTACGACGGCCATGCCCATGCCCTCGGAGGCGAAGCGGGCCGCCAGCGCCGCGGCCAAGTACCGTCCGAGCCCCGGCATTCCGGCCCCTTTCGCCAGAGGACGTGGCAGAGGCTGCGAGGCTACGCCATACCGGTGTAGGGCGAAAGGATCGCGGTTTTCGGGGACGGGCGGGGCCGCGATCCGCGCGAACGGCTCAGCCGGCTTCCTTGACCTGCGCCGGGGTCGGCGCGGTGCCGCCGAGGTGGGCCGGCAGCCACCAGGAGTCCTCGGTGCCCTTGGGCTTGGCCGGGTAGGCGGCCTGCGCGGCGTCGAGCAGCTCCTGCACCCGCTCGCGCAGCCGGCGGGTGATGGCCCCGGCGTACTGGTCGGAGGGAGCCTCCAGCGGCTCGCCCACCCGCATCGTCACCGGGATGTGGCTGCGCTTGAGGTCCTTGGGACGGCCCTTGGTCCACATCCGCTGCGTCCCCCACAGCGCCACGGGGATCAGCGGGACGCCGGCCTCCTGGGCCATGCGCGCCGCACCGGACTTGAAGCTCTTGAGCGTGAAGGACTGGGAGATCGTCGCCTCCGGGAACACGCCGATGATCTCGCCGGAGCGCAGCGAGTCGAGCGCGTGCTGGTAGGCCGTCTCGCCCTGGGCGCGGTCCACCGGGATGTGCTTCATGGCGCGCATCAGCGGGCCGGACACCTTGTGCCGGAACACCGACTCCTTCGCCATGAAGCGGACGAGCCGCTTCTGCGGGCGCGCGGTCAGCCCGGCGAAGATGAAGTCGAGGTAGCCGATGTGGTTCGACACCAGAACGGCCCCGCCCTTGCGCGGGATGTTCTCGGTGCCCTTCATGTCGATGCGGACGTCGAGCGCACGGAAGAGGGTGTGCGCGGCACCGATAACCGGGGGGTAGACGAGCTCAGCCATGGTGGGGAGACCCCGCTTTCTGCCTGGAGGTGCTCCCGGCCGGAAGTTACGGCAGCGTAGGTACGCGGCCATGGGGGATCGTGCCCCATACGAGAGCCGCAGGCCAGCCCAGACGCTCGTGCCCGGCGAGATTCTCGTCACGCAGGGAATGCGGCGCGTCCGTGGGGCGCTCCGATCAGCGTACGGCCGTACCGGGATGATGGACGAGTGCCGGTACGGGCAAGGTGACGGCGGAGACGGGGGCGCGGGTGCGCGCAGGCGAGCGGGACGAGGGTGCGGGCCGGGGCGAGCGTCGGGGCGAGGGCCGGCTGGGCATCGCCGAACTGGGCGCCGAACCGGGGGAGCGGGCCACGCTCGTGCAGTTCTCCAGCGCCTTCTGCCAGCCCTGCCGGGCCACCCGGCGGATCCTGGACGAGGTCGCGGCCATGGTCGCGGGCGTCCGCCACATCGAGATCGACGCCGAGAAGAACCTGGACCTCGTACGGGCCCTCGGCATCGAGAAGACCCCGACCGTACTGGTCCTCGACGCGGCCGGCCGGATCGTGCGGCGGGCCGCCGGAATGCCGCGCAAGGCGGACGTGATCGCCGCCCTGGGCGCCGCCGTGTGACCCGGGGCGGAACGCGGCGACCGGCGGCGGGCCGGGACCGCTGCGGCCGGCGCGGGCGTCCGGTGAGCCGGTACATGCGCCCGCACGCAGCGTGACGCGCCCTACATCTGCCCGATCAGGCTTGACTGTGTACACGGGAGATCGCCACGCTTGCGACATGCGGTATGAACTCCTGCTTTACGGACGGGGCACCTCCTGATGACGGCTCCGACGGCTCCGTCCCCACGGACCGGCGCCGGCCTGCCCGGCTCGCCCGCGCTGTTGCGCTCGGTGTTCCGCCGGCACGCCGCGGGCGTCGCCGTGATCACCGCCGAGAGCGGCGGCCGGCCGGCGGGTTTCACCGCGACCTCGCTCAACTCCGTCTCCGCCGACCCCCCGCTGCTGTCGTTCACCATCGGCACCGGGTCCTCCAGCTGGCCCGCGATACGCGACTGCGAGTACCTCGGGGTCCACATACTCGGCGAGCACCAGGCGGAGCTGGCCGGGCTGTTCGCCCGCAACGGTGCCGACCGCTTCGGGCCGGCGACCGACTGGGCGCCGGGCCCGCACGGGGTTCCGGTGCTGGGCGGCGTGCTGGCCTGGCTGGTGTGCCGGGTCGTGGCGCGGGTTCCGGCCGGCGAGCACCGGGTGATCATCGCGGAGGCGGTCGCCGGGGACCCGGCGGGGGATCCCGTGGGGGACCCGGCCGGCGAGGGGCGTCCGCTGCTGTACCACCAGGGGCGCTTCAACGCGTTGAGGGACTGAATCGTCCCTGCTGGGGCAGGTTCCACCGGCGTTGGCCAGATCACAGTTCACCGCCCTTGCAACCTGGCGGGACCCGCTGTGTACTGACGAGTAACATTCCTGACGGAGCGCGGGCCGCCCCGTCGGGAACGGCCCGAGATGGCGCCTATGCTGCCTGCACAAGGCGGTACCAGAAATGTCGATGCGGTAGGAGAGCCGGCGTGAGCCTGAGGATCGTTGTCTGTGTGAAGTACGTGCCCGACGCCACTGGCGACCGGCAGTTCACCGAAGACCTGACCGTCAACCGTGACGACGTCGACGGCCTGCTGTCGGAGCTCGACGAGTACGCCGTCGAGCAGGCGCTGCAGATCGCCGACGAGGCCGACGACGCGGAGATCACCGTCCTGACGGTGGGCCCCGAGGACGCGAAGGACGCGCTGCGCAAGGCGCTGTCGATGGGTGCCGACAAGGCCATCCACGTCGAGGACGACGACCTGCACGGCAGCGACGTCATGGCGACCTCGCTGGTGCTGGCCAAGGCGATCGAGAAGGCCGGGTACGACCTGGTCATCACGGGCATGGCCTCGACGGACGGCACCATGGGCGTCCTCCCGGCGATCCTGGCCGAGCGCCTGGGCGTCCCGCAGGTCACCCTGCTCTCCGAGGTCAAGGTCGAGGGGGGCCCCAACGGTACCGTGACCGGCCGCCGCGACGGCGACACCGCGAGCGAGCAGCTGGAGGCCTCCCTCCCGGCGCTCGTCTCGGTGACGGACCAGTCGGGCGAGGCCCGCTACCCGTCCTTCAAGGGCATCATGGCGGCCAAGAAGAAGCCGGTGGAGTCCTGGGACCTGGAGGAGCTGGACATCGAGTCCGACGAGGTCGGTCTCGAAGGCTCCTGGACCGCGGTCGACTCCGCGACCCAGCGTCCGGCCCGCACCGCCGGCACGATCGTCAAGGACGAGGGCGAGGGCGGCAAGTCGCTGGCCGAGTTCCTGGCCGGCCAGAAGTTCATCTAGAGCTTCGGTCACCTCTCGATACCCCCTGACTACTTCGCATTCGCAGGAGCATCCCCATGGCTGAAGTCCTCGTCTACGTCGACCACGTCGACGGCGCCGTCCGCAAGCCCACCCTCGAACTGCTGACGCTGGCCCGCCGCATCGGCGAGCCCGTCGCCGTCGCCCTCGGCGCCGGTGCCGAGGCCACCGCCGCCGTGCTCGCCGAGCACGGTGCCGTCAAGGTCCTCACCGCCGACGCCCCGGAGTTCTCCGACTACCTCGTCGTACCGAAGGTGGACGCGCTCCAGGCCGCGTACGCCGCCGTGTCCCCGGCGGCCGTCCTGCTCCCCTCCTCCGCGGAGAACAAGGAGATCGGCGCCCGCCTGGCCGTCCGCATCGGCTCCGGCATCATCACCGATGCCACCGACCTGGAGGCGGGTGACGAGGGCCCGGTCGCGACGCAGGCCGCGTTCGCCGCGTCCTTCAGCACCAAGTCCCGCGTCTCCAAGGGCACCCCGGTCATCACCGTGAAGCCCAACTCGGCCCCGGTCGAGGCCGCTCCGGCCGCCGGCACCGTCGAGGCGCTCGCCGTCACCTTCGGCGCGCTGGCCACCGGCACCAAGGTCACCTCCCGCACCCCGCGCGAGTCGACCGGCCGCCCCGAGCTGACCGAGGCCGCGATCGTGGTCTCCGGCGGCCGCGGCGTCAACGGCGCCGAGAACTTCCACATCATCGAGGCCCTCGCGGACTCCCTCGGTGCGGCCGTCGGCGCCTCGCGCGCCGCCGTGGACGCCGGCTGGTACCCGCACTCCAACCAGGTCGGCCAGACCGGCAAGTCGGTCTCCCCGCAGCTGTACATCGCCTCCGGCATCTCGGGCGCGATCCAGCACCGGGCGGGCATGCAGACGTCCAAGACGATCGTCGCGATCAACAAGGACGCCGAGGCCCCGATCTTCGACCTCGTCGACTACGGCGTGGTCGGCGACCTGTTCGCGGTCGTCCCCCAGCTGACCGACGAGATCAAGGCGCGCAAGGGCTAAAACCCTGCCGCAGGCTTTGACCTGCGGGTAAGTGGTCTCCGGGGCCGTGTGGTGTTTCTCACCGCACGGCCCCGAGTCGTTTGCCCAGGACGGCGGAGGGACCATTGACTGAGCGGAACCCCGTGACTAAATTCTGTAATGCGGATCTAAGATTCCGTGAAGCGGAAAAGAGGAGAGTGCACGATGGGTCAGCAGGAGAAGGTGGCGACGAGCCTCGCAGGCGCGGTCAGCGAGGGCATCAGCGCTTCCCTCAAGCCGGTGGACGCGGAACTCGCGCGCCACTACCCGGGCGACCCCGGCACCCGTCAGCCCATCCACACGGTCTACGTGCCCGGTGACGTCTTCGCGGCCGACACCATCCGCACCTGGGGCGACCAGGCCCTCGCGGCCCTCGACGAGCACGCCCCGGACGCGGCCACCTTCGCCAAGGTACTCGGCATCTCCGACGAGCTGGCGGTACCGGTCTACGACCGCGTCCGCGCCAAGCTGGCCTCCGAGCCCATCGAGGACCTGCGCGTCGACTTCGAGGACGGCTTCGGCGTCCGTTCCGACGAGGAGGAGGACCAGGCCGCGGCCCGCGCCGCCCGCCTCGTCGCCGAGGCCTTCTCCAACGGCACGAACGCCCCGTACATGGGCATCCGGATGAAGTGCATGGAGTCCAACGTCCGCGACCGCGGCATCCGGACCACCGACATCTTCCTCTCCGGCCTGCTCGCGCACGGCGGACTGCCCGAGGGCCTGGTCCTGACCCTGCCCAAGGTCACCTACCCCGAGCAGGTCACGGCCTTCGTGCAGCTGCTGGAGGCCTTCGAGACCGCCCGCGGCCTGCGCCCGGGCCGGATCGGCTTCGAGATCCAGATCGAGACCAGCCAGTCCATCCTGGCCTCCGACGGCACCGCCGCGGTCGCCCGGATGATCGAGGCCTCCAAGGGCCGCGCCACCGGCCTGCACTACGGCACCTTCGACTACAGCGCCTGCGTCGGCGTCTCGGCCGCGTACCAGTCGAGCGACCACCCCGCCGCCGACCACGCCAAGGCGATCATGCAGGTCGCGGCCGCCGGCACCGGCGTGCGCGTCTCCGACGGCTCGACCAACGTCCTGCCCATCGGCACCACCGAGCACGTCCACGAGGCCTGGAAGCTCCACTACGGCCTCACCCGCCGCGCCCTGGCCCGCGCCTACTACCAGGGCTGGGACATGCACCCGGCGCACCTGCCGACCCGCTACGCGGCCGTCTTCGTCTTCTACCGCGAGGGCCTCGAAACCGCCGCCGCGCGCCTGAAGGCGTACGTCGCCAAGATCGAGGGCGACGTCATGGACGAGCCCGCCACCGCGAAGGCCCTGGCCGGCTACCTGGTCCGCGGCCTGGACTGCGGCGCCGTCGGCGCCGACGAGGTCACCGCCCTGACCGGCCTGACCCGCGCGGAGCTCGACGCCTTCGCCATCCCGCGCCGCTCGGCGACCCTGACGGCCACCGCCTGAGGCGCGTAGCCCCCGTACGAGGCCCGGCCGGTCTGCCCCCGGCCGGGCCTTCGGCGTTCCCGCTCCCCGCTCTCCGCTATCCGCCCCTCGCTCAGCCGGCCGGCCGGAGCTCGCCCGAGCCGCGGGGGATCAGGCGGGTGGGGAGTTCGATGCGGGCCGGGGGGAGGTCGGCGCCCGCCAGGCGCTGGAAGAGGCGGTCCGTGGCCACCCGGCCCAGGGCCGCGGCGTCCTGGGCGATGACCGTGATGCCGGGGTTCAGCAGGTCGGCGAGTTCGAAGTCGTCGAAGCCGACCAGGGCCACAGGTCGGGGGAGCGGCGCGAGGACGCGTACGGCCGTGACCGTCACGCGGTTGTTGCCGGCGAAGAGGGCCGTGACCGGCTCCGGGCCGGACAGCATCGCCCGGGCGGCGGCCGAAACGCGCTCCGGGGCCGTCGTGCCGAGGGAGATCCAGGATTCGGCGACGGGCAGGCCGGCGTCCGCCATGGCCGCGCGGTAGCCCCGCAGACGCTCGGTCGCCGTGTGGATGTGCGGCTGGTCGCCGATGAAGCCGATCCGGTGGTGCCCGCCCGCGATCAGGTGGGCCACCCCGTTGCGGGCGCCCCCGAAACTGTCGGACAGCACCACGTCCGCCTCGATCCGCCCCGCCGGGCGGTCCACGAACACCGTGGCCACCCCGGCCCGGATCTCCGGCTCCAGGTAGCGGTGGTCGTCCCCGGCCGGGATCACCACGAGCCCGTCCACCCGGCGCGCGCACAGCGCGAGCGCCAACTCCCGCTCGCGCTCGGGGTCCTCGTCGCTGGAGCCGTTGATGAGCAGGGCGCCGTGGGCGCGCGCCACCTCCTCCACGGCCCGGTTGAGCGGCCCGTAGAAGGGGTCGGAGAGGTCCTCCAGGACCAGCCCGACGGTCGCGGTGCGCCCTTTGCGCAGCACGCGCGCACTGTCGTTGCGGCGGAAACCGAGGGCCGCGATGGCCTCCTGGACCCGCTGCTCGGTGTCCGGAGTGACGCCCGGCTCGCCGTTGACCACGCGCGACACCGTTTTGAGGCCCACGCCGGCCCGGGCCGCCACGTCCTTCATGGTCGGCCGGTTGCCGTAGCGGGGCTCGGGCGGGCGGCGGGAGTGCGGCACGGTGTCGGACCTCCGGAAGGGCGGCGCTGCGTCGGTGCGGGCCCGGCGCTGCGGACGGGCCCCTGACCTTGAGGATAAGCACTCGGCGGAGCACCGGGGTTTCCGTGGCAGGGTGGTGCGGGCAAGCCACTGGGGGCATCGGGAGAGGGGTAGACGTGATTGTCTGGATCAACGGCACCTTCGGCGCCGGGAAGAGCAGCACAGCGCGCGAGCTGACCGGCCTCCTGCCGGAGAGCACCTTGTTCGACCCGGAGTTCATCGGTGACGCGCTGCGCGTGCTGCTGCCGCGCAAACGCCTCGCGGAGGTGTCCGACTACCAGGACCTGCCGAGTTGGCGCCGGCTCGTCGTGGACACGGCGGCCGCGATGCTGGCGGAGCTGGGCGGGGTGCTGGTGGTCCCCATGACGCTGCTGCGGCAGGAGTACCGGGACGAGATCTTCGGGGGGCTCGCGGCGCGCAGGATCGCGGTGCGGCACGTGTTGCTCGCCCCGGAGGAAACGATCCTGCGGAAGCGGATCGCCACCCGGGAGGAGCCCGGGGCGGCGCAGGACGTGGACCTGCGGGTGCGGCAGTGGGCCTACGACCACATCCCGGCCTACCAGCACGCACTGGGCTGGCTGGCGGCCGACGCGCACGTCATCGACAACGGCGCCCTGACCGTACGGGAGACGGCCGAGCGGATCGCCGAGGCCGTACGCACCGGCACGGCCCGGGTCTGCGACATCGTGCAGACCCCGCAGCCGACGCGCGAGACGGTCGCGGCCGGGGTGCTGCTCTTCGACGACGCGGACCGGGTGCTGCTGGTGGATCCGACGTACAAGCCGGGCTGGGAGTTCCCCGGCGGGGTCGTAGAAGCGGGGGAGGCCCCGGCGTGCGCGGGGGTACGGGAGGTCGAGGAGGAACTCGGGCTCGTACTGGAACGCCTCCCGGAGCTGCTGGTCGTCGACTGGGAGCAGCCGTGCCCTCCGGCGGGCTACGGCGGCCTGCGGCTGCTCTTCGACGGGGGCCGGCTGTCGCCGGAGCAGACCGGGCGGCTGCGGCTGCCCGGACCGGAGCTGCGGGCCTGGCGGTTCGTGACGGAGGAGGAGGCGGCGGACCTGCTGCCCGCGGTGCGCTACGAGCGGCTCCGGTGGGCCCTGCGGGCCCGCGAACGGGGCCGGGCGGTGTACCTGGAGGCGGGCCGGGCGGTTCCGTAACCGGGTGCTCCGATGGCTGCGCCCGGCCGGGCCCCCGTGCGTATCAGGATGCCGGAGCCGCCGCCGCCCGTGCTGCCGCGAGGAGGGTGGCCGCGGCGCCGGACGTCAGGGGGCCGCCGTGGCCGAAGCAGGCCACCGACGGGGCCAGGCCGGCGAGGCGCAGCATCGACTCGACGGCCAGGGCGCGGTCCACGTTGAAGACGCCGAGCATCACGTGGCCGACGCCCGCGACGCAGTCACCCGTGAACAGCACCCCGTGCGCCGGGAGGTGGATGCCGATGCTGCCCGGGGTGTGGCCCGGAGCATGGACGACGACCGCGCCCTCGCCGAAGGGGAGCACCTCGCCGTCCTTCACCTCCCGGTCCACCCGGGTCGGCGGAGCCTGAGGGGCCGTCAGGCCATGTGCGTAGAGGGGGAGTTCCCAGTCCAGCAGGACCGGCTCCGGGACCGGCTGCTCCCCGCGGATCACCGGCGCGTCGAGCGCGTGCGCCAGTACCTCCGCGCCCCAGCGGGCGGCGAGTTCGCCCGCCGCACCGACGTGATCGCGGTGGCAGTGGGTCAGGACGATCCGCTCCAGCCGCTCCGGGAGCAGCCCGATGGAACGTATCGCCCCTTCGATCGCGTCCGCCGAACCGGCCTGACCGGCGTCGATCAGGGTCAGGGCCCCGCCGTCGCGCCAGAGGTAAGCCTGGCCGATGGGGAAGCGGAGCATGTGCAGGCGGTCGGGGATGACTTCTACGAGGTCCATCACCCGAACGTACGGGGACGGACCGCGCCGACGGCGCGGGTTGCGCCGTCAGCGTGGTCCGCTCCTGGCGTAGCCGCCGTAGGGACGTCGCCGCCGGGGACCGGAGCGCCGGCTACGAGGCCGGCAGGCCGTCAGGCGCGCTTGGACTCCGCGTAGTTGAGGAGGAACAGCGCCTCCGTGACCGACAGGCGCTCCAGCTCCTCCGGGGAGACGCTTTCGTTCACCGCGTGGATCTGCGCCTCCGGCTCGCTCAGCCCGATGAGCAGCATCTCCGCGTCCGGGTACAGTTCGGTCAGCGTGTTGCACAGGGGAATGGAGCCGCCCATGCCGCTGATCTGCATCTCCTGACCCGGGTAGGCCGCCTGCATGGCCTGCGCCATCGAGGCGTACGCCGGGCTGGCCGTGTCCGCCTGGAACGGCTGTCCCTGGCCCACGACTTCGATCTCCAGGCGCGCCTTCCACGGGGTGTGCGCCACCAGGTGCGCCTCCAGCAGCTTGATCGCCTCCGCCGTGTCCTGGCCCGGCGGCACCCGCAGGCTCACCAGCGCGCCCGCGCTCGCGTGCACCGAGGGGGTGGCGCCGACCAGCGGCGGGGAGTCGATGGCCAGCACCGTGACGGCCGGCCGCGACCACAGCCGGTCCGCGATCGTGCCCTCGCCGATCAGCTCGACCCCGTCGAGCACCTTCGCGTCGGAACGGAACTCGGCCTCCGGGTACTGGAGCCCCTCCCACACCGCGTCCGAGGCCAGCCCGTCCACCGTGGTGGAACCGTCCGGCGCGCGCAGCGAGGCCAGCAGCTGGATCAGGGCGGCCATCGCGTCGGGGGCGGCCCCGCCGAACATGCCGGAGTGCAGGTTGCCGCCCAGGGTGTCGATCTTGACCTTCAGCAGGCACATGCCGCGCAGGGTCGCGGTGACCGTCGGCAGGCCCGTACGGAAGTTGCCCGCGTCACCGATCACGACGGCGTCGGCGGCCAGCAGTTCGGGGTGGGCCGTCGCGTACTGCTGGAGCCCGCCGGTGCCCTGCTCCTCCGAGCCCTCGACGATCACCTTCACGTTCACCGGAACGCCGCCGTTGGCCTTCAGGGCGCGCAGCGCGAGCAGGTGCAGGATGAATCCGCCCTTGCAGTCCGCCGTACCGCGGCCGTACCAGCGGCCGTTCCGCTCGGTCAGCTCGAAGGCGGGGGAGACCCAGGCCGCGTCGTCCAGCGGGGGCTGCACGTCGTAGTGCGCGTACAGCAGGACCGTCGGCGCGTCCGCCGGGCCGGGCAGGAACCCGTACACCGACTGGGTGCCGTCGGGGGTGTCGAGCAGCGCCACGTCCTGGAAGCCCTCGGTGCGCAGCGCGTCGGCCACCCACTTCGCGGCGGCCCGGCTCTCGCTCTGGGGGAACTGGGCCCAGTCCGCCACCGACTGGAAAGCCACCAGCTCGGACAGCTCCTGCTTGGCGCGGGGCATCAGCGAGGCGACGGTATCGGCGATCGGATGAGACGGCATGGGCACGCTCCTCTTGGGTGCGACGTTGGTGTAGGTGTACGTGTACGGGTTGTGCGTACGCCTCCCGCATGCGCGGGATGTGCGTATGCGGGCTACGGCAAAAGACTCTTCCGATCCTCGCACAACGGGGCAGTCGATCTCGCGCCGTAGGATTTCCCCCGGCATCGGAGCAACGGCATGAACCGCATGATCAGGAGCAGCAGCACATCGTGAGCAGCGACGAGAGCGACAGCGGCGACGTACGCGACGCGGCGGCAGGACAGACCGCTCAGGGGGCGGACGCGCAGACGGCCGGGGACACCGGCGAGGTGGGCGAGGTGTGGGACGTGGTCGTGGTCGGGGCCGGGCCGGCCGGGTCCTCGGCCGCGCACGCGGCCGGCACCGCGGGACGGCGCGTTCTGCTGTTGGAGAAGGCGGAACTGCCCCGGTACAAGACCTGTGGCGGAGGCATCATCGGCCCCTCGCGCGATGCGCTCCCGCCTGGTTTCGTGCTGCCCTTCAAGGACCGCGTGCACGCGGTCACCTTCTCGCTGGACGGGAAGTTCGCCCGGACCCGGCGCTCGAAGCAGATGTTGTTCGGGCTGATCAACCGGCCCGAGTTCGACGCGGCGCTGGTCGCCGAGGCGGAGAAGGCCGGCGCCACGGTCCGTACGGGCACGGCCGTCGCGCGCGTGGAACAGCACGGGGCGTCTGTGCCCGACCGGCGGACCGTCGCGGTGGTCCTCGCCGACGGCGAGACCGTGCTGGCCCGGGCCGTGGTCGGCGCGGACGGCAGCGCGAGCCGGATCGGCGCGCACGTCGGCGTCGAGATGGACCAGGTCGACCTCGGCCTGGAGGCGGAGATCCCCGTCCCGGAGACCGTCGCCGCGGACTGGAAGGGCCGGGTCCTCATCGACTGGGGGCCGCTGCCCGGCAGCTACGGCTGGGTCTTCCCCAAGGGCGACACCCTCACGGTCGGGGTCATCTCGGCGAAGGGCGAGGGCGCCGCGACGAAGCGGTACCTGGACGACTTCATCGCCCGGCTGGGGCTGTCCGGCTTCGAACCGGCCATCTCCTCCGGGCACTTGACCCGCTGCCGGAAGCCCGGATCGCCGCTTTCGCGCGGGCGGGTACTGGTCGCGGGCGACGCGGCCGGCCTGCTGGAGCCGTGGACCCGGGAGGGCATCTCCTTCGCGCTGCGCTCGGGGCGGCTCGCGGGGGAGTGGGCGGTGAAGATCTCCGAGGCCCAGGACGCGGTGGACGCGCGCCGCCAGGCCCTCAACTACGCCTTCGCCGTCAAGGCGGGGCTGGGCGTGGAGATGGGCGTCGGCAAGCGGATGCTCGAACTCTTCGAGGCCAAGCCGGGCCTGCTGCACGCGGCGATCACGGGCTTCCGTCCGGCCTGGCTGGCCTTCGCCCGGATCGCGCGGGGCTCGCTGACGCTCGCCGAGATGGTGCGGACGTACCCGCTGGCGCGCAAGGCGCTGCACGTCCTGGACGCCCGGCAGTCCCGGAACCGGGACCTGGCCGGTACCGGCGCCGCCGCCGAGGCGACCTCCGCGGCCGGGACCCATCCCGAGCCCGGACCTGCGGAGCAGGAGGGCACCCAGGGCGGGGCCAAGGGCTGAGGCCCGGGGCGGGGCGCGCGGCGGGGCCCGCCACGGGCCCAAGGGGTGCGGGCCTGGGTAGGGCCCAGGGTGGGGACGAGGACTGAGGCCGGGAATCGCCCCGGTCCTGATCCCGGGCTCGAAGTCGCCGCCCCGTAGGGGCAACGGCGCCCCCCGAGGTACGGAGCGAGGCGGCCTCACCGGTCACCGGTGAGGCCGCCTCCGCGTTTCTGGGGCTGGGGCTGAAGCATCGGGGTGCGGGCTGCGGGGTGCGGGCGGTGGGGTGCTCGGGAGGGTGGGTCAGGGGGTGAGGGTGATGCGGAAGATCGGGTGGTCGGGGGCGGCGGCCAGGAGGGTGGGTTCGGGGGACTTCGCGGTGACGCCGTTGAAGAAACGGTTGACCTCCCAGCCCCACTTCTTCAGGTAGCCGCGCAGTACGACGGCCTGCTCGGCGGGGTCGGTGATCTCGGTGACGGTGAAGGCGTGCACGGTGCGGCCCAGGCGGAGCTCGCCGCCGCCCGCGGCGCGCATGTTGCGGACCCATTGGGAGTGGCCTCGGGCGGAGACCAGGTACTGGGCGCCGTCCTGGTGGTACGGGTTCACCGGGATCCGCTGCATCGTGCCGGAGGTGCGGCCGCGCACCGACAGTTCCGCCGTTCCGGCCAGGCTCATGCCCATGCGGGCGAGCTTGCCGATGAGGGCGTTGAAGCGGATGCCGAGGGGGCCGGCCTGGACGTAGTACGGCTGGGGCGCGTTCATGGTGTCCTCCGGGGCGATGGGGAGAGCACTGCTCTCGCTTGAGATCAGTGTGCACGGATCGGCGATCCAAAGCAAGAGCGGTGCTCTCGGAATGGAGCGATGCTCTTGATGGTGGGCAGTGCTCTGGACGCGTGGCAGACTGGCCCCATGAGCACCGTGCGAGGGGCGAGGGAACGAGCCCGCATCGAAGTCACCGCCGCCATCAAGGACGAAGCGCGCCGCGCACTCGCGGCGGAGGGCGCGGCCAAGCTCTCGCTGCGCGCCGTCGCCCGCGAGCTGGGCATGGTCTCCTCCGCCCTCTACCGCTACTTCCCCAGCCGCGACGAGCTCCTCACCGCCCTCATCGTCGACGCGTACAACAGCGTCGGCGCCGCCGCCGAGGCCGCCGACACCCGCTCGCTCGCCGCCGGTGCCACCCCCCGCGCCCGCTGGGCCGAGGTCTGCGCGGCCGTCCGCGCCTGGGCGCTGGAACACCCGCATGAGTACGCCCTAATCTACGGCTCGCCCGTCCCCGGCTACACTGCCCCGCTCGACACCGTCGGCCCCGCCTCCCGCGTGGGCAACGCCCTCATCTCCATCGTCCGCGCCGCCTACGAGGGCCGCGGCATCGCCCTCCCGCCGCTCCCCGCCGAGCTGCGCCCCGAAGCCGCCCGGATGGCCGCGGACTTCGCCGAAGGACTGCCCCCCGAGGCCGCGGCGGCCCTGGTCGCCGCCTGGGCGCAGCTCGTCGGGCTGATCTCCTTCGAGCTGTTCGGCCAGTTCAACCGGGTCGTCGAGGACCGCGACGCCTTCTTCGCGCACGCCGCCGGGCAGCTGGCGCACGGGGTCGGCCTGCCCGCCGTATAGGGCCGGGCCGGGCCGAACCGGCGGGGCGGTCGGCCCGTACCGGACGGCGAGGGGACGGTTCGCTTGTCAGTTCCTCGTACTGAAGCGGGGGAATCGGCCCTGCTGCGCCCGGCGGCCCGTCTAGTGTTCCTCGGACCGGGACCGGTCCTGTCCGCCTGTCCGCCTGTAGGCCCGTCCGCCTGTCCCGGCTGCTGTTCCCGGCGCCCGGCCCTCGTCCCGGCGCCGCCCCCGCCGTCGCTCTGCCGTCGCCCCGAGGAGCAGTCATGACCCGCGCCGCGAAGGCCGTTTACGCCGTCCTGGCCACCCTCTTACTGGCCGCGCCGGCGCCGGCCGTCACCGCGTCGGCGAGTTCGGATCAGGGCCGCGCCCAAGCCCGGGACCGCACCCCGGCCCTCGCCCCGGCGCCGACCCCCGAGGTCAGACCGACACCCAGACCGGCCGGCGTACGGGGCCTGGAGATAGCCGTCCCGGCCTACGTCTGGGCCAATGACGCCATGCTCGTCGATCTCACCGCCACCAGCCCGGCCGCTTCCGTGGTGGTCGTCAACCCGGGCAACGGCGACTCCCCGTTCGACGGCCCCTGGCGGGCTCGCGCCGACGTGCTGCGCACCGGAACCACCGCCACCGGCGAGAAGACCAAGGTGCTCGGCTACGTCCACACCGACCACGGCAACCGCGACATCGCCGCCGTGAAGGCCTCCGTGGACAACTACCTCAAGACTCCCGACGGCCGCCTCCACGTGGACGGCATCTTCTTCGACGTGGTCAGCCGCGACTGCGGCCCGGACAACGCCACCCGCGACCACTACACGGAGCTCCGGCGCTACGTGCAGGACACCATGGAGGCCCTGGCCCCCGGGGCGCCGGACCTGGTCGTCAACAACCCCGGTACGGCCATCGCCGACTGCTACCTGGAGCCCGGCCGCCGCACCGCCGACGTCTTCGTCACCTTCGAGGACACGTACGCGGCCTACGCGGGCGCCGGCTGGCTCGGCGGCAACGTCTTCAACGCCCTCACCGGCTACCGCTCCGGAGCCGAACTCGACCCGAGCGGCACCGCGTTCTGGCACCTCGTGCACGACGTCCCCGACGCCCCCGCGATGCGTACGACGCTCCGCACGGCCTTCGAACGCGGCGCGGGCTACGCGTACGCCACCAGCGCGCAGATGCCCAACCCCTGGAACGCCCAGCCCACTTGGAAGTACCGAGCCCAGACCTCGTACGCCTCAACCCTGGGCTGAGCCACCCTCCGTCCGCCCGACCGCGGTGACCTCGACGGCAGTGACCTCGACGGCACTGACCTCGACGGTCCGGCCGTCGGGGTCCACGAGCCGGTGGCGTCCCGGGGCGAGCGGCGGCCGCACCGCGGCTGCGTCGACGGCCAGCCCGAGACGCAGGGAGCCGGTGAGACGCTCGTCGGTGGCGGGGTAGAGCTCGAGGACCATGCCGTCGGGCAGGACCGCCGCGTAGTGCTCCGGCCCGCGGCCGTGGCGCTCCGCGGTGAACGCCAGGCCCAGGTCCGCGTAGAACCGGCGGCAGTCCTCCAGCTGCGGTGTGTACAGAACGAGGAGCGAGAGCCGGGGTGTCGAGTCCATGCGGCCCAGCCTACGAACCCGTGCGGTCTACGAGTGGCTGAGGTCCTCGTAGCCCTCCTCGAGGCCCTGGTGCTCCGGGCGGTGGGCGAAGCGCCACAGGACCTGGGCGACCCGGAGGAGGAATACGGTCGCGGCCAGGGCGCCGCCCGCCATCGCCAGGGTCCGGTCGGCCGTGGGGGAGAGGTCGAAGGCCAGGACGGGCACGTACAGGACCGCGAAGGCGAGTCCGGCCGCGAACACGCCGCTGACGAAGGCGAACACGATCTCGATGGTGACCGCGTCCCGGTCGGCCTGGCTGCGTCGTTCCATACGCGCAGTCTCGCCGCCCGGACCGCACCGCGACAAGGGAGTACCCGGAGCGGTCCGGGGGTCAGATTCCGGCCGTGTCCACCCAGAGCCGGGCCAGTTCGGCGTCGCCGGTGACGCCCGGTCCGGTGAGCGGCTGCCGGTTCCACAGCGCCGAGTAGAGCCAGGAGGCCTCGCCCGTCAGCGTGCAGTCGGGATCCGTGCCGTCCGCGCCGTCCGTGCCGTGGGCGTCTGCGCGTACCGTGCGCGCCGGCTCCGCCGACAGGTGCACGGTCCACACCGCACCCGTGTCGGAGGCCCGTACCCGCAGCACCCGCGGCTGCGCCGTCCGGACCCGGCTCTGCGGCCGCCCGTGGAAGCCGGTCAGCAGCTCGTCCACGCCGTCCTCCGCGAAGCCCGGGTCCACGGCCCCGAAGGGCACGCCCAGTGCCGCCTCCGCGTCCATCCGGTGCACGGTGGTCTCGTGCGCCTGGCGCCGCGCCCAGAAGGCCAGCGGCGAGGGCGGCGAGGTCGGCAGGAAGGTCCAGCTCTGTGCATCGGCCGAGGTGCCGGTCAGGGTCCGCACCAGCGTGGCGTGGCCCTCGCGGAACCAGGCCAGCAGTTCTTCTCCTACCAGCTCCGGCGCCTGGGGGAACGGCGCCCGCTCGGTCAGACCCCGTGCCACGTACCCGGTGGCCCAGCGGTGCACGGAGCCGGTGTGGCGGAGCAGATCGGCGACCCGCCACTGCGGACAGGTGGGCACCAGGGCGTCCGTACCGGCCCGTTCGGCGATTGCGGCGAGCTGCTCGCCCTCGCGGGCCACGGTCTTCACATAGCTGATGATCTCCATGCCGGGAGTCTGGCAGCCGCCCGCAGGGCGCACAACGAAGGATGATGGAGGTCACGGAGGCGGCGGCCGAGGAGCCACGGAGAAGGCGGCGGAGCAGGTGACGGAGGCCATGGAGCACCCGGAGAGCGGAAACCTGGAGGGCAGGCACCCGGAGAGCGGAAACCCGGACACGGAGCACCCGGACACGGAGCACCCGGGCGGCGAGCTCTTCCCGCGCGAGCGCGCCGAGATCGTGCCCGGGGCCGTGCACGTGCCCGACTGGCTGGGGGCCGGGCGGCAGCGGGAGTTGCTGGAGGCCTGCCGTGAGTGGGCCCGCCCGCCCGCCGGGCTGCGCACGGTGCGCACGCCGGGCGGGGGCACCATGACCGCCCGGCAGGTGTGCCTGGGGCTGCACTGGTACCCCTACGGGTACGCGCCCACCGCCGTCGACGGGGACGGGGCGCCGGTCAAGGCGATGCCCGACTGGCTCGCACGGCTGGGACGCAGTGCCGTGGCCGCGGCGTACGGGCAGGTTCCGGATCCGGGCGTCGCCTACGACATCGCCCTGGTCAACTTCTACGAGGGCGACTCCCGCATGGGCATGCACCGGGACGCCGAGGAGCGCTCGGAAGCCCCGGTGGTCTCGCTGAGCCTGGGTGATTCCTGCCTCTTCCGCTTCGGCAACACCGCCTCGCGCGGGCGCCCGTATCGGGACCTTGAGCTGCGCAGCGGGGATCTGTTCGTCTTCGGCGGGCCCGTCCGACGGGCCTTTCACGGGGTGCCGAAAGTCCTGCCCGTGACCGCTCCGCCGGGCCTCGGGCTGACCGGGCGGCTGAACATCACGCTCCGGGTCGGCGGGCTCGGCTAGCGGGCGGCGTCCTGGACCCTCCGATCATGCGAGGATCGCTGTCATGAACGGCGACGGGGCCCCGCGGCAGGTGGGGGATGTGACCACGGTGTCCGCTGGGACGGGCGGTACGGACGGGACGGACGGCACGGACGGGGCCGACGAGGCCGGCAAGACCGTCGGGACCGACGGGGCCGGCAGGACCGACGGGCCGGGTTCGGCCGAGGGATCCGACCGCGCATCGGCAACGGCCCCCCAGGCAACGCCCCCGGCCCCGGTAACGCCGTCCCCGGCAGCCGGCTCCGCGCGGACCAAGCTCGAACGCGGCCGCGGCGCCCTCGGCCCGGCGCTGGAGCTCGTCCACACCGGCCGGGCCCCGACCCGCGCGGTCCTGACGGCCGAGCTCGGTGTCACGCGCGCCACCGCGGGCGCCGTCGCCGCCGAACTGGAGGCGCTGGGCCTGATCCGCGTCGACTCCCGCCCCGGCGGGGCCGGCGGCACCCAGGGCCGTCCCTCGCACCGGCTCTCCGTCGACGAGAACGGCCCGGTGGCCCTGGCCGCGCAGGTGCACTCGGACGGGTTCCGGGCCGCTCTGGTCGGCCTCGGCGGCCGGATCGTCGCCACGGCTCCCGGAAGGGTCCCGGTGTCGGCCGACCCCGCGCAGGTGCTCGGCGCGGTCGTCGAAGCCGGGGCCGCGCTGCTCGCGCAGACCGGCCGGCGCTGCATCGGCGCCGGTCTCGCGGTGCCCTCGGCGGTCGCGGAGCCCGAGGGCACGGCGCTGAACCCGCTGCACCTGGCCTGGCCCGCCGGTTCCCCCGTCCGGGCCATCTTCGCCGACTGCGTGAAGGAGGCCGGCATCGACGGCCCGGCGCTGACCGGCAACGACGTGAACCTCGCGGCGCTCGCCGAGCACCGGCACGGCGCCGGCCGCAGCGCGCAGCACCTGCTGTGCGTGGCCACCGGGCACCGCGGGGTCGGCGGGGCGCTCGTCCTGGACGGCCGTCTGCACAGCGGCAGTTCGGGCCTGGCCCTGGAGGTCGGCCACCTCACCGTGAACCCCGAGGGGCGCGCCTGCCACTGCGGCAGCCGCGGCTGCCTCGACGTGGAGGCCGACCCGCTGGCCTTCCTCACCGCGGCCGGGCGCACCCCCGGCCCGGAGGTGTCCCTGCTCCAGCAGGCCCGTGACCTGCTGCGCGAAGAATCCGCGGACCCCGGGGTGCGGGCGGCCACCGAGGAGCTCATCGACCGGCTCGGCCTGGGCCTCGCGGGCCTGGTCAACATCCTGAATCCGGACCGCATCATCCTGGGCGGACTCCACCGCGAGCTGCTCTACGCGGACCCCGAGCGGCTGCGCGCGGTGGTCGCGGACCGCAGCCTGTGGGGGCGCAGCGGCGGCGTGCCGATCCTGCCGTGCACGCTCGACCACAACAGCCTGGTCGGCGCCGCCGAGCTGGCGTGGCAGCCGGTACTGGACGATCCGCTCGGGACCCTGGGCGCGGCGGCCTGAGCCGCCGGCGGCCGCCGCGGGTGGCTGCGGCGGCCGGAGGCTACCCGGGCCGGGCGCCGACCGAGGCGGTCACCGACAGGCCGGCGGAGACCGGCTCGGCGGGTGCGGCGACGGGCAGGGCCGGCGCGGGGTCCCGTACGGCCTTCTTCTCGGGCTTCCGGGGCTTCTCCGTCAGGTGCACCGGCCGCTCGGACAGGTGCACCGGCCGCTCGGGCAGGTGCGCCGGGTGGTGTTCCGGTGCGGCCGGGCCGGGGGCGGCGCGCAGGGAGAACCACACCACCTTGCCCGGGCAGTCCTCCTGCTCCCGGGCTCCCCACGCCTCGCTGAGGGCCTCCACGAGCGCGAGCCCGCGCCCCGAGGTCTCCAGGGCGTCGACCGGAGAACCGCTCGCGGGGCAGGTGGCCCCGGCGGTCGCCGGGTCCGCTGCGGCCGCGCGGTCCCCGGAGTGCCGGAGCATCGGGAGCCGGGGATCGCTGTCGTAGACGGAGACGGTCAGCCGGCCGAGGCGCAGCTCGATCTCGACCGTGCAGGTCTTGTCCGGCTGCGCATGACGGTGGACGTTGCTGAGCAGCTCCGTCACGCCGAGCGCAGCCCGGTCTATGAGCGGGTCGAGCTGCCAGTGGCGCAGTTGCGCCGAAACGATTCGGCGGATCTGTCCGATCCGCAAGGGCAGGGCCTGCAGTTCAACGACGCAGTGCCTGCGGGAATGACTGATCACGGCTGCGACTCCCCGACATCAGTGTTACGGGTGCTGCACCCTCGGTGACACTTCCCCAGGGTCACCCACTGTGGCCCGGTGTGCAACCGAACGCGATCGAAAGGCATTCGCATGGATACCCAAAGTGACCGTTTGTGCAGGTGAGGGGGGTACATTGCGAAAGCGGGCGGCGCCGGGCGAAGAGGCGCCGGGCCCGCGGAATCCTCGGGACATCGGGAAGTACGAAGGAGCACGGCGCATGAGCACCACCGGTACGACCGCCACGACCATCGACGTCGACCGCAGTGACGCGGACTACCGCGCGTGGCTGAAGGAGGCCGTCCGCAAGGTGCAGGCGGACGCGAACCGCTCGGCCGACACCCACCTCCTGCGCTTCCCGCTCCCCGAGGCCTGGGGCATCGACCTCTACCTCAAGGACGAGTCCACCCACCCGACGGGCTCCCTCAAGCACCGCCTCGCGCGCTCCCTGTTCCTCTACGCCCTCTGCAACGGCTGGATCCGCCCCGGCCGCCCCGTCATCGAGGCCTCGTCCGGCTCCACCGCCGTCTCGGAGGCGTACTTCGCCAAGCTGATCGGCGTCCCGTTCATCGCCGTCATGCCGCGCACGACGAGCCCCGAGAAGTGCCGGCTGATCGAGTTCCACGGCGGCGAATGCCACTTCGTCGACGACTCGATGAAGATGTACGAGGAGTCCGCCGAGCTGGCCGCCCGCACCGGCGGGCACTACATGGACCAGTTCACGTACGCGGAGCGGGCGACGGACTGGCGCGGCAACAACAACATCGCCGAATCGATGTACCAGCAGCTGCGGTTGGAGCGTTACCCCGAGCCCGCCTGGATCGTGGCCACGGCGGGTACCGGCGGCACCTCCGCGACCATCGCCCGCTACGTGCACTACATGCAGCACGACACCCGCATCTGCGTCCCGGACCCGGAGAACTCCTGCTTCTTCGACGGCTGGACCCGTCACGACCCGCACGCGACCAGCGACTGCGGCTCGCGCATCGAGGGCATCGGCCGGCCCCGGATGGAGCCGAGCTTCGTCCCCGGTGCCATCGACCGGATGATGCGGGTCCCGGACGCCGCGAGCGTCGCCGCGTGCCGCGCGGTGGAGCGGGTGATCGGCCGCAAGGCGGGCGGTTCCACCGGGACCGGGGTGTGGAGCGCCCTGAAGATCATCTCGGAGATGGTGGCCGAGGGCCGCACGGGCAGCGTCGTGACCCTGCTCTGCGACGGCGGCGAGCGCTATCTCGACAAGTACTACTCCGACGCGTGGCTCGCGGAGCAGGGGCTCGACATCACCCCGTACGCGCGGACCCTCGACACCATGCTGGCGACCGGGGTGTGGAGCGAGCCCGTCGGCTGAATCGTTTGCCCCGGCCGGTACCCGCTACCGGGACCGCTGGCTACGCTGTGCTGACTTCGGGCCCGGGACGGGCGCCGGACCGGCGGGGCGGGGAGCGATGGCTGAGAACGCAGGCGGCACGGGGGCGAGTTCCGGGATCGGCACCGGTGCGCGCGGTGAAGGCCCGGGCGGGGCAGGGCCGTTGGCCTGTCCCCGGTGCGGCCGGGAGGACCGGGTGCTCGGCGTGTCCGCCGCGTACCTCACGGCCAAGGCCAAGATGCGGGTCGAACGCGGGGGCGGCGAGGACGACAGCGTCACGCACCGCGAGGAGAACTCGGCGCTGGCCAAGGCCCTGGCCCTCGCCCCCGAGGAGCCGGACAACGGCACCGCCGGCTGCGTCGGGGTGCTGTCCCTCCTCGCCGCGGCCGGCGCCTTCGTCTGGGGTGCGATCGAGGGGAAGTGGTTCGAGGACGGCGCGAGCCCACGGCTCTACGGGACCGACGGCGCCGGTCCCTTCGCGGTCGACCAGCCCGCGACGTATCTGGCCTGGATCGGTGCGGCCCTGCTGCTCGCGGGCGTGGTCCTCCTCGCCCTCTCGGGCCGGGCCGTACGGGCCTGGCGCCGCCGGACCGAACCGGGCAGGGTGGCCGCCGACCGCGTCTGGTCGGCCGGCTGGTACTGCGGCCGTTGCGGCACGATCCACTTCGAGGGCGAACGGGCCCTGACCCTGCAGGAGTTCCGGACCCGGGTCTGGTCCGCGGGAGGCTACGGGGACCTGGCGGTGCGGCATCCCGCGGTCTGAACGGTGACGTGGCCGGAGCGGGAATCCCGTAGGCACGGCGACACCGGACGGGACCTCCCGACGGCACCGCCTGACGGGCGCCCTTACTGATCCGCCCCGCGCCGGCGCCCCGCCAGCCGCAGGTCCAGCGCACGGACCGCCGAGCGGAAGGAGTGCCCCAGGCCCGGCCGGGCCGCGGCGAGGGCGAAGCGCACGGCGGCCGGGCCGTCCGCGGCGAAGGTCCACTGGACGTGGGTGCCGGAGCCGGAGGGGGTGAGGCGCCATTCCTCCAGGAGGGCGCGTATGCCGGGGGCGTTGGTCTCGTCGACCCGGTACGCGTAGCGCCGTTCGGGATCCGCAGCCATGATCGTCTCCTGGAACCGGACCCCGCCCGCCAGTTTGATCTCGCGCCCGGCGCCGCCGTGCGTGGGCCGGGCCAGGGTGACGGCACGGAACCAGCTCGGCCAGCCCTCGACCTCCTCGGCCAGCGCCCGGTACACGTCCTCGGGAGCCGCCGTGGTCCGGCCGGCGAAGACCAGGCGGGTGGGGGCGACCTCGATGAAGTCCAGTCCTACGGGGCGGAGTCGGCGGGCCATGGCGGCACTCCCTCGGTTCGGCGGACGGACGGTGGCATCCGGCGGGCTGTCACCCTAGCTGTCGGCCCGTCAGTTGTCCGCCACGGGGTGGCCAACCCGTTTCGCCGACCGGGCCCGGGCCGGGACAATGCCGTCCATGCTTATCAGAGCAGCGCACATCGACGAGCTGTCCCTCCTGCAGGACATCGAGCGGGCCTCCGGGGAATGCTTCCGGACCATCGGCATGCCGGAGATCGCCGACGACGAGCCGCTTCCGCTGGAGGAGCTCCTCGGCTACCGGCGGGCCGGGCTGGCCTGGGTCGCGGCCGAGGAACCGGACCCACGGACGGGGGCAGGGGCGCGGACGGGGACGGGGACGGGGACGCGGACGGGGTCGGGCCCGGAGGAAGGCAGGGGCGCGGGCATCCCGGTCGGCTATCTCCTCGCCGACCGGGTCGACGGGAACCTCCACGTCGAGCAGGTGTCCGTGCATCCGGACCGCGCCCGCCGCCGCATCGGCCGGTCCCTGCTGGAACACCTCGCGGAGCGGGCCCGGGCGGAGGGCGCCCCGGCGCTGACCCTCACCACCTTCAACGACGTGCCGTGGAACGCCCCGTACTACGCCCGGTGCGGATTCCGGACCCTGGACGAGAGCGGACTCGGGCCCGGCCTGCGCGACATCCGGGACCGGGAGGCCGTGCACGGGCTCGACCGCTGGCCCCGGGTGTGCATGCGCCGGGACCTGTGAGGAACGCCCGTCCGAATGCGGGAGCCCCGGGCCGTCAGAGGTCCGGGAGGTCCGCCGGGTAGAGCAGGGTGAGATCGTCCTTGCTCGGCTCCGACAGCTGCGCGACCCGCCCCGCGTGCCGCTCGACCATCGATTCGAAGGTCTGGCGGGCGGTGCGGCCGTTGCCGAAGGCGGGCCCCTTGGGCAGATCGGTGAAGTACGTGAGCAGTGCCTCGGAGGTCTTCTCACCGAGCAGGTACTCGTGCTCCTCGGCCTGCTGCTCCACGATCCGCAGCAGCTCCGTGGGCCCGTAGTCCCCGAAGGTGATGGTCCGGGAGAAACGGGAGGCCACGCCCGGGTTCACGGTGAGGAAGCGGTCCATCTCCGCCGTGTACCCGGCGACGATCACCACCACCGCGTCCCGGTGGTCCTCCATCAGCTTCACCAGCGTGTCGATCGCCTCGCGCCCAAAGTCACGGCCCGAGTCCTCGGGCGCCAGCGCGTACGCCTCGTCGATGAAGAGCACCCCGCCGCGCGCCCGGTCGAAGGCTTCCTGCGTGCGGATCGCGGTGGACCCGATGTGCTCGCCGACCAGGTCGACCCGGGACGCCTCCACGAGGTGGCCCCGCTCCAGCACCCCGAGGGAGGCCAGGATCTCCCCGTACAACCGGGCCACGGTGGTCTTTCCCGTACCGGGGGAGCCGGTGAAGACGAGGTGGCGGCGGACTGAGGCGGCCTTGAGCCCCGCCTGTTGGCGGCGCCGGCCCACCTCGATCATGTCGGTGAGCGCGCGGACCTCGCGTTTGACGCTGTCCAGTCCCACGAGTGCGTCGAGGTGCCCGAGCACCTCGACGGAACCGCGGGCCGCGGGCTGCCCGGACCCTGCGGTGTCCGCCTCGTCGGCCGGCCGCTGGGCGGGCACCCGCTCGGCGGTGCCCACCGCCACGGGGTCCGGCAGCGCCGACACCGTACGGATCCCCGTACGCTCCCCGGCCGCGGTGAGGCCCGCGCCCGCAACGGCGCCCGCGCCGGAGGCGGACCGCGCGGCGAGGCGCGGTCCGGACTCGTCGCTCGTGCAGTCCTCGGCGACCGGGCCGTCCTCCGCGAACTCGTAGCCCCCGCGCGCGCAGCGCTCGGTGTGGCAGCGGTGCAGGGAGGTGCGGCAGCCGTCGATGACGTGGAAACCGAAGCCCGCGCTGCCCGTGACCCGGCACGCGGTGAAGGTGCCCCGGCCGCCCGCGGACACGTAGAAACCGGCCTCGGCGGGGGAGCTGACGGTGCACCGCTCCAGCGCGGGATCCGCGCCCTTCGTGACGATCACGCCCGTCTGGACGGAGTCGATGGTGCAGTTGGCGAGGGTGCCGCCGCTGCCGTGGTCGCGGAACCAGGCGCCGGTGGCGGCCTCCCGGATCCGGCAGTCGTCCAGCTGGGCCGTCGCCCCGTCGCTCACCGAAACGGCGGTGTTGCGCACTTGGGAGATGTCGCTGTCCACGACGTCCACGCGGGAGCCCCGGTCCAGGACGAACAGTGCGTCCGGCACGTCGTGCACCCGGCAGGAGTCCAGCGACACCGCGGCTCCGTCGCTGATCCAGACGGCGGGGTAGTCGCCTGTGCTGTCGTGGATCTCGCAGGAGTCGGCGACGACGCGGGTGCCCGGATCCCACACCGACAGGCCGTTGCGGCCGAACCGGCGGACCGTGGTGCGGCTGAGGGTGAGCACGGAGCGCGAGCGCAGGTCCACCGCGTTCTCCGGGATGTCGTGGATGTCGCAGCCGGCGAGCGTGAGGACGGCGTCCGTGTCGAGGGTGACCCCGTCGGCCGAGGTGCGGTGGACCGCGGAGTCGGTGAGCACGGCCGTGGCCCGGGCGGCGATCTGCACGCCGGCGCCCTTGATCTCGTAGACCTCGCAGCCCAGAGCCTCCAGGCCCGAGCCGTCGCCGGTCACGGCGATCCCGGCGCCCGTGGCGTGGTGGATCCGGCAGCGCTCCAGCCGGGGGCGGCCACCGCCGCGCACGGAGACCCCGGTCTGCCCGGCGGCCACCACCTCGCAGTCGGCGAACACCCCGCCGCCGCCGTCCAGTACGGCGATCCCGATGCCGGCCGGATTCTCCACCGTGCAGCGCCGGACCAGCGGCCGCGCGCCGCTCCCGCGGACCTCGATGCCGGCTGCCGAGCGGGTGCTCACCCGCAGGTCGCTGAGCTCGGGAGAGCCGTCCTCGATGAGGAGCGCGGGCGCCGTGGGGTCCTGGCCCTCCAGGTGGAGGTCCTGGATGACGGCCGAGGCGCGGACGGTCAGCGCGACCCCGTCGAGCGGTGCGATCCGCACCGAACCCAGCGAGCCCTCCGGACCGCGCAGGGTCACGGCGTGGTGCAGCACCAGATTCTCCCGGTAGGTGCCCGGCGCGATGGACAGGACGTCGCCGTCACCGGCCACGGCCAGCGCGGCGGTCAGCGTCGGATAATCACCGGAGCGGCGACGCCACCGCGAGGAACCGCCGTGCGTCACCTGGACCGTGCCCTGAGCCATGGTGCTGTCGTGCCCCCACCCTCGTGTTCCGTAAGTCCGCCCGTTGGTCGGAGCAGCGGCTCCGGCGCTCCACCGTAGCGCGCGCGGGGCCGGTGAGTTGCCAGGTCAGCTGCCCGCATCCGCCCGGCCCCAGTCCGGCCCGGCCGCGGCCCATGCGCGGTCCAGCCGGATGTACCGCCGATGCATGAGCCTTCGTACGACCAGACGGCGAAGCGTCTCCACGAGCGCGGCGATGCCCAGGGCCGCCGCGAGCCCCGCCGTGCTCGCGTGGAAACTGGCCGAGGAGGGGTCGAGGGGCTGTCCGACGAGCCGGCCGTGCGTATCGGTCCATATGCGGAACCGGTCCCCGGGATGCGGCGGTTCCTCCGCGGCCGGCACCGTGCCCTGGTGATTGCTGCCGTCGGGCGCTGTCCACGACGCGACGATCTGCGTACGCTGCGGGCTCTGGCGCTGCGCCGCGGGCTCGGTGGCCGCGCCGAGGAGCGGATCCGGTGTCGGCCGGACCACGACCGCCGGTACGAGATGGCGCTCCTGCCGCTGTTCGCGCGCGGCCCGCTGCAAGGTGCCGTCCACCCGCACGCCGGCGGCCCAGCCGACGGCCGGAGCCACCAGAAGGACGCACAGCAGCGCCGCGAAGGCCACCCACGCCTCGAATAGATCCGTCCGGCGGCGCAGCGGATTGCGCCGCCAACGCCACACTCCCATCGCTGTCCGCACGGTCCGGCTCCCCCTACTTGTGCCAGTACTTGTGCCAGTCTGCGCCTGCCTGCCGTCCCAGCCTCCCGCATGCCCCGGCCACCCGCATTCCGGGACGCACGAGACGTGTGTCACCCGATCCGGTGCTCACGTCCCGCATGCTCCAACGGGCAGGCGGTGGCGGTTGGTTCCAGGGTGACGCGAGAGCCCCTCGAAGGTGTCATTCCGGGTGGTCCCTCCGGCCCTGGCACGGCTGTGGTGCGGCTGTAGCGCGGCTGTAGTGCGGGCGCTCGCGTCACGGGGTGCTCACGCCAGGACGCGCACCTCGTCGCCGACCCGCACCGTCCCCAGTCGCACCGGGACCAGCAGCCGCCCGAAGGCCAGCGACTTCCCGATCCGGCGGTGCCTGGCCAGGGTCTGGAGCGGCTCCTTGCCGCGGAGCGCCGTGGTCTGGTCGGTGGTCGTCACGATGCAGCGCCCGCATTCGCGCGCCCCGCGGAAGACGGCGTCGCCGATCGCGACGCGCTCCCAGCCGTCCTCGGCCCACGCCTCCGCCCCGGACACCACCACGTTCGGGCGGAACCGGTCCATCGGAAGGGGACCCTCGTGCGGGTGGCCGCCCTGGGAAATCAGCACATTGAGCGCGTCCAGCGAGGCGAGGGTAGTGATCAGCAGCGGATAGCCGTCGGCGAGGCTCACGGTCTCGCCGGGCAGTGCGTACTGGGGATCGACCGGCCGGCGGACCGCCGGGTCGTCCAAGTGCACCAGGTGAGCCGGTACCCCCAGGTACGCGGTGAACCAGTCGGCGGCGGCCTGCGCCGCCGCCACGGTCTCGATCTTCTTGCCGAAGAGCACCACCGGCTCCAGCGGACCCCGCCCCGGGACCTCCACCGCCAGATCCGCCATGCCCGGCGCCGAGACCTCGAACCCGCCGCCCCCCAGCGGCCGGGCCCGCGCCAAGGCCAGCCTCGGCTGCTGGCGTTGGGTGATGACCGTGCCCTCCCCGTCCACCACGGCCCACCGGCGGTCACCGGACAGGCCCCAGGGCTCCACGGCCACCTCGTCGGGTGCCGTCCCCGCCACCGATTTGACGGGATGGACGTGGAGCTCCTGGACACGCAGTTTCACCATGGGGAAATACTGCCAGCCGCCCTCACGGACTCCGCGGCGACCTCGTCCGGGGGAGCCGGCCGGCCGCGGTGGTCAGTAACCGCGCCCCTGGGGCTGGTACGGACGCCCGTACGGGTCCTCGAACGAGGCGGCCGGGACGGGCGCGGGCTGCGCCTGCATCGGACGCGGTGCGGCCGGGCGCATCGCCTCGTACCCGGTGCCCGTGGCGACCGGACGGGGCTGCTGCGGCTGGGGCTGCGGAACGTAGCCCGTGCGGGCCGCGAACGGCTGCGGCTGCTGCGGAACATACGGCGCCGGCGCCTGCTGGAGCGGCATCGGCATCGGCATGGGCTGCGGCATCGGGGGCATCTGCTGCATCTGTTGCACGTGCGGCATCTGCTGGGGCGCGGCCTGCTGCTGGTAGGGGTACCCGTACGCCGGGGCCTGCTGCTGTTGCTGCGGGCGGGCGGGCGGCAGCGCCGCCGGGAGGGCGGGGAGCGCGGACGCGAGGGCCGGGAGGTACCCGCCGCTCGAGTAGCCGGTGCTCGGGGAGTCGTAGGCGGCGGGGACGCGGATCGGGGCGATCTGCGGGGTCCCGCGTTCGGCGACGAGGGAGTCGTAGATAGGGGTGTCCGGGAAGGAGGGCGCGGAGTAGTAACCGCCGCCATAAGTGGAGCGGGGGGAGGTCATGGACCTAAGTTAAGCCCACGACTTCACCGGGTCCATAGCGAGGTGCCGTCAACACCGCCCTGACCTGCATATTCGCAGGTCAGGGCCACAGCTTTCACTTCACGTTCACGTGCACGATTTGGCCACTTCCGACCCGTCTTGCTCCTACTCGTACTCACCGGTTGGGTGTTGCGCGGATGAGCTGCCGCGGTGGCGCTGACGGGGCGTCACAACCCCGTGACCTCGGACGACGTGAAGTCGAAGGAGGGAGTCCGGTTTTAGGCGTCTCCGGGGCGGGCATAGGTACGGCCCTTCCATGCCGCCCCGCGTCCGCGGTAGTGCTGCACGGCCGAGTCGACGGTCATCAGGAGGTAGAGCAGCGCGGTGAGCGGGAGCAGCGGTGCGAGGCCCGCCGGCTGGCGGTAGTAGCGCAGCATCGGCAGGTACGTGCCGGCCATCAGCAGCCAGGCCAGGCCGCCGGCCCAGGCGACGGCGGGCCGCCCGGCGCCGAGTCCCGCGAGGAGCGCGGCCGGCGGCACGAGGTAGACCAGGACCAGCCCCGCCACCGTCCCGGCCAGGAGCGGGGGCTGGTGGCGCAGTTGGGCGTAGGCACTGCGGGACACCATCCGCCACAAGTCCGCGAGGGAGGTGTACGGGCGCACGCTGTCGACCCGCTCCGCGAGGCCGAGCCAGATCCGCCCGCCGGTGCGCTGGACGGCCCGGGCGAGGGAGACGTCGTCGATGACGGCCTGCCGGATCGACTCCGGGATCCCGGCCCGCACGGCCGCCTCGGTGCGCAGCAGGACGCACCCGCCCGCGGCGGCCGCGGTACGGGCGCCGGGACGGTTGATCCAGCGGAAGGGGTAGAGCTGCGCGAAGAAGTACACGAAGGCCGGCACGATCAGCCGCTCCCATCCGCTGACGGCACGCAGCCGGGCCATCTGGGAGACCAGGTCGAGATCGGCCGCCGTGGCGGCGCAGACCAGCTCGCGCAGGCTGTCGGGCTCGTGGGCGATGTCGGCGTCGGTCAGGAGGAGGTAGTCGGGGGCGGGGACCGGGCTGGAAACCGGCCTGGAACCTGGGGTGGAATCCGGGGCGGAGCCGGGGGCGGGGGCCGGGCTGGGACCCGGCTTGAAGCCTGGGGCGGAATCCGGGGCGGAGCCGGGGGCGGGGTGTGGGGTGGAACCGCCGAGGCGGAGGGGGGCTGGGGAGGAGTCCGGGCAGGAGGCGGGGACGGAGCCCGGGTCGGAAGGCGAGTGCGGGCCCGGGCGGGAATGCGGGCCGGGGTGAGGGCCGGAACCAGGGGCGGGCTGCGGCTCGGACTCCGTCGCGGAGTCGTGGCCCGAGCGGGCGCCGGCATGGGCACCGGAACCGCCGCCGGAGCGGGCGTGGCCGATGCCGTGTCGCAGGGCCCAGAGTTTGCCGGTCCAGCCCGGGCCGGGCTCGCCGGGGGAGAGGACCGTCAGCGGTAGCCCGGGGTGCGCGTCGGCGAGGCGCCGGGCGAGGGCGCCGGTGCCGTCGGTACTGCCGTCGTCGACCAGGATGATCCGGGCCTCGCCGGGATAGTCCTGCGCGAGGAGCGAGGGCAGGCTCAGCGGCAGCACCTCGGCCTCGTCCCTGGCCGGGACCACGATCGCGACGGACGGCCAACGGGCGGGGGCGTGCCGGGCGGGCAGGCGCGTATCGGTCCGCCAGAACATGCCCTGGCCGAGGGTGAGCCAGAGCCAGACGGCGAGCGAGGCGCACGCGGCGACGAGGAGATAACCCATCCCGGCAGTCTGCCGCGACCGGCACCGCGCGGGCCGCGGGACACCGGCGTTCGACGCCCCGGCTTGGGCCGGGGCCCCTCCGTGCCCCGCCCGCCCGGCGGGAGGGCGAGGGCGGGTCCGGGATCGCCCCCGGGGCGATCGCCGCTTGGCTGCCTCGTGGTGCAGGGCGGCCGGGAGGAGCCGGGCCGGGCCCTGATGCACCGTCCGTGTGGGCCCTGCTGCGCCGTCGGGGTGGAGGGGCGGCAGCGGTGGCCGGGCCGGGAATGACGGCGGGGCGGGGCATCACGGCGCGACGGGAGGTGGTGGGCTGTGGCGCGGAGGGGACAGGCTGCTTGGGCGGCAGCGGTGGCCGGGCCGGGAATGACGGCGGGGCGGGGTTGGGCGTCGCGGCGTGACGGGAGGTGGCGGACGGGGCTGGTCGGCGCGGTGGGGACGGGCGGCTCGGGTGGCAGCGGATGCCGGGCGGGGAATGGCGGCGGGGTCGGGCTGGGCGTCGCGGCGTGATCGGAGGTGCTGGGCGGGGTTGCACGCGGCGGCGCGGTGGTGCGTCGGGGGCAGGGGGCTCGGGCCGTGGGGTGGTGGGGTCGGGCATGGCGGCGTGGTGAGGCTGGGCGTCGCGGCACGCCGGGAGGTGGTGGCGGGGGTGGTGGCAGGGCCGGTACAGGTGGCTCGGGCGGTAGGGCGGCCGGGTTGGGCGCGGTGGCACGGTGGGGGAAGGCGGTGCCGGTGCCGGGTCGGGAATGGCGGCGGGGTGGCTGGTGAGCGGGGGTGGGCGCTGTGGTGTGGCTGGTATAGGTGGCTAGGGCGGTAGGGCGGTAGGGCGGTCGCGCAGGGACGGATGGCGGGGCTGGGTGTGGTGGCACGGTGGGGGAAGGCGGCGCCGGGCCGGGAATGGCGGCGGGGGTGGCTGGTGGGCGTGGCTCGGCGCGGAGGCGTGGCCGGTACAGGTGGCTAGGGCGGTAGGGCGGTAGGGCCGTAGGGCGGTCGCGCAGGGACGGATGGCGGGGCTGGGCGCGGTGGCACGGTGGGGGGAGGCGGTGCCGGCGCCGGGCCGGGAATGGCGGCGGGGATGGCTGGTGGGCGTGGCTCGGCGCGGAGGCGTGGCCGGTACAGGTGGCTAGCGCGGTAGGGCCGGGAAGGACGGCGGGGCCGGGTCCGGGAAGGACGCCGGGGCTGGGGGCGGTGGCACGGTGGGGGCGGCTCGGGCTGCAGGGTCGGGAATGGTGGCGTGGTGGGGACGGGCAGTGACGTGTGGCGTGGTGGGTGCGCGGCCAGGTGTGGTGGGGACGGGGAGCCCCCGGAGGTGGCGGTGCTGTTGCCCCGGGTGGGGTGGGGGGATCGATTAAGGTGACCAAGTGAAGATCGCCCTCATGGACTCCGGTATCGGCCTCCTCGCGGCGGCCGCCGCGCTGCGGCGGCTGCGGCCGGACGCGGAGCTGGTGCTGTCCAGCGACCCCGACGGGATGCCCTGGGGGCCGAGGACCCCGCAGGACCTCACCGGGCGGGCGCTCACCGTCGCGCGGGCCGCCGCCACGCACCGGCCGGACGCGCTGATCGTCGCCTGCAACACCGCATCCGTGCACGCCCTGCCCGCCCTGCGCGCCGAGCTGGAGCCGTCGATCCCGGTTATCGGGACCGTGCCTGCGATCAAGCCCGCCGCGGCCGCCGGAGGGCGCGTGGCCATCTGGGCCACCCCCGCCACCACCGGCAGCCCCTACCAGCGCGGCCTGATCCGCGACTTCGCCGACGGGGCGCGCGTCACCGAGGTGCCCTGCCCGGGGCTCGCCGACGCCGTCGAGGCCGGTGACGAGGACGCCGTCGTACGGGCCGTCGCCGCGGCCGCCGCGCTGACCCCGGCCGACGTCACCGACGTGGTGCTCGGCTGCACCCACTACGAGCTGGTGGAAGCCCCCATCCGGGCCGCCCTCGACCGGCGCACCGGCGGCGGCGCGTACGTCTTCCACGGCTCCGCCGAGCCCGTCGCCGTCCAGGCGCTGCGCCGGCTCGGCGCCCGCCCGGAGCCCGGCCTGCCGTACACCGGCGGCCTGACCGTCCTGCTCAGCGGCCGCCCCGGCACGCTCCCCGCGGCCGCCCTCGGGTACGCCGAAGGCCGCCTGCTGACCGGGCGGAGCGCCGGCGTGGGCGAAACCGTCGCGGGCTCGGTCTCGGGCTGACCCCGAGGGCACGCCCTCGTCGCGCCCGCGCCCGAGACGGACAGAGCCTTCCGCGCGGGAACACGCACCCTGTGCCGGAGGCGCCCGCGTCGGTTCGGGCCCGCGCCCGGCGGAGCGTTCCTGAGCGGGAACGCGTACCCCTGCACCGGCGGCGCCCACGTCCGTTCCGGAGCGCCCCGGACGGAGCGTTCCCGCACGGGACACGTACCCCCGTACCCCGGTGCCGCTCCCGCCGGTCCGCCCGCGGGGCGGGCGGAGCCTTCCTGCCCGGGAACACGTACCCCCGTACCGGAGGGTCCGGCGGCGGTCAGCTGAAGGCGCGGCGGTAGGCGTGGGGGCTGACTCCGGTGGTGCGCTTGAAGCGGTCGCGGAAGGCGGTGGGTGATCCGAAGCCGACCTGGGTGCCGATGCGTTCGACGGAGTGCTGCGTGGTCTCCAGGAGGTGCTGCGCCTGGCGGATGCGGGCGCGGTGGAGCCACTGGAGCGGGGTGGTCCCGGTCTGTTCGCGGAAGTGGCGGATCAGGGTCCGCGTGCTGGTTCCGGCGCGGGCGGCGATGTCGGCGAGCGTGAGGTCGGAGGCCAGGTTCTCCTGCAGCCAGCCGAGCAGGGGTTCCAGCACCGAACCCCGGGGCGTGGGCGCGTGGTCGTGCACGATGAACTGCGCCTGCCCGCCCTCCCGTTCCAGGGGCATGACGGACAGCCGGGCGGCGTCGGCGGCGACCGCCGAGCCGTAGTCCCTGCGGATCATGTGCAGGCACAGGTCCAGGCCCGCGGCGGCGCCGGCCGAGGTGAGGATCCGGCCGTTGTCGACGTACAGGACGTCCGGGTCGACCTCGATGTCCGGGTAGGTGGCGGCGAGCAGATCGGCAGCCATCCAATGGGTCGTCGCCCGCAGGCCGTCGAGGAGACCGGTGGCGGCCAGCGGGAACGTGCCCGAGCAGATGGAGGCGATGCGCGTGCCCTGCGCGGCCGCCGCCAGCAGCGCGGCGCGGACGGCGGGGGAGAGCGGGGCCGTGGGGACGTCCGTACCGGGCACGATGATCGTGTCCGCGCCGTGGAGCCCCTCCAGTCCCCACGGTGCGCGCAGGCTGAAGGACCCCGCGTCGACCTCCGGCTGCTCCGCGCACACCCGGATCTGGTAGCCGGGGCGGCCGTCCGGCAGCCGCGTACGGGTGAAGACCTCGATCGGGGTGGACAGATCGAAGGGGATCACCCGGTCCAGGGCGAGGACGGCGACGGTGTGCATGACCAGAACCTACCCGGTCGCCGAGTCGCCTGATGGCTCCGTGGAGTATCTGGATTGCCTGTTGGTGCAGTTCAGTGGCCCGGAGCAAGCCCACTGGCGTTATTCCGTTGGAAGGTGTCATTAATGCCACTGGGGTGGAGTGCGCCGGACGCCTAGCGTCGAGGGCGAACCCGGTACGGACCGGGCCGCCGCACGCGGAGGAACCCTTCATGCACGCCCAGATCGTCCTGTTCGACGGCTTCGATCCGCTCGACGTCATCGCCCCCTACGAGGTCCTCCACGCCGGGGGCGCCGCGTCAGGCGGTGCGGTGAGCGTGGAGCTGGTCTCCGCCGAAGGGCCGCGCGAGGTGGTCAGCGGCACCGGGGGCCTGGTGCTGCGCGCCACGGGAGCCCTGGACCCCGGCCGGGCGGGCGTGGTCCTCGTACCCGGCGCCTCGGGCCGGGTCGGAGAACCCGGTGAGGTCCCGGACCTCGACGCGGGCGAAGGGCCTTGGCGGCAGGACGAGTTCATCCCCGTCCTGATCGGCCGCACCCTGACCACCGAACTGCCCGCGCTGCTCGCAGCGGCGATGGCCAACCCGCGGACGACCGTCGCCGCGGTGTGCGGCGGCTCGCTCGTCCTGGCCATGGCCGGCCTGCTGGAGGGCCGCCACGCCACCACCCACCATCTGGGCCTGGACATGCTCGACGCCACCGGGGTCCACGCCGTGCGCGCCCGACTCGTCGACGACGGCGACCTCGTCACCGGCGCCGGAGTCACCTCCGGACTGGACCTGGGCCTCTACCTGCTGGAACGCGAGGTCGGTCCGAGGATCGCGCAGGCCGTGGAGGAGCTCTTCGCCCACGAACGCCGCGGCACCGTCTGGCGCGAGCAGGGCCCGGCCCCCGTCGGCTTCTGACGGACGTACCGCGCCCGCTGCCGACACACCCCCCCCGCACACTCCGCACACATCGAGGAAAGAACCACAGCATGTCCGTTGAAGGAACCTGGGACCTGACCGTCTCCACGCCCATCGGCCGGATCCACGCCGTAGTCGAACTCCTGCGCCCGCACGGCGTTCTGACCGGGACCGCCCACGGGGCGGGAGAGGCGGTCCCGCTCGGCGACCTCGCCCTCGACGGGGACCTGCTCACCTGGAAGCAGGCCGTCACCAAGCCCATGCGCCTGAACCTGGCCTTCGCCGTGACGGTCACCGGCGACTCCCTGACCGGGACCTCCCGGGCCGGGCGCCTCCCCGCGTCCAAGGTCACCGGCCGGCGCCGCCCCGCCGGCGTCCGGACGGACGCGGAGCCGCGCCCGTGACGAAGTTCTTCCTCTCCCTGCACGTCCTCGCCGCCGTGCTGGCCATCGGTCCGGTCACCGTCGCCGCGAGCATGTTCCCCGCCGCCCTGCGCCGGGCCACCGCGGCAACGGTCGCCCGTATCCCCGGGACCGGGAAGGCCGGTGCCCCGAGTGATTTGAGTGTCCCGGGTGATGTGAGTGCCCCAGGCGAGCCAGGCGACCGCGACGCCCTCGCCGACCTGCGGATGCTGCACCGCGTCTGCCGTGTCTACGCGGCCGTCGGCACCGCGGTTCCCGTCCTCGGGTTCGCCACGGCCAGCAGCCTCGGCGTCCTCGGCAGCGGATGGCTGATCGTCTCGATCGTGCTGACCACCGCGGCGGCCGGTGTCCTCGCCCTGCTGATCCTCCCGGCCCAGGACGCCGCCCTGGCCGCGCTGCAGGACCAGGACCCCGGACCCGGCCCGGACGCCGGTGCCCGCTCGGCCGCCCGCCTCGCGATGCTCACCGGGATCTTCAACCTGCTGTGGGCCACCGTGACCGTCCTGATGGTCATCCGCCCGGGCTCCACCACAGGAGCCTGACGGGGCCGTACCGCACGGCACCGCCACCTTGCGGACACCCCCTAGGCCGTCTCTTTCGGATCTTGCCGGGCCCGCGACGCCCGGCACCGCGCCCGGCCGCACTGCCGGGGCGACCACGTACGCCCAGTACGCGAACGCCCCGGCAGCACGCCCGGGCACGGTACCGGACGCCGCGGGCTCGGCCGACAAGATCCGAAAGAGACGGCCTAGGCCTCCCGGGCGGCGGCGGCCCCCGCCGTCGCGAGGCGCCGGGCCAGGTCCCGTAGCCCGGCGGCGTCCAGCACCTGGTCCCCGTGGCCGGGCAGGGGTACGTGCAACGGGGCCGTCCAGGACTCCGGGACCGCCCCCGCGCCGTACCGGGCCCCGGCCAGGGTGCCGGTCACCGCCGCCACCGTGTCGGTGTCGCCGCCCAGGTCCACGGCGGCCCGTGCGGCCTGCGCGAACCCCGCCGTGGTGCGCAGCGCCCACACCGCCGAGCCCAGGCAGGGCCACACCGCCCCGTTGAACTCGGTGGCCAGGTCCGGATGCCAGTCCGGGGCCAGGACCCGCGCGTACCGCTCGCGGTGGTCCGGGTGCACCCGCTCCAGCGTCGCGGGCAGCGCGGCGAGGGGGTCGCCCCCGTCCAGGGCCACGCGTACGAGCTCGTGCAGGACGGCCGTGCCCTCCCAGGCGGCCCGGTCCCCGTGGGTGAGCGCGGCGATCCGCCGGGCGGCGTCCATGGTCGCGTCCCGCCCGGCGGGGGCGAAGTACACCGCGGAGGTCGAGGCGCGCATCAGGGAACCGTTGCCCGCCGCCCGCGCGTTGGTCTGGAAGTGCAGTGCGGCGGCCAGGTCCCACGGATCGCCGCTGGTCAGCACGATCTCCGTCTGCAGCCCGATGTCCTTGGGGTCCCCGGCCGCCCAGCGCCGGAAGCGGTCGAAGACGTCGGGGAGTTCCAGGCCGCCGCGCTCCAGCAGGGACGTGCCGACCAGCACCGCCATCTGCGTGTCGTCGGTCGCCTCGCCCGGGTCCCACCCGCCGCCCCCGCGCATCTCCTCGCCGCGGGCGCTCAACTGCCCCGCGGGCCCGAACTCGTAGGGTGCGCCGAGCGCGTCCCCGGCCGCCGAGCCGACGACGGCCCCGACGGCACGGTCGATCCGGGTCGGGACGACGGTCATGCGGCCTCCTCGTGCTCCTGTGGTCCGGGTTCCGGGTGCGGTCCGGGTTCCGGGGTACGGAGTTCAGCACGTCGTCGCGATCGGGTCCAGCGGCCCCCTCCTCCCTCCCCCTCCGCCCTCCCCCCGCGGCCGCCCGGTCGCCCGTCCCGGACGCCGTGCAGGTCCGACCGTGCGGCGGCCCGGGGCCGGTCCCGCCGCCCTCTCCGCCATCCGGCCCAGCAGGGACGGTGGCGTCCCTGCGGAACGTGAGTACGCTGCTACACATGACGGGTCACCCTGCGGGGCCGCTCTGGACGGGCCGGGCATCCAATCGTGTGCAGTGGCTGCTCGCCGGAGCCGGCGCGGCCTTTCTGGCGCTCGGGATCGAGATCGCCGTCGACCACGCCTGGGACTCAGGTATCGTCGCGCTGCTCATGGCGGTGGTCGGCTGCCTCGCCGCGGGCCTGCTCATCCTCTTCGGCACCCTCGCCTTCGTGTACGCGGCCGTCACCGTCGACGCCGAGGCCGTCGAGGTGCGCTGCGGACACGTCGGGCTGCCGCGCCGCAGGATCCGGCTCACGGACGTGGAGGCCGCCGAGTACGTGCCCCGGATCAGCCCGCAGCAATGGGGCGGCTGGGGCTACCGCTGGCGTCCGGAGCGCGGCACCGCCGTCATCGTCCGGCGCGGCGAGGGACTGGAGCTGCGGCTCGGCGACGGCAAGCTCTTCACCGTCACGGTCGACGACGCGCAGGCCGCGGTCCTCGTGATCCGCGCCCATCTGCGTGCCCTGGCCCACTGACTCCGCCACCGGCACAGCCGGGGGACGTACACTCCGCCAGATGAGCAGCAGTGCGACCCGCGCGGCCGGGAACGAAGCCGGGAACGATGCGGGGAACGAAGCCGTGGCCGATGCCGGGAACGACCGAGGGACGGGGCCGGTGCCGCAGGCCGCGGCGGGTTCGCCCGCACGGCGCTGGGCCGGCCGGCTCGCGCGGCCCGCGGCCGCCGTCCTCTCCGGAGTGCTCCTCTACCTCAGCTTCCCGCCCCGCCCCTTGTGGTGGCTGGCCCCCCTCGCGCTCGCCCTGCTGGGCTGGTGCCTGTACGGGCGCCGCGCGCGGGCCGGGTTCGGCCTCGGCGTGCTGCACGGCCTCGGTTTCCTGCTGCCGCTGCTCGTCTGGACCGGCGAGGGCGTCGGCCCGGTGCCGTGGCTGGCCCTGGTCGCCCTGGAATCCCTGCTGATCGGGCTCACCGCCCTCGGCATCGCCCTCGTCAGCCGGCTCCCCGGCTGGCCGCTGTGGGGCGCGGCCGTCTGGATCGCCGGCGAGGCCCTGCGGGCCCGGGCCCCCTTCGGCGGGTTCTCCTGGGGCAAGCTCGCCTTCGGCCAGCCCGACGGGATCTTCCTGCCGCTCGCCGCGCTCGGCGGCACCCCGCTGCTCTCCTTCGCCGTGGCCCTGTGCGGATTCGGGCTGTACGAGGTGGTGCGCGTCGGCGCCGGCACCCGCCGGGCCACCGCCGCGCTGCTCGCCGCCACCGCCGTGGCCGCCCCGCTCGCCGGGGCGCTGGCCGCCCGGCCGCTGGTTTCCGACGCCGCCGAGGACGGCACGGTGGTGGCCGCGGTCATCCAGGGCAACGTTCCGCGCGCCGGGTTCGACTTCAACGCCCAGCGCCGCCAGGTCCTGGACAACCACGCCAACCGCACCCTCCAGCTCGCCCAGGACATCAAGCTCGGGAAGGTCGCGAAGCCCGACTTCGTCGTCTGGCCGGAGAACTCCTCCGACATCGACCCGTACGCCGAGCCCGACGCCTACGCCGTCATCGACAACGCGGTCAAGACCATCGGAGTGCCCGTCGCCATCGGTTCCGTACTGGCACCGGAGACCGGCCCGCTGCGCAACACGATGATCCTGTGGGACCCGGTCAAGGGCCCCGTCGACACCTACGACAAGCGCAAGATCCAGCCCTTCGGCGAGCGCATCCCGATGCGTTCCTTCGTCCGGCTCTTCAGCTCCGACGTGGACCGGGTGCGGCGCGACTTCGGCCCCGGCAAGGAGCCCGGGGTCTTCGACATGGCGGGCAGCGGGGTCGGCATGGTCACCTGCTACGAGGCCGCCTTCGACGACGCCGTGCGCTCCACCGTCCGGGCCGGGGCCCAGGTCATCGCCGTGCCCAGCAACAACGCCACCTTCGGCCGCACCGAGATGACCTACCAGCAGCTCGCGATGGACCGGGTGCGGGCCGTGGAGCACAGCCGGACCGTCCTGGTGCCCGTCACCAGCGGGGTCAGCGCGGTGATCCGCCCCGACGGCAGGATCGTCCAGCAGACCAGGATGTTCACCGCCGACGCCCTCGTGGCGGAGATCCCGCTGCGCTCCACCCAGACCCCGGCCACCCGCTTCGGTCCGCTCGCCGAGTATCTCCTGCTGGCCGTGGCCGTCGGCGGCCTCGGCTGGGCCTTCGCACGCCGGGTGCGCAGGGCCCCGTAGGGGGTGCAGGGCCTCGTCGAGGGCGCAGGGCCTCGTAAGGTCGGGGAATGACCACACCTGACTTCATCCGCACCCTGCGCGCCGCCGCCGGCCACCAGTTGCTGCTGCTGCCCGGGGTGACCGCCGTCGTCGTCGACGACCGAGGGCGGATCCTGCTGGGACGGCGCGCCGACACCGGACGCTGGTCGGTGATCGGCGGGATCGCCGAGCCGGGGGAGCAGCCGGCCGACACGGCGGTGCGCGAGGTGTACGAGGAGACGGCGGTGCGGTGCGTACCGGACCGGGTGGTGCTGGTGCAGATGCTGCCGCCGATCACCTACCCGAACGGGGACGTCTGCCAGTTCCAGGACATCACCTTCCGCTGCCGGGCCACGGGCGGGGAGGCGCGGGTCAACGACAACGAGTCGCTGGAGGTGGCCTGGTTCGAGCCGGACGCGCTGCCGGAGCCGCTGGAGTCCTTCGCGGTGGACCGGATCCGCCAGGCCCTGCGGGACGAGCCGACCTGGTTCGCCGACCCCGCCACCCCCGCCACCCCCGCCACCCCCGGCCCCGGCCGCTGACGGCCCGGGCCCGCCGCGGGCCCCGGATCAGCCGTTGTCGGAGGCCTCGCGGTACAGCTCCACCGCCTGGTCGCCCATGACCGCGCTGTACGAGACCTCCGGTACGGTCCCGCCGCCCTCGTAGCCCCCGAGGACGCCCGCCAGGGCGCCGTCGACGAGCCACGGGCTGCCGCTCGTGCCGCCGCTGAGGTCGGGGCATTCGATGCGGCGCTGGGTCCCGGAGAACAGGGTCGTCGTGTTGGCGCAGTACAGCGGGGAGTCCTCGCGGCTCGGGTAGCCCACGATGGACACCTTCGCGTCGGCCGGCTGCTGCGCCGCGACCGGGAAGCCCCCGACCACGTCCTCGATCCGCCGCCCGTCCAGCGGGGCCACCGTCGCGAAGGCGATGTCCTCGTCGGGGTCCTCGCCCTCCGTCCAGCCCGGAGCCACGTACATGCCGGTCAGCTTCCACAGGCCGTACGGGGCCTCGCCGTCGCGGTAGCCGGGGGCGAAGAAGGTGGTGCCGAGGCTGCCCAGGCAGTGCGCGGCGGTGACGACCACGTCCCGGTCCTGGCTGCGCACCACGGAGGCCGTGCAGAAGTGGCCGCCGTCGAGGCCGCCCGCGAAGAGCGCGCCGACCCGCCCGGCCGTCCCGTCGGCCGCGGCCGGGACCGTGACGCCGAGCGGCGGGTCCGCCAGCGCGTCGGGGACGTCGACGCTCAGCAGGGCTGTCATGCCGGCCAGGGCGAGCAGGATCCGTGCACCGCGCCGGCCACGGGCACGGGCGCGGGAGCGGCGGTCCGGTCGTGAGGAGAGGCACTGGATCATGCTCCGAGCCTTCCCGGGGAACCTGTGACACGGACAGGGGAATCCATGTGAATCCCCTGTGAATCGGTGGCCGGGTCCCGCCGAGGCCGGGTCCCGCCGCAGCCTGGTGCCGTCGCGGGCGGACCGCGGGCGCGCGGCCGCCGGATCGGGGCGGCTCCGCGCCGGCGGGCCGGGGGGTCCGCCGACCGGATGGGCGCCGTCCGTTGGCCGCGGGCGCGGGGATGTGAGGTAGTCGGGGAGGTGGGGCAGCCCGGGAGGCGAGGCGGTCCGGGACGTGCGGCGGTCCGGGAGGCGGAGCGGCCGGGGCCGGCCGGTCCCCCCGAGGAGGAGGGCGCAGCGTGCGGGTACTCAGCTCGGCCGTCGGGTTCCTCGTGGTCCTCGGCACCTTCGTCTCGGTCACCCAGGCCCTGGTGACGCCCCGGGCCATGCGCTCGAAGCTGCCGCGGATGGTGCGCGTCGTGATCCGCGCCCCCTACCAGTTCGTCGCCGACCGGATGCGCACCGAGCGGCTCAAGGACCGCGTCCTCGCCCCGGCCGCACCGGTCGCGATGCTGTTCCTGCTGGTGATCTGGCTGCTGCTGTTCCTCCTCGGCTACGGGCTCCTGGAACACGGAGTCTCCGACATGCCGTTCGGCGTCGCCCTGCGCGAGGCCGGCTCCTCCGTCCTGACCCTCGGCTTCGCCAGCGTCGACCGCGGCCAGCTGACCGCCGTGGACTTCTGCGCCGCGGCCACCGGACCCATCGTCATCGGCCTCCAGATCGGCTACCTCCCGACCCTCTACGCCGCCTACGCACGCCGGGAGGCCGAGGTCAGCCTGCTGCGCATCCGCGGCGGCGTACCGTCCTGGGGCCCGCAGCTGCTGGCCCGCCACGCCCAGGTCGACCTGGTGGACACCCTGCCCGACCTGTTCCGGGACTGGGAGCGCTGGTCCGCCGAAGTCAGCGAGAGCCACACCAACCACCCCGGGCTGATCCACTTCCGCTCGCCGAGCTGGGATCGGAACTGGCTGATCAGCCTCCTCGCCGTACTGGACGCCGCCGCGCTCCACCTGGCCTTCAACCCCACCGCCCCGCAGACCCAGATGCGCGTGACCCTGCGCGCGGGCTTCAACTGCCTGCGCGACCTGGCCCACGAGGAGGGCATCGCCTACGACCCCGACCCGCTGCCCGAGGACCCCATCGAGCTGACCTACGAGGAGTTCCTCGACGGGGTCGTGCGGATGCGCGAGCGCGGGGTGACCATGGCGCGCGACCCGGAGCAGGCCTGGCCGCACTTCCGCGGCTGGCGCGTCAACTACGAGGCGGTCGCCTACGCCCTGGCCTACCGCATCGACGCGGTCCCCGCACCGTGGTCCGGCCCGCGCCGCCGGGGCGGCGGCCCCATCGAGGTCCCCACCCCAATCGACCGCAAACCGGCCGTCTAGTGCTGTGACCGGAAAGGTTCACCGGGCCACAGCACCAGCCGGGCGGAGCCTCAGCCGCGCCGCTCGTACACCGTCACCCGGCGGCCCCTGACCTGCCGGTCCTCCACCACGGTGAACTCCGCCCGCAGCACGGCCGCCTTCGCCCGGTCCGCCGCGGAGCCCGAGGGCCTGGCCGCGGCCTTCCCCGAGTCCGTCACCAGGAGGACCCGCCGCTGCTCCCGCAGGGCCGCCGAGATCCGGGCCGGGGCGGCCTCCTCGCCCTTCAGGGTCCCCGACTCCACGGGCCCGCGGGCCAGCGCGACGTCCTGCAGGCCGGCGAACGCCCCGGGCGAGACCAGTGCGGTGTCCCGCCGGGCCGCCGGGACGAAGAGCACCGCGTCTCCGTCCCGCTTCAGCGCGGACACCTCCCCGGCCACCGCCAGCACGTCGTCCACCCGGCTGGCCGGCGAGCGGTCGGCCAGGGCGACGGGCAGCAGCGCCGCAGCCGCCACCGCGACCACGGCCGGCACGAGCGCGCCCGACGCCCTCGGGTACCGCGGCGCGAGGGCCCGTACGGCCGCGCCCAGAGCCGCACCGATCAGCAGGGCCAGGCCGAGCATGGAGAACAGCACGTACCGGTCCAGGAACAGCGGCTGGACCAGGGAGGCGGCGGCCAGCCCCAGCAGCGGCACCGCCAGCAGCGGCAGTCCGACGGAAGCCGCCGTCAGCCGGCCCTGGACACCGGTGCGCGGCCCGCTCCGCAGGTCGGCCCAGGCGCCGAGCGCGCCCACCGCCAGCAGGACGGCCGGGCCGATCATCATGTGCCAGGTCGTGGGCGGGATCCAGGAGACCTGCCCGGACTGGGTCCGGCTGAACAGGATCAGCGGCAGCGCCCCCGCCACGGCCGCGGCGGAGGCCACCAGCCAGGGCGCCACGACGCCGCGCCGGGCCCGCGCCCACCCCAGGGTCACCGCATGGGCGGGCAGGATCAGCAGGGACAGCCAGTTCAGCAGGGCGCAGACCAGCACGAGGGCCCCGTACGCCGTCCAGCGCGGCCACCTCCACCGCCCGGGACCCGCTCCGGCGGTCGCGATCAGCGACACCAGGAGCAGGGTCGACAGTCCGGCCCCGCCCGCGATCAGCGCGTACGACCGGCCCTCCTGGAGCTGGAACTGCACGGCCGGCAGCAGCCCGAGGGCCAGCCCGCCGCCCAGCCCCGCCCACGGACCCGCCAGCCGCCGCCCGATCTGCGCCACACAGCCGGCGGCTACCGCCACCCCGAGCACCGAGGGCAGGCGCAGCGTGGCCGTGCTCGCCCCGAACACCTCGAAGAGGACGTGCATCAGCAGGTAGTACAGGCCGTGGACCGCGTCCACGTTGCCGAGCAGGTGCCAGATCTCGCCGGGGGAGCGCTCCGCCACCTGCCAGGTCGCCGCCTCGTCCCGCCACACGCTGTTCTGCCGGGAGAGCCCCCACAGGCCGAGCGCCAGGGTCCAGAGGACCGGTACCAGCCAGACGGGGGACGGCCACCGCCGGACGCCGGAGCATCGGATGCCGGGGGATATGTGCGAAGTCATGAAGGCGTACGGATCCTCGGGCGGCTGTTCGGGCGGAAAGCACCAGTCTATGGACGATACGGAGGGTTCAGTGACCGGCTGTTGTGCACGACGGAGCGTGATCAAGCGGCCCGCCCGCCCCTAGCCTCGCGGCAGCAAGGTGCACAGGAGGCACGCAGCAGCACGAACGAGGGGCGGTACCCGGTGAACTGGCTGATCCACGACTACCGCGAGAGCGATCTCGCGGCCGTTGTCCATCTGATCGACACCACGGCCGAACTCGGCCAGGAGTCGGTCTTCTCGCTCGCCGAATGCATCAGCGCCCTCACCGACCGGCAGCCCTGCGTGGTCGCCGTCCACCAGGGCGTGCCCATCGGCGCCGCCCTCGCCTGCGTCACCGGCGAACGCGCCTGGGTCATGCGCATCGCCATCGCCGCCGGCTGGCGCGGGCGGGGCCTGGCCAGCGCGCTCCTCGTGGAGCTGGAACGTCGGCTCATCGCCGCCCGCGTCGGGCGCATCGCCTACGTCCTGCCCGAGGAGGACCTGCTCGGCGAGGGACTCCTCAACGCCGGCTACACCCGCCAGCCCGCCGTCGCCTACTTCGAGAAGACCGAGCCGCTGCACGGACCGGCCGTCGGCCTCCTGGACGACCTCGGCGGCCGCTTCCTGCCGAGCGACCTGTGGGCCAAGGTCGCCGGCATGGAGACGGAGAAGGACCTCATCGAGCGGCGCGTCGTCCTGCCGCTCGCCGAGCCCGAACGGGCCGCCGCGCACGGGGTGCGGCCGCCGCGCGCCATCACCCTCTTCGGCCCGCCCGGCACCGGCAAGACCACCTTCGCCCGGGCCATCGCCTCCCGCCTCGGCTGGCCCTTCGTGGAACTGCTGCCCTCCCGCCTCGCCGACGAGGGCAACCTCGCGGCCGCGCTGCGCGACGCCTTCGCCCGCATCGCCGAACTGGAGCGCGTCCTCGTCTTCATCGACGAGGTCGAGGAGATCGCACCCGTGCGCACCGAGCCCGCCCAGCCCGGCGGGATCCACGGGGTGACCAACGAACTCCTCAAGCTGATACCGGGCTTCCGCGAGGGCGACGAACGGCTGCTGGTCTGCGCGACCAACTCCATCCGCTCCCTCGACCCGGCCTTCCTGCGCCCCGGCCGCTTCGACTACCTGATCCCGATCGGCACCCCGGACCCGGGCGCCCGCGCCGCGATCTGGGGCCGGTACACGGCGGGCCGTCCCGATGTGGACGTGGCGGCCCTGGTCGCGGCGAGCGAGCTGTTCACCCCGGCCGACATCGAGCACGCGGCGCGGATCGCGGCGCAGGTGTCCTTCGAGCGGGACCTGGAGGCGGTGGGCGCGCGCGGCGCGGCAGCGGCCCAGCTGGGCGCGAGCACGGAGGACTACCTGGCGGCGGTGGCGCAGTGCCGGCCGACGGTGACCCCGGCGATGACGGGGGAGTTCGCGGCGGACATCACCGCGCACGCCCGCTTCTGACGAAGGGGCGGCACGAGCCGCCGGCCCGCCACGGACGGGCAGGCGAAATGGCCCGCAGCCACTCCCCAAAGCGGCTGCGGGCCTCCCGCGCGGACTTGGCATCCGTGCGGGACGGCCACGTTCCGTTGGGGTGTATCGCCGGCTGGAACGTGGCAGTAAGGGTGCCGGGAGGGCCTAATCCCTGATGCCCTGCCGACACGTTCGAGTCAACCAGGGGCAGGGGTGCGCGCACCTCGGCCGCACGGCCACGACCGCCCCGGCCGTAAGGACGGCTCCGCGGGGCCGGACCATTGGCCGTAAGGGGGACCGGGGTTAGGGTCGGGCCATGGCCTTCGTCGTCTTCATGACCATTCCGGGGCTGGCGCTGCTGCTCACGGCCATCGCCTTCCTGGACCTCGCGCTGGAACGCGCGGGCCGCGCCGGGATGCTGCCCTGGCGCTGGAACGGCCGCAGGGGACAGATGTCCTCGACCGGCTTCGAGCAGCTGCACGCGAGCTTCTCGCCCGGCAAGCAGAACGAGCTCAAGGAGCGGCAGAGCGCGCTGACCATGCGCGACGACGAGGAGGACGGCGCCCCGCCCCGCTCCCGCGTGGACCTCGACGGCGGGCTCGCGGTGATCCGGCTGCCGGGCGCAGGCTCCCGCTAGGTCCCGCTAGGTCCCGCCGTCACCTTCCCGCCCCCCTGGACGTCCGTTCCTAGGGGCGGCAGCGGTACGTGAACTCCGCCGCGGCCGTGCGGCGTACGGGGGAGACGAGCTCCAGCTCCGCTTTCGCGGGGTAGCTGCCCGCGCCCTGGAAGGTCCACAGCAGGTGCAGCCGGGCCTCCTTGCGGCCGCTCGGCACCCGCTCGCTGAGCTTCTCCGAGCGCGTGCCGTCACTGCGCAGCCAGCGGTACGTGAGGACCCCCGGCCGCCCGTTGGTCGCCACCACGGCCACCACGTCGGCGGTCCCGTCGCAGCCGGGCCCCGCGGCGCCCGCGGCGTCGGTGGACACCGCCAGGTCACGGACCTCCAGGGCCGGACCGAAGCGCTGCCAGCCCAGGTAGCAGAGGACCCCGATCAGGACCACGGCGGCCAGGGTGTAGCGCCGCCACTCGCTGCGCCGGCGCGGTGCCGGGGCCGGGTACAGGGGGAACGGCGCGGGCAGTGCGGCCGTCACCCCGGGCCCGAAGCGCAGGACCGAACCCTCGACCCGGTCGGGCACGGCCCCGGTCGGTACGTCGAACCGCGCGGTCGGGGCGGTCCGTTCGGTCCCGGCCACGGCGCCGAGCCGCTCGGTCCGCTCCGTGCCCTGCGGCGGTCCGCTGATCCAGTGACTGCCGAGCACGGTGGCGCTGTAGTCGTCGTCGCCCTGCGGGGCGTGCGGATCGCTCATGCCGGCTTGCACCCCCGGATGTAGATGCTCTGGACGGAACTCTGGTTGGCCGCGGCCGGCTTGGTGGTGGCCCGGACGCTCCAGTAGCAGCCGGCGCCCCGGGCGAAGGTGTGCGCGAGGGTCTTCGTACCGGGGCTCCCGGCGGGGAACTCGATGCTCTGGCTCCCGTCGGAGACGGTCAGGGCGCCCTTGTCGTCACCGGTGAACCATTCGACGACCAGGGTGTACGGGCCCGCGCCGTCGCTGTCGACGGAGAAGGCGGCCTCGGTGGTGCCCGGGCCCGTCTGCCGGAAGGAGGTGACGTTCACCGCGGAGATCTTGACCTTCGGGGACGGGGAGGGGGTCGGTGTGGGCGTCGCGGACGGGGTCGGCGGCTTCGTCACCGTCCAGCTCGGTGTCGGTGTCGGCGTCGGCATCGTGTAGCTCGGGCTCGGGGTCGCCGAAGGCGATGCGGACGGCGTGGGTGTCGGCGTCGCCGTCGCCGGTACGGCGGCGCTCGGTCCGGGCGCCGCCGTGGCCGGGCCCGGCGCCGACGCGCGGGACGTGGCGAAGGCGTTGAGCGCCATCGCGCCGCCCGGCTCCGAACCGACCGCCTGGTAGCCCAGTACGGCCACCAGCCCGAGCACCAGCGCCGCGCCCGCCGCGAGCAGCCCGCGCCCGCCCGGGGACCAGCCCGGCGGAGGCGGCGGCAGGACCGTGGTGGCCAGGGCGGTGGCGCCCTGCGCCGGGGCGCCCGCGGAGGGGAACAGCAGCGGCAGCAGCGCCGCCAGCGCGGCCAGCTTGCGCTGTCCGCGCTCCTCCCACTGGGGGCCGTACGCCGCCAGGGCCACCGCCTCCAGTTCCGCGACGAACGCCTCGGCGTCCTCGGGCCGCTGCTCGGGGGCCTTCGCCAGTCCGCGCCGGATCAGCGGGCGCACCGGCTCGGGCGCCTCGGTCTCCGGAACCGGAGCCTCGATGTGCTGGACCGCGAGCTCCGCGAAGTTCTGCCCGTCGTACGGCTTGCGGCCGGTCAGGCATTCGAAGAAGGTCGCCGTCGCCGCGTACACGTCGGCCGCGGGCGAGGCGGGACGGCCCTGCCACTGCTCCGGGGCCATGTAGGCGGGGGTGCCCGCCGCCCCGGGCGTCGTGCCCAGGGGGGTGGCGATCCCGAAGTCGACCAGCTTGGAGGTTCCGTCGGCCGCGACCAGCACGTTCGCCGGCTTGTAGTCCCGGTGGACCACACCGGCCCGGTGGGCGTCGGCCAGCCCCAGCAAGGATCCCTTCAGCAGCACCAGCGCCGCCTCCGGCCCGGTCCGTCCGCACTGCTTGAGCAGGGCGTTCAGCGGGATGCCGTCCACGAGCTCCATGACGATCGCGGCGCCGCCGGGCGCCTCGACGTACTCGTACAGCCCGACCACGTAGGGGGAGCGCAGGGCGCCGAGGAGCTGGGCCTCCGCCCGGAACTCCCGGACGAAGACCGGGTTCTCGCGCATCCGGTCGTTCAGGTACTTCACCGCGACGGCCGTGCCGGTGCCCTCGTGGACCGCGAGGACCACGCGGCCGCTGGCGCCCGAACCGAGCTCGCGGACCTCCGGGTAACCGGGAACCGACCACACGCCGTTCATGTCCACCCCCCTTGCCGTGGCGTGACCGCGCCCCGGAGCCGGTCGTTCCAGGGACCGGCCACCACCTGGGACACATTTCCGCCACGGCCGGTTCCCGGCCGGGGAGCCGGGCGTCAGGCCGCTGCGGCCCGCGCCCCGATCATCGAGTGCAGCCGGTCGGCCGCCGCCCGGCCGAACGCCGGATCGTTGATGTGGGTGTCGTAGTCGTGGATCCGGGCGGCGCTGCCCCGCAGCCCGTCGCGCAGGGCCGAGAACAGCGCCCCGTCGGCCTCGGGGTCGTGGTAGGGCCCGCCGGGGGCGCCGAGCGTGGACAGCCCGAGCAGGGGTACGCAGACGGCCGTGGGCCCGGTGGCCGCACGGAGTTTGGCGGCGACCCGGCGGCCGAGTTCGGCGCATTCGGCCGCGGTCGTACGGATCACCGTGATCGAGGGGTTGTGGACGCGGACCCGGCGGTACCGGACCCGTTCGGGCAGGCTCTCCATCGGCCCGAACTTCACCATGTCCAGCGCCCCCAGGCTCACCACCTGCGGAATCCCGGCCCGCCCGGCGGCGCTGAGCCGGTCGGGGCCCGCGGTCAGGATGCCGCCGCACAGGTCGTCGGCGAGCTCGCTGAGCGTCAGGTCGAGGACGCCGGCGAAGATCCCCTGGCCGGCCAGGGTCTCCAGGGTCCGGCCGCCGGTGCCGCTGACGTGGAAGACGAGGACCTCGTAGCCCAGTTCGGTCAGCCGTTCCCGGGCCGCGTCCACGCCGATCGTGGTCACGCCCGCCATGCTCGCCGCGACCAGCGGCCGGGGCCCCGAGCCCAGCCGGGCCGGCCGGCGCAGCTCCAGGCCGGAGCGCGCGTAGGCCTCGGCCATCCCGGAGACGGCCGCGACGGCATTGGCCAGGACCGGAGCGGAGATGCTGTTGATCCCCGCGATGTCCACGACGCTGTACATCATCGTGATGTCCGCCGATCCGACGTACGGGGCCACGTCCCCGGACGCCATCGAGGAGACCATCACCTTCGGAACGCCGAGCGGCAGGGCGCGCATCGCCCTGGTGGCGATGGAGGTGCCGCCGCTGCCCCCGATCGCGAGGACTCCGTGCAGCCGGCCTTCGGCGTGCAGGCGTAAGAGGGTCGCTTCGGCGCCCCGGGCCATCGTGGTCACGGCCGCACCCCGGTCGGCGGCCGTGCGCAGTGCGGACAGTTCCGTTCCCGCGGCCCGCGCCACCGCTTCGCGCGGTATGTCGGCGGGCACACGGGGCTCGTTCATGATTCCTGTGTCGACCGTGATCACTTCGACGCCGGCGCGCAGCAGCCTCTCGCGCAACCAGCCGTACTCGACACCCTTGGTGTCCAGGGTTCCCACCAGCACGACGTTCGTCATACGTGCAATGTCCATGCAGGTGGGGTTTGTTGGCAAGTAAAGGTCAGGTCAACCCTCATGTGCCAGCATGTCCAACAGCCGCTCCAGGAACGGGATCTGAGACACCACCAGTTTGGTTCTGGCCACCGCGGGAGTGAACCACTCCACCCGGTCCAGCTCGGGGAACTCCGCGATCCGCCCCGATTTCGGCGGCCACTCCATGGTGAAGGTGCCGTGCACCGCGAGGGCCGGATCCAGGTCGGCCCGTACCGCCCAGATGGTCACCAGCTTCCCGCCGGTCGTCCGCACCTCGCCCAGCGGCAGGTACGGACCCTCGGGCGGCGGCAGCCCGACCTCCTCCTCGAACTCCCGCCGGGCCGCGTCCAGCGGCGCCTCTTCGGGCCCGTACTCGCCCTTGGGGATCGCCCAGGCGGCCGCGTCCCGGCGCTCCCAGAGCGGGCCGCCCATGTGGCCGAGCAGGATCTCGACGGGCCGGGCGGGGGCCTCGTCCGTGGTGCCGGGCTGCCTGAACAGGAGGAGCCCGGCGCTGCGCTTGGCGGTCATGGCCCCATCCCTACCCCGTCCGGGTGCTCCTCAGGCGGCAGCCCCTCGGGTGGCGGCTCAGTGGTCGTGCGGGCCCTGGCGGTGCACCGGCCCGTGGGCGTCCGCGCAGTGCGCGTCGGTCCGGTCGTTGCCGGCCCGGTCCTCGCCGGGGCGGCCGACCGTGAGGAGGGAGTCCTGGACGTGGTCCACCTGGAGGGTGGTGTGCGTGATCCCGTACTCCTTCGCCAGCAGCGCCTCCAGATCCCGGCGCACGGCGTGGCAGTCCCCCTCCGGGGCCACCAGCACGTGGGCGGACAGGGCGGCCTGCCCGGAGGTGATCGTCCAGATGTGCAGGTCGTGCACCTCGGTGACCGGAGGCTGCGCGACCAGGCGGTCGCCGACCGTGTCCGGGTCCACGTGGGCCGGAGCCGCCTCCAGCAGGATCCGGCCGGACTCGCGGACCAGCCCGTAGCCCGCCTTGACCATCAGGACGACCACGACGAGCGAGGCGATCGAGTCGGCCTGCCGGAAGCCGGTGGTGAGCACGATCAGACCCGCGACGGCGGTGCCGATGAAGGCGAACAGGTCGTTGAGGATGTGCTGGTAGGCGCCCTCGACGGCCAGGGAGGTGCGGTTCGCCTTGGAGATGCACCAGGCCGCCACGATGTTGACGACGATGCCCGCCAGCGCCGTCACCAGCACCAGCCCGCCCTCCACGGGCGGCGGATCGAGCAGCCGCCGCACCGCCTCGTACGCCAGCCAGACCGCGAGCAGCAGCAGGGTGAGGCCGTTGGCCTGGGCGGAGAGTATCTCCGCGCGCTTGAGGCCGTACGTGAAGCCACCGCGCGCCGGCCGGGCGGCCAGCCGCATCGCGATCAGCGCGAGGACGATCGAGACGGCGTCCGTCAGCATGTGCGCGGCGTCGGAGATCAGGGCCAGGGAGTGCGCCAGGACGCCGATCACCACCTCGACGGCCATGAAGCCGGCGATCAGCCCGAGGGCGATGCCGAGCCAGCGCCGGTCGGCGTCGGCGGCGACCCCGTGGCTGTGACCCGCGTGACCGTGACCGGACTCCTCGTGGCCGCCGTGACCGCCGTGACCGCCCTCGCTCTCGTGGCCGACGGTGCCGTGGTCGTGCGGCGCGTGGTCGTGCACGCTCATGGTGTCCCCCGTGGGTCGTGGCGAACCGCTCGCGCGTTCCGCTCCGCCTGAAGTGAAGCGCACCTCGACGCGATGGGCAAAGGCTGCAACGGGGACCGTTGTCATTACCCATAACGCCGCCCTGACCTGCGGTTATGCCGGGCGCTCCGGATCGTGGGAAAATCGGCGCATGGTCCAGCGCCCCGGTGTGCCGACCGCGCCCGAGCTCCTCCTGGAAACCGACAGGGGGACCACCGCGATGAGCCCGCGCCGGACCTACCACGTCGGCCGGGACCCCCTCTGCGAGATCTGCCTCGACGACGCCCGCGTGTCCTGGCGCCACGCGGTCCTGCGCCCGGACGGCGACCACTGGACCCTGGAGGACGAGGACAGCACCAACGGCACGTGGGTCGACGGCCACCGTGTCCGCGAGTGGGCGGTCGGCGTCGGCAGCGAACTGCGCTTCGGCAGCGCCGCCGACGGACCGCGCGTCAGCTTCGCCGAACCCGCCGCCTCCTCCCGCCCCTCCTCGGTCTCCCACCCGGACATGACCAGCACCTTCCGGCAGCCGACCTCGATCCGCCCGCTGGCCCCCCAGGCGGCCGTCCGCATCGGCCGCGCCCCCGACAACGACCTCGTCGTCGACGACCTCGTCGTCTCCCGCCACCACGCCGAACTGCGCACCCGCCCCGACGGCGGATACGAGATCGCCGACCTCGGCAGCCACAACGGCACGTACCTCAACGGTGCCCGCCTCACCGGCGCCACCGCCGTCGGCGAGGGCGACATCGTCGGCATCGGCCACTCCGCCTTCTGTCTGGTCGGCGACCAGCTGCAGGAGTACGTGGACACCGGCGAGGTCTCCCTCGACGTCCAGGACCTCGGTGTGGCCGTCGACAACGGCCGCAAGACCCTCCTCGACCACGTCTCCTTCCCCGTCGGCGCCACCACCCTGCTCGCGGTGGTGGGCCCCAGCGGCGCCGGGAAATCCACCCTGCTCGGCGCGCTCACCGGCCTGCGCCCCGCCGACCACGGCACCGTCTTCTACGACGGCCGCGACCTCTACCGGGACTACGCCGAACTGCGCAGCCGCATCGGCCTCGTCCCGCAGGACGACATCCTGCACGCCCAGCTCACCGTGCGCCGCGCCCTCGTCTACGCCGCCGAACTGCGCTTCCCGCAGGACACCGCCAAGGCCGAACGCGAGGCCCGGGTCGACGAGGTGATCGGCGAACTCGGCCTGCAGCAACGCGCCGACCAGCCCATCCACAGCCTCTCCGGCGGCCAGCGCAAACGCGTCTCCGTCGCGCTGGAACTGCTGACCAAGCCCTCCCTGCTCTTCCTGGACGAACCGACCTCCGGGCTCGACCCGGGCATGGACCGCTCCGTGATGAACATGCTGCGCGGCCTCGCCGACGACGGCCGCACGGTCATCGTGGTCACCCACAGCGTCCTCAACCTGAGCGTCTGCGACCGCCTTCTGGTCCTCGCGCCCGGCGGCCGCATCGCCTACTACGGGCCTCCGGACGAGGCGCTCGGCTTCTTCGGCTTCGATCAGTGGCCCGAGGCCTTCGAGGCCTTCGAGAACGAGCGCGAGCGCGACTGGGCCGGGCAACACCGGTCCTCGCCGCTGTACCGCCGCTACGTGGAGGTCGCCGGCCGGGTCCCGCTCCCGGGGGCCGGAGAACGGGCCGTGGGCATCCCGCCGAAGCCGCCGCCCAAGGCGCAGAGCTGGGGTTCGCAGCTCTCCACCCTGATCCGCCGGTACTCCGCCGTGCTCAGCGCCGACCGCACCTTCCTGATCATCATGGTCGCCCTGCCGTTCGTCATGGGAGCCATGGCCCGCGCGCTGGCCGGCAGCGAGCTCACCGCGGAGACGGCGCTCAACGCCCTGTTCATCCTGTGCGTGGGCGGGGTCCTGACCGGAGCCGCCAACGCCGTCCGCGAACTGGTCAAGGAACGCGTCATCTACCAGCGCGAACGCGCCGTGGGCCTCTCCCGGTCGGCCTACCTGATGTCCAAGGTGGTGGTCCTCGGCGCCATCACCATCGCCCAGGCGGTGGTCCTCACCCTCGTCGGCCTCGCCGGGGTCAAGACCAACGCCCCCGGCGGCAAAGGCCTCTTCCTGCCCCCGCTGATCGAGATCACCCTGGTCGTCGCCCTGCTGTCCGTCACCGCCATGGTGCTCGGACTGCTGATCTCCGCCCTGGTATCCAAGGAAGAGGTCACCATGCCGCTGCTGGTCCTGCTCACCATCGTGCAGGTCGTCTTCTGCGGTTCCCTGCTGAAACTCACCGGGGTCCCCGTCATCGAACAGTTCGCCTGGTTCGTGCCGGCCCGCTGGGCCATGGGCGCCATGTCGGCCACCATCGACCTCGGCGCCATCGTCCCCGGCAAGATCACCCAGGACCCGCTGTTCGACCACAAACCCCGGCTGTGGCTCACGGAGGTGGCGGCGCTGGCGGGACTGGCGGTGCTGTTCGGCGTGCTGGTCGGCCGGGTGCTGCGGCGCCACGAACCGGCCATCATGCGGAAGTAGCCGCGATGACCAGCCCCGGCCAAGCCGCGGACTTCCGGCCCACCCACATCGTCCCGCAGGACGGACTCCCCGCGTGGGAGACCCCGGACACGTCCCGGCCGACCGTGCCGCTCGACGCCTTCCTCCCCGTACGGCTGCTGTCCCGGCGCGGCGAATGGGGAGAGATCCTGTGCGCCAACGGATGGTCCGCCTGGGTGGACGGACGCCTGCTCCTGGCCGTGCCGCAGCCCCCGCCGACCGGCGGGCGCCCGCTGACCCGCGTCGAGGACCCGCAGCCGCTGCTCGCCCGGTGCACCGAGGACCTGGAACGCTACCGGCGGGCCGTCAACGACCTCGCGGCCGGGCGGACCGACCCCGAATCCTTCCGGCGGTCCCTGCGGGGACTGCGCCTCGGCGTCGTCGTCGACGGGGAGTCCGTGTGGCTCTTCGACGAGGCGGCGGGACGGTGGATGTACGGGGACGGGAGCCGCCTGGCCACCTACGCGGTCGTCGCGGGACCCGGTGTCCCGCCCGGGCCGCAGACCCCGCCGGCGGAGGCCGACACCGAGGGCGGTGGCGACGTACGAGACGTTCCGCACGGCCCGGACGCGCCGCACGAGCCCACCAGGATCGTGGACCTGCCCGGGCCGGAGGCGGGCTGATGGGCTCCGGTCCGGCCGCGGAGCCGTTCCGCGGGCGGGAATCCGACCTGCGGGGGCGGCGGATCGCCGGGTACGTGGTGGAGGCCGAGATCGGGCGCGGGGGGATGGCCGTCGTCTACCGCGCGCACGACGTACGGCTCGACCGCACGGTCGCGCTCAAGCTCCTCGCGCCCGAGCTGGCGCGCAACGACGTCTTCCGGCAGCGGTTCGCCCACGAGTCGAAGGTGGCGGCGGCCATCGACCACCCGCACATCGTGCCCGTCTTCGAGGCGGGGGAGACCGACGGGCTGCTGTACATCGCCATGCGCTTCGTGCCCGGCCAGGACCTGCGGGCCATGCTGGACCGCACGGGCCCGCTTCCCGTGGAGGCCGCGGCCCGGATCGCCGGCCAGGTCGCCTCGGCCCTGGACGCGGCCCACGCACACGACCTGGTGCACCGGGACGTGAAGCCCGGCAACATCCTGGTCGCGGGCGGTACCGACAGCGAGCACCCCGAGCACGTCTACCTGACCGACTTCGGGCTGACGAAGAAATCGCTGTCGCTGACCGGATTCACGAGCGTCGGGCAGTTCGTCGGGACCCTGGACTACGTGGCGCCGGAGCAGATCGCCGGGAAACCGGTCGACGGCCGGTGCGACGTCTACAGCCTCGGGTGCGTGGTCTACGAAACCCTGGCCGGCGGCCCGCCGTTCCAGCGCGACGACGACATGGCCCTGCTCTGGGCCCACCAGTACGATCCGCCGCCGGCCGTGTCCTCGCGGCGCGCGGGCCTCCCGCCCGGGGTGGACGAGGTGCTGGCACGGGCCCTCGCGAAAGCGCCCGAGGACCGGTGGGGGAGCTGCCTGGAGTTCACGGGGGCGCTGCGGCGGGCGGGCGCGGGCGAGGGCGCGAGCCCGGGGGCGGCGGCCTTGGTCCGCGCGCCCGCCCGCTCGGACTCCGGGCCGCCGCCACCGCCGCCCCGATGGGCGCTGCCGGTGTTCTAGGCCCGGTGTTTTAGCCCGGCTGTTTCAGCCCCGGTCCTTTTCGGCGGGCGCGCACACGACGTGGGCCGTGACCTCGGCGTGCGCGGCCGAGGCGTACCAGCCCTTGCGGCCGTCCGCGCCGACGACGGGGTAGGAGGCCAGGACGGTGTGCCGGAGCGTGCCGTCGCGGCGGCGGTCCCAGTGGCTGGTGGAGTACCCGCCGGACTGCACGGCCGTGCCGCGCGGGCAGAACACCCTGCTGACGGACACCGCCTGCGCCGAGGCGTCCTTGCGGCCGGTGTCGCCGGAGAGCTGGCGGGCCGCGGGGCCGGTCGCCTGGGTGGGGAGGGCGGTGGAGAGGGTCAGGGCCAGTGCGGAGAGGGCGATCAGGCCAGCGGCGTGAAGCGGCCGGAACAGGCCTTTGGTCATGTTCACGGAGACCAGCGTGTCATGCGGAAACGATCCCCCGATGAGCCGATTTGCGACTGTTCACCCGAACGGCGCAACGGGCGGCCGGGCCGGCCCGGGCCTGCGGCGGCGGGGGAGCAGGGCGCCGAGGAAGCCCGCCACCGCGCCCGCGAGGAAGGCGAGCCCGACCGTGCGCCAGAGCAGGGGCCGCAGCTCCACCTCTCCGCCGAGCTGGTCCGCGTCGCCGATGCCCAGCAGGGAGAGGCCGAACTGGGCCTGGATCCGGGCCAGCAGGCAGACCACCAGGGTGGCCAGGGCCAGGGCGACGGCCAGGTGGAGGGCGTGCTGCCAGGCGCGGACGTGCGCCGGCGAGCGGGCGGCGGCCAGGGCGCCGGCGGCGAGCAGCAGGACGACGGCCAGGACGACGAGCCACCAGGCCCGGGAATCCTGCTCCGTGAGCGAGGCCACGTCGATGGTGGACAGGTCCGGGGCGGAGCCCTGGCCGGTGCCGCGCAGCACCTCGTCCAGGACCTTCGGCACCGGCAGCCCGAACGGTCCCTCGGCCTTGCCCTCCCAGGCCCCGCCGAAGCCGAGGGTGAGGGCGGGCCAGACCAGGTTGGGCAGGCCCAGCAGGATCACCGCGAGGGTGCGGTCCGCGTGCCCCCGGGTCCCCGCCACCACCAGGCCGACGCCGATCCCGACGAGGACGTACGCGAGGAGCAGCGCGACCACGGCGAAGGCCGCCGGCCGCACCGCCGCATGGAAGCGGACCAGCCCCGCCGGGAGCGGTGCGCGCCGGGACACCAGCAGCGAGACCAGCAACAGGCCCAGGATCCACAGCAGTCCGAAGCCGAGGCTGGCGGGGACCGCGGCCTCGAAGCCCACCGTCGGCGTGGCGTCGAGGACCTCCCCGATGTCGCCGAGGACCGAATCGCCGGTGGAGAGCGCGAAGTTCTGGCGGGACAGCAGGGCCGTGCCGGTCAGCGCGGCCAGCCAGAGGAGCACCAAGGGTGCGGCGCGCGCGAGGAGTTCGCGGACTCCCGCCACGGCGCGGTTGTGCAGGGGCCGCAGGAAGAGCCAGCCGGTGGTCAGTGCACCGGCCAGGCTGACGGAGAGGGGGAGCAAGGACAGGCTCGCGTCGGCTCCCGCCAGGAAGCCGGCCCCGCCCGTGACGTCGACCGAGCCGCCCGCGGCCATCAGCACCACGGCGGCCACGACGTGCGGGAAGGCGCCGCCCGGCAGATCGCCGGCGCCGGCGAGGGCCAGCCCCGCGGAGGCGACCACGACCATCACCGCGAAGCCCGCGAGGACCGCGACGAAGGCGTCGCGCCAGGCTCGCGCGGCCGGTGCCGTTGTAGGGCTCACCTTGCAACCGTAGGCAGCTCCGCTTGCGGCCACCACCCGGACGGCGCACACAATGGTCGCCAGGAGTGCATGAAATCCGGAGATTTCCGCTGATGCCCCGCAGAAGTTCCATAAGGGAACCACCGCGGGGCACCGCACGAAGGCCGTGCAAGGTCTCCTCGGGCCGGGCATGGCCGCGTAAGGCCGGGCAAGGCCACGTAGGGGCCGGGCACGGCCGGGCAAGGGCCGCAGCGGAACGTCCACAGGGGACCGGAACCCCTCCGCCTGGGAAGAAGAGCCCGTGACCACTCAACCCTCCGGCCAGCAGCCGCCGTGGCCGACACAGCCGTCACAGCCGCCCTCGCAGCCGCCGTCGTCTTCGTCCGGGCGCCCTACGGGACCTCCTTCCGGGCCCCTCTCCGGGGGCCGGGAAGGCCCGCCGCCACCGCCCCCGCCGGCCCCTCCCGGAGAATCCGGGAGCGGGGTGCCTCCCGGGCCCCCCGAGCCCCCGCGCAAGGCGTGGTGGCGCTCCGTACCCCGGCTGGCCACCACGATCGTCGCCCTCGCAGCCGCGGTGACCCTGGCCGTCGTCCTGACCAGGCCCAGTGGCAGCGGGGGCACCACCACCTCCGCGGGCAACGAGGTCTTCCTCCAGCCCGCGGCGGCTTCCGGTCCCGACCCCTTCACCGAGTCCACCGCCGCGAAGCAGGCCACGCCGCCGCCCGAGAGCCCGCCGCCACCACCTCCCCCGGCGCCCTCGACGGCGGAGACGAAGCCCGGGGCGAACACCCCGTCGAAGGCCCCCTCGACCGCGCCGCCCACCGCCACCCGCAGTGTCAGCGGCGCCTCGCCCGAGCTGTACGGGGGCACGCCGTCCGCGCCCGCCTGCGACGTCGAGAAGCAGATCCGGGTGCTGTCGGCGCAGCCCGCCAAGAACGCCGCCTTCGCCACCGGGCTCGGCATCCAGCCGGCCTCCGTGCCGGGGTACCTGCGCTCCCTGACCCCGGTCCAGCTCCGGGTGGACACCCGGGTCACCAACCACGGCTACGTGGACGGCCGTTCCACCGCCTACCAGTCCGTGCTCCAGGCCGGGACCGCCGTGCTCGTGGACGACCGCGGGGTGCCGCGGGTCCGCTGCGCCTGCGGCAACCCGCTCGGGCCGCCGGTGGCGCTGCAGGCCAACCCGAAGCGGTTCGGGCAGCCCTGGACCTCGTACCAGCCCTCGCAGGTCGTGGTCATCGCCCCGTCCGTGACCATCGTGAACAAGTTCGTGATCTACGACTACCACGACCGCCGCTGGTTCGAGCGCGACCGGGGCGACCACCACGGCCGCCACGACAGGCCGATCCCGCCGCCGGTGATCCACACCCCGATCTTCCCCACGCCCACGCCGACGTTCACGTCGCCGTCGCCCACGCACACGTCGCCCTCCCCGACGGTGACTTCGCCGTCGCCGACGCTCACTTCGCCGTCCCCGTCGGTCACCTCTCCGTCGCCGACGCTGACGTCCCCGTCCCCGTCGGTGACCTCCCCGTCGCCGACGCTGACTTCGCCGTCCCCGACGGTGTCGCCGTCGCAGTCGCCTTCGGAGTCGCCCTCGCAATCCCCGTCCGAGTCCCCGTCGGTCTCGCCCTCGGTCTCGCCCTCGGAGTCACCGTCGAAGCCCCCGTCGCAGTCGCCGTCCGTGACCCCGTCCGAGTCGGCCTCCACCTCGCCGTCCGCGGAGCGGCGGGCGACGTCGCCGACACCGGCACCGTCCGTGTCGCCCTCGACGAGCGCGGTGACGCCGTCGCCGACGAAGAGCTCGGCGGCGCCCCTGCCCCCGGCCCCGCCGAAGACCTCCTCGGCGGCGCCGAAGCCCGAGCCCCCGGTGACCCCGGTGCGGCCCGAGCCGCCGAAGCCGACGCCTCCGCCGCTGGTTTCGCCGCAGCCCGAACTCCCGCCGCCCCCGCCCCCGCCGCCTCCGCCGGCTCCGGCCACCACGCTGATCGTGCCCCCGCCGCCGGCCTCCCCGCAGGGGCCCGGAGACGGCACCGACCAGAACTCGGACGGAGGTCCGGCCGGTAACGGCAACTAGTAGGGTCCGGCCCGACACGAAGACCTCCCCGAGGACCGATGGCCCTCGGGGAGGTCTGGTCGCGCCGCCGCCGTGCGGAGCCGACTGCTAGCGGACGCGTCCGTACAGGTTCGGGTTGTACGCGCTGAAGCTGGAGACGCGGACCTGCTTGCCCGGGCGGGGGGCCTCGATGTATGTGCCGTCGCCGAGGTAGACGGCCACGTGGTGGATGCCCGAGGTACTGCCGTTCGAGGTCCAGAACACCAGGTCGCCGCGGCGCAGCTCGGAACGGGAGATCGGGGTGGTGGCCCGGTACTGGTCGGAGGCCACGCGGGGCAGGGTGATGCCCGCGGAGCGGTACGCGGCCTGGACCAGACCCGAGCAGTCCCAGCCGTGGGGTCCGTTGCCGCCCCAGACGTAGGGGTCGCCGAGGTGACTGCCGGCGAAGGAGATGGCGCCTTCGGTGCCCTGGCGGATGGGCGTTCCGGAGGAGCCGGAGGAGCCCGAGGAGCCCGAGGAGCCGGACGAGCCGGAGGAGGAACCGGATCCGGCCCCGGAGCCGCCCGCGAAGCGCTCGTACTTGTCCTTGTGCTGGGTCCAGCGCCACCAGCCGGTGCCGTCCTTGTACCAGTACACCCGGTCCGCGGCGTCCCAGCCCGCGCGGCCGCGGAACGTCGGCTCGGAGGTGCGTACGGAGGAGGAGCGCGAGGACGACGACGAGGGCGAGGAAGCAGAGTGCGGGGCCGGGGAGCCGCCGCTGTTCGCCACGTACTTGCTGTAGTGCTGCGTCCAGCGCCACCAGCCGGTCGCGTCCTTGTACCAGTACTTCGAGCCGTCCCAGCCGGCGTGCGCCGGCGCCGGCTCGGCGGACGCGGCGCCCACGCCGCTGCCCATCATCACAGTGGCACCGACGGCCGCGACCACGGCGCCGCGCAGGGTGCAGCGACGGCGGCGGGCCGAGGCGGCCGTCATGGCCGTCGTACCGCGCGCGCAGCCGGTGCAGTCACAGCTGTCGGGTATTTCCTCGGTGAACTCGGGCGTGCGCATGCATGATTCCTTTTCCCTCGGGGGTGGGGTCAACGCGCGTCGGCGGCAGGGCCGCGCGCCGTGTAGAAGGCCACGGTCAAGTCCTTGACCAGGGCCTTGCGTTCGTAGTCGTCCAGGCTCACGAGCCCGCGGTCCGACATCCGGTGAACGGTGTCGTCGACGGCGTCGAGCACGGAGGTGAGGACGGAGTCCCGGTGCCGGGCGTCGATCGAGGCGATCCGGCGGCGCTGCATCGCGGCGGCGACCTCGGGGGCGTACTCGACGTGCAGCGGGCGGGCGGAGAAGACCTCGACGCCGACGGCCTTGCACTCGGCGGCGAGCAGCCGCGTCAGCTCGTCGCCGACGGCCTCGGTGTCGCGCAGGGTTTCCGGTCCGTGGGGTCGGTCGCGTCCGTACGGTTCCGGGCCGAAGGAGTCGGCGGGCATCCGGGAGAGCACCCGGGCGGTCGCGGACTCGACCTGTCCGCGCAGGTAGGCGGTGTAGTCGTCGACCGCCAGCAGCGCGCGGGCGGTGTCCCTGACCCGCCAGACGACCAGGACGACGGACCGCAGCGCGGTGCCCTCGGAGTCGACGACGCTGAGCGGTTCGCTGCGCCAGTGGCGCAGCCGGACGTCGACGCGGGTGTGCCGCGGGACCGGGCTGGACCAGATGAGGCCGGTACGGCGGATCGTGCCGCGGTAGCGGCCGAAGAGGGTCAGCGACCAGGCCTGGCCGGCGCGGCCGCGCCGCAGTCCGCCGAGCGCGGCGAGCGTGAGGAGCGCGCAGCACACGACGACGGCCAGGGGCCAGACCTCGGCGGGGGAGGTGGCGGGGCGGAGCTCCTCGAACCGTGCGAGGAGGACGGCGCCGCCCGTGGCCGACAGGGCGGTGAGCAGCGCCCACCAGCCGGAACAGGTCCGCGCGGGACGTTCGGTGAGCTCGGGGTCGAGCACGGCCGGCAGGGCCCGGGGCCGGTCCGCGCCCGCCGCGGTGGACGCGGTGGGTGGGGTGGCCGCAGCGGGCCGGGGTATCGCCGCGTGGACGGGGGCATGCCGCAGGGTGTCCGGGTCGGCCGGTGCGGGACCGGGCCGGCGGGCTCCGGCGGGGCCGCCGGAAGCCGCAGTGCCGGTGGCGCCCCGGGTGCGGGCGCCGGCCGGCTCCTCGTCACGGAAGAGGGGGCCGAGCACGAGCGGATCGCGGTACGGACGGACGACCAGACTCCCGCGCCCGGTCCGGGTACCTGCCCCGGATCCGTCGGCCGGGGCCTCGGGAGCCCCGGTGGCCTCGGGAGCCCCGGTGGCCTCGGGGGCCTCCGTGGCCTCGGAGGTGTCGCCGTCGGGATCGGCGGAGCCCGTGAGCGGGGTGGATGCCGGTCCGGGGGTCCGGGCCCCTTCGTGCGCAGCTTCGGTGCCTGCGTCCACCCCTCCCCCCGGTATGCCGGCCGGTTCTCCGGTCGTCTTCGGCGCTTGCGACAAGCCACACCCCACACAGCCGTGGGCGTCAACGACCCCGTGCCCGGGGGTTCCTGACGCCAGCAAAGATGATCATGAACGGATCGATCTTCGCGAAATCGTACAAGTCACCCATACGGCGAAAGTCACGACAGGCCGGGACTTTGGTCCTTTTCCGTCCCGGAACGCGGTGTCGAGGGGCGGCGCTAGCGCACGGGCGGGGCTGGCCCCGTTCGACACGCCGGACCGACCCTCCGCGCACCGCGAACCCGCGCCCTTTCCCGTACCGTCCGCGCAAGATCCCGGGGCTCCGTGCGGACCGCCGCGGACCGGCGCGGGCCGGGGAAGAGTGAGACCCTGAAGGTGTGGCCGAAAGGGGAGTGACCCCGCAGGTCGAGTGGCCTGCCCGGACGGACACGAGCCTCGCGCTCAACCACATGGGCACCTTCGACTGGGACCTCGACAGCGGGCGGATGTTCCTGGACACCACCGCCCTCGAGGTCCTCGACCTGCGCCCCGGGGAGTTCACGGGCACGCCCGCCGGACTGCGGGTCCGCCTGGCACCCGGCGAGGAGGCCCGGCTCGACGCCCGGGTCGCCCAGGCCCTGAAGGCCGGCCGCACCCACTACGGGGCCTACGTGCGCAGCCGCGACCGGGACGGGGCCCCCGGCTGGACCCATGTCCAGGGCCGCATCCTGCGGGACCCGCACGGGCGTCCGTACCGTGTCATCGGGATCCTCCGCGATGCCGTCCACGACCCGGGCGAGCCCGGCGCGGCCGGGGAACGGGACGAGGGCCGTCGCCGGATGACCGGGGTCATCGAGCGGACCACGGCGATCCTGGCGCACGCCCGCACCGTCAACGACGTCACCGACGTCCTGAAGGACCCCGAGGCCCTCGGTCACCTCGGCGCGGTCAGCGTCATGCTCGGCGTGGTGGACGGCGGCCGGATCCACCTGGTCGCGGAGGGGCAGCTCGGCGCGTACGTACCGGAGACCGAGTACACGCGGATCGACGCGCCGCTCCCGATGAGCGAGGCGGTACGGACGCTGCTGCCGGTGTACCTGGGCTCCCGCGAGGAGTTCCAGCGCCGCTACCCGGAGCTGTGGCCGTACATCGAGCCGCTGGCCGTCCGCAGCGGGGTCTACCTGCCGCTGATCGCCCAGGGCCGGCCCGTCGGCGCGCTCGGACTGCTCTACACCCGGGAGGGCGACTTCGACGCCGAGGAACGCAACGTGCTGATGGCGCTGGGCAGCGGCATCGCGCAGAGCCTCCAGCGGGCCATCCTCTTCGAGCAGGAGCACGACCTCGCCGAAGGCCTGCAGAGGCCATGCTGCCGCGCCGGATCCCGGAGGTGGCGGGGGCGCTGATCGCCGTGCGGTACCGGGCCGCCCGGATGGGGCGGGACATCGGCGGGGACTGGTACGACGTGGTCCCGCTCGGCGGGGGCCGGGTCGGCGTGATGATCGGCGACGTAGAGGGCCACGACACGGACGCCGCCGCTGTCATGGGCCAGCTGCGGATCGCGCTGCGCGCGTACATCGCCGAGGGCCACACGCCCGGCGCGGCCATGGCCCGGGCCTCGGCCTTCCTGCGGGACCTGGAGACGGAACGCTTCGCCACGTGCATGTACGCCGACATCGACCTCACCAGCGGCATGGCCCGGCTGGTCCGGGCCGGGCACATCGACCCCGTGGTGCGGCGCGGCGACGGCAGTTGCCACCGGGTGCAGGTCGCGGGCGGGCTGCCGCTGGGCCTGCCCGCGCGCGAACCGGGGGAGCCCGGTGCGGAGAGTCCGGGCGGCCCGGGCGGGTCCGGCGCTTCCGGCGGGGCCGGTACGGGATATCCCGTCACCAGCCTCGAACTGCATCCCGGGGACACCCTGCTGCTGTGCACGGACGGTCTGACCGAACGGCCCGGCGGGGACCCCGACACCGGGATGCGCGAGCTCATGGACGCGGTCCGGGACGGGCCCGCGGACGTGGAGGAACTCGCCGACGTGCTGTGCGACCTGGTCGGGGACTCGGGCGGCGGGGACGACATGGCGCTGCTCCTGCTGCGCCGGCGCGGCACCCCGCTCCCGCGCGGCGGCGGCCCGCTGAGCCACCGCCTCACCCCCGGGGACCCGGACGCCCCGGCGATGGCCCGCCACCTGATCCGGGCCGCCGCGGCGGCATGGGGTGCGTGGGACCAGGCGGACGAGATCGAGCTGGCGGCGGACGAGCTGATGACCAACGCGCTGGTCCACACGGACGGCGTCGGCGGGGTCAGCATGCGGCTGACCCCGGAGGGCCGGATCCGGATCGAGGTGGAGGACACCAGCAGCGCGCTGCCCCGGCGCCGGGAGGCCGACGACTGGGCGGTGTCGGGACGCGGCCTGATGCTGGTGGACCGGCTCGCGGACGCCTGGGGCGTGGAGCCGCGGGGCGGCGGGAAGTGCGTGTGGTGCGAGTTCGCCGTCCACTCTCCCGGCGTCCCGGAAGCCGGTCACTCGGGAGCCGGCCTCCCGGGCGCCCTCCCGGAGGCCGGCCTTCCCGGCACCGGGCTCCCGCAGGCCGGCCACGCGGGTCCCGTTCTCCCGGAGGCCGGTCCGCCGGATCCCGCCCGTCCGTCCGGGGAGCCCGGGGGCACCGAGCAGGCGCGCGGGCCCGCCGGGCTGCCGGGTGCGGGGGGCTGAGCGGGGGCCGGAAGGGGCGGGTTGCCCGCGGTACCCGGGTTTCCGGACTTACCGGGCCGCGTACGGGCCCTGCGCGCCCCGGGCGGTCTGCATCGCCGTCAGTGCGCGCACGAAGCGGATCGCGAGGACGGAGGCCGCGAGCAGCAGCGCCCCGTACACGGCTGCGGCGGTGGCGGCCGTCGCGAGCCCGTCCGCGTCCTCGGCGCGGTCGTGGAGGATGCCGAAGACGCGGCCGGCGAACAGCGCGGAGATCCACACCAGCCACCACGTGGTGACGGGCGCCGTCGAGACGGGCCGCCGGGCGCCGTCCGGCCCGCGCAGGAGGCCGGCCGCCCAGATCTCAGCAGGGAGAGGGGTTCCGGGGCGAACTCCTGCGGCGGCGTCTGCTGGTCGGGGTCGACGGGCTGCGGCGAGCCGGTCGTGCTGAAAGACATGAAGGGCTGGTTCGTTCCCTTCGCCTTACTCCGCATCCCGTACGGCATGGCGAAGGGGGGGGGACCCCCGGGAACAACGGGAACAAGTGGACTGGGCCGGGCCGAGATGTCAGAGCGCACCTTTGGACGGCTTGGTCGGGTCGCGGGACGGCTTGGCCGGGCCAACGGCTTCCCGGGCCGGCCGGATCCGTCGGGGCCGTTCGGGCCGTTCGGGCCGTTCGGGCCGTGCGGGCCGTGCGGGCCGTTCGGGCCGTGCGGCCGGGGCGGGCGAATGGCTGATCCTCCCGACTCGCGCTGTGTTCATCTGCTCATATGCCCGGAGCTGGCAGATCCTGCCTGGATGTCCCCCCTGCGCCCGCTCTTGCCCGTCATGCTGCCGGCCCTGCTCACCGTGCTGCTCGTGGCCCCGGCGCCCCCGTCGGCCCACGCCTCCGGGCGTGACGGGGCCGAGGGGATCGAAACGGCCCGCACCGCCCGGCAGATCGCACCCGGGGTCCGGCTGGAGTCGTACGACCGGCTCGAAGCCGACCGGTGGCTGCGCATCGACGAACTCGACGTACGGCTGGCGGGTGCGGGCGCCGCTGGGGCTGGCGGTGCGGGTGCCGACTCAGGTGTGCGTGCGGAGTACCTCGGCGGCCGGGGGCTCGCCGCCCTCGCCGACTCCGCCGCCCGCCACCCCGCCGGGCCGGGCCGCCGCGTGGTCGCCGCCGTGAACGGTGACTTCTTCGACATCCGCGGTACGGGCGCCCCGCTCGGTCCCGGCATCGGCGCCGGACGGCTGCTGCACACGGCCTCGTCCGGCGCCGGACAGGCCGTGGGATTCGACGCCGACGGGCTGGGCCGGGTCCTGCGCCTGGCCCTCGACGGGAGCGTCACCCTGCCCGGGGGCGCGGTCCGCCCGCTCGCCGGTTTCAACACCGCGCGGCCGCCCGCGGAGGGCTTCGCCGCCTACACCGCCGACTGGCCGGCGGCCGGACTCCCCGTCTCCGGACCGGCGGTGGAACTGCGCGACGGCCGGGTCGCGGCCGTGCGCGCGGCCGTACGCCGGCCCGCGCGCCGGGACCGTCCCGCACCCGGAACCACCCTGCTGATCGCGGCGGGCACGGCGGCGCCGGAACTTGCCGCCCTGCGCCCCGGGGACGCGGTCGCCGTGGCGGCGCGTCCCGTGGCGGCCGGGGGCGGGCCGCTCCCGGTGAGCGCGGTCGGGGGCCGGGAGGCGCTGGTCGTGGCCGGGGTCCCGCAGGACCACGACGGCGAGCCGAACAACGCGGCCGCGCCGCGCACCGCCGTCGGCTTCTCCCGCGACGGCCGGCGGGCCCGCCTGGTCACGGTCGACGGCCGCCAGCCCGACAGCGGCGGCATGACCCTGACGGCGCTCGGCCGGCTGATGCACCGCCTCGGCGCCCACGAGGCCCTCAACCTGGACGGCGGCGGCTCCTCGACCCTCCTCGCGGCCCTGACCGGGGAGGCGGCCCTGACCGTGGAGAACTCCCCGTCGGACGGCCGCCAACGCCCGGTCCCCAACGGCCTGGTCCTCACGGCCCCGTCCGGCACCGGCCGCGCCACGGGCTACCGGATCGAGCCCGTCGGCGGCGCGCCGCGCGCCTTCCCCGGCCTGACCCGGACCCTCAGGGCCACCCCCTACGACGCCCTGCTCGGCCCGGTACCCGCGCCGGAGACGGCCCCGTCGTGGTCCCTCCCCGGGGGCGGCGGCCGGATCGACTCCGCCGGCGGATTGCGGGCGGCCGCGCCCGGCCCGGTGGAGGCCCGGGCCCAGGGAGGAACGGCGCGCGGTGCGCTGCGCGTCGAGGTCCTCGGCGCGGTGACCCGGGTCCGGGCCGTTCCGGACCGGATCGGGCTCGCGGAGGAGGGGGAGAGGGCACGGTTCGTACTGACCGGCCACGACGCGCAGGGGGCCGCCGCCGTCATCGAACCCCGGGACGTCGCACTCGACTACGACCGCTCCCGGTGGAGCGTCGCCGACGACGGGAGCGGCGGGTTCACGGTGACTGCCCGGGTCCCGGGCGCGGCCGGAAGGGTCCGGGCCACGGTGCGGGGTTCCACCGTGGCCGCGGCCGAAGTGGCGCTCGGGGTGGGCCTGTCGGACCGCCCGCTCGCGGACATGGAGGACGCCGCCCGCTGGACCGGCACCGGCGCCGCGCCCGGCGAGGGCCGCCCCGGCCGGGGACTCGCCCTGACCCCGCCGGCCGGGGGCGGCACCGCCACCGCGGCCCCGCCCCGCCCGCTCCGGGTCCCCGACCTGGCCCGCTCGCTGCGCCTCTGGGTGAACGGCGACGCCTCGGGCACCCGGCCCGCCGTGGACCTGACCGACGCCGAGGGAACCACCGCCACCCTGCGCGGCCCCGCCGTGGACTGGACCGGCTGGCGCCGGATCGACCTCCCCCTCCCACCCCAGGCGGACCCCCCGTTCACGGTGACCCGCCTGACGGCCACCACCCCGTCCCCCACCCGCACCAAGCACCACACCACGCCCCCACCCAAGCCCCACATCCAGGCCGCCGCCCCGGGGCCCGCGGGGAGCGGGGTGGGGCGGGTGCTGGTCGACGGGCTCGTGGCGCGGACGCCGCCGACCGGGGTGGTTCGTACGGGCGACGGGCGCGATCCGGTCGTGGCCACGGAGGGGCGGGTGAACTCCCGGCCCTGGCGGTTCGCGGTCGAGGCCGCCGGGGCCCGGCCGGCTTCGGCCGCCGGAGCCGGCCGGACCGCGGCCGTCGACTTCGCGCTGACCGGCGCCGGGCGGCCGGCCTTCGTGCACCGGGGCGTACGGTTCCTGCCGCTCGGCTCCACGCGCCCCACCCTCGCCGGCGGCGGGCTGGAGCGGATCACGGCCCTGCGGGCGGCCCTCGCGACGGCCGCCCGGGAGCCGGGCACGGGCGCGCTGGCCGTCGTAGAGCCGTACGCGCCGCAGGCCGTCGACCGCAAGGAGGCCGCCCTGCGGCTGCGGCTCCTGGCGGAGTTCCGCCGGGCCACCGGCAAGCGGGTCCTCGTCCTCACGGTCGGCGCCCCCCGCTTCGCGGCCGGCCGCACCGAGGGCGTGCTCACCGTCGCCGCCCCGCGCGCCGGCCGCACCGTGATCGGCGCCGACGCCTTCGCCGCGGGCGACTGGCTGTCCGTACTGCCGGCCGGGCCGGTCCGGCCGGCAGGCGGCCGGTGAAGCCGGTCAGGAACGGAGAAGCCCCGGCCGCGCCCCCACCCGTAGCGTGAAACCCCTCGACATCAACCTTTCGCGGTGCTTCATCGCCGTCGACGACCACGACACGGCGTTCCGCTTCCACCAGCCCCGCACGCGCCGAGATCCACCGACCCGCCTACCTGGCGCCGCTCCCGGAAGACACCGCCGATCGGGTAGACAGGAGGACGTTGCCGCGACCGCGTAGGCGGCCGCGGCCCAGGAGCGCGGCCGCAGCGCGCCGGACCCACAGTATGGAGACACGATGAGCAAGGTCACGAGGACGGGCACGCAGTCACCCGAGCCGCACGCCGCCGACGTCCACGACCTGATCCGCGTTCACGGCGCGCGGGTGAACAACCTCAAGGACGTCAGCGTCGAGATCCCCAAGCGCCGGCTCACGGTCTTCACCGGGGTGTCCGGTTCGGGCAAGAGCTCCCTGGTGTTCGACACCATCGCCGCTGAGTCGCAGCGGCTGATCAACGAGACCTACAGCGCCTTCGTCCAGGGCTTCATGCCGACCCTGGCGCGCCCCGAGGTCGACGTCCTCGACGGGCTGACCACCGTGATCACCGTCGACCAGCAGCGGATGGGCTCCGACCCGCGCTCGACGGTGGGCACCGCCACCGACGCGAACGCGATGCTGCGCATCCTCTTCAGCCGGCTCGGCAAGCCGCACATCGGCTCGCCCAAGGCCTTCTCCTTCAACGTGGCCTCGATCAGCGGGGCCGGCGCGGTCACCATGGAGCGCGGCGGCCAGACCGTGCAGGAGAAGCGCACCTTCAGCATCACCGGCGGCATGTGCCCGCGCTGCGAGGGCCGCGGCTCGGTCAACGACATCGACCTCACCGCGCTCTACGACGACACCAAGTCGCTCGGCGAGGGCGCCCTCACCATCCCCGGCTACACGATGGACGGCTGGTACGGCCGCATCTTCAGCGGCTCCGGCTTCTTCGACATGGACAAGCCGATCCGCAAGTACACCAAGCGCGAACTGAGCGACCTGCTCCACAAGGAGCCGACGAAGATCAAGGTCGAGGGGATCAACCTCACCTACGAGGGGATCATCCCGAAGCTCCAGAAGTCGATGCTGTCCAAGGACGTCGAGGCGCTGCAGCCGCACGTCCGGGCGTTCGTGAAGCGTGCGGTGACCTTCACCGTCTGTCCCGACTGCGAGGGCACCCGGCTCAGCGCGGGCGCCCGGTCCTCGAAGATCAAGAAGATCAGCATCGCCGACGCCTGCGCGATGCAGATCAGCGACCTGGCCGAGTGGGTCCGCGACCTCGACGAGCCCTCGGTGGCCCCGCTGCTGGCCACGCTCCGCCAGACCCTCGACTCGTTCGTGGAGATCGGGCTCGGCTACCTCTCCCTGGACCGCCCCTCGGGCACCCTCTCGGGCGGGGAGGCCCAGCGCGTCAAGATGATCCGCCACCTCGGTTCCTCGCTCACCGACGTCACCTACGTCTTCGACGAGCCCACCGTCGGCCTGCACCCCCACGACATCCAGCAGATGAACCGCCTCCTGCTGCGCCTGCGCGACAAGGGCAACACGGTGCTCGTCGTGGAGCACAAGCCGGAGACGATCGCGATCGCCGACCACGTCGTCGACCTCGGTCCCGGCGCGGGCCAGGGCGGCGGCACCATCTGCTTCGAGGGCACCGTCGAGGGGCTGCGGGCGGGGGACACCATCACGGGCCGGCACTTCGGCGACCGCGCGCGCCTCAAGGAGAAGGTGCGCGAGCCCCACGGGACGCTGGAGATCCGCGGCGCGAAGACGCACAACCTGCGGGGCGTCGACGTCGACGTGCCGCTCGGGGTGCTCGTCGTGGTCACCGGCGTCGCCGGCTCCGGCAAGAGCTCGCTCGTCCACGGCTCGATCCCGGCGAGCGAGGGCGTGATCTCGGTGGACCAGGGTGCGATCCGCGGTTCCCGGCGGAGCAACCCGGCGACGTACACGGGCCTGCTCGACCCGATCCGCAAGGCCTTCGCCAAGGCCAACGGCGTCAAGCCGGCCCTGTTCAGCGCCAACTCCGAGGGCGCCTGCCCGGGGTGCAACGGCGCCGGGGTCGTCTACACCGACCTGGCGATGATGGCCGGGGTCTCCACCACCTGTGAGGAGTGCGAGGGCAAGCGCTTCCATGCCTCGGTGCTCGAACACCACCTCGGGGGCCGCGACATCAGCGAGGTCCTCGCGATGCCGGTCACCGAAGCCACCGAGTTCTTCGGCGCCGGGGAGGCCCGCACCCCGGCCGCGCACCGGATCCTGGAGCGGCTGGCGGACGTCGGGCTGGGCTACGTCAGCCTCGGACAGCCGCTCACCACGCTCTCCGGGGGCGAGCGGCAGCGGCTCAAGCTGGCGACGCACATGGGGGAGAAGGGCGGGGTCTACGTCCTCGACGAGCCGACCGCCGGGCTGCACCTGGCGGACGTGGAGCAGCTCCTCGGCCTCCTCGACCGGCTCGTCGACTCGGGCAAATCGGTGATCGTGGTCGAACACCACCAGGCGGTCATGGCCCATGCCGACTGGATCATCGACCTCGGCCCCGGCGCCGGTCACGACGGCGGCCGGATCGTCTTCGAGGGCACCCCCGCGGCCCTGGTCGAGGGCCGCGCCACCCTCACCGGCGAGCACCTGGCGACCTACGTGGGCGCCTGAGGAAGCCCCGGCAGGATCCTCACGGACCGCCTCAGAGCCGTACGAGGGTGACCTCGGTCGCCTTCACACTGGTCCACACCGCGGCGCCGTCGACGATTCCCAGTTCGGCGGCGGCCTCGGGGGTGATCTCCGCGACGAGGTCGGGCGCCCGGTCCGAGGCGACGAGCACGCGCAGCCGGCTGCCGGCCGAGGTGATCTCCCGTACCGTGCCGGGCCATACGTTACGAGGACTGCCGCTCGGGCGGTCCCGGTGCACGGACACCGCCTCGGGGGCGATGATCGCGAGCGCCTGCGCCCCCTCGGGCAGCGCCTCGGCCACCACCAGGCGGCCCCCGGCGGCGAGTTCCAGCCCGTCGGCGGTGGCCGTGCCGGGCCAGGCGTTGCGCCCGAGCATCCGGGCCACCCACGGGGAGCGCGGCTGCCGGGTCACCTCGGAGGGCGGCGCGTCCTGCAGGGTCCGGCCGTCGGCGAGTACGAGGACCCGGTCGGCCAGGGACACCGCCTCGACGGGATCGTGCGTGACGATGAGGCAGACCCCGCCGAAGCCGGCCAGATGGGTGCGCAGGGTGTGCCGGACATGGGCGCGGGTCGTCTGGTCCAGGGCGGCGAGCGGCTCGTCGAGCAGCAGCAGCCGGGGCCGGGCGGCCAGCGCGCGGGCCAGCGCCACCCGCTGGGCCTGCCCGCCGGAGAGCTGGGCGGGCTTGCGGTGGGCCAGGTGCCCGACGCCGAGCCGGTCCAGCCAGGCCTGGGCCTCGGCCCGGGCGGCGGCCCGGGGCACCCGGCGGGCACGCAGCCCGTAGGAGGTGTTGGCGAGCGCGCTCAGGTGCGGGAACAGCGCCCCGTCCTGCGGTACCCAGGCGACCTGGCGCCGGTGCGGGGGCAGGCCGGTCACGTCGGCGTCGCCGAGCCGGAGCTCGGCGTGGGCGCGCGGGGTCAGGCCGAGCAGGGCGCGCAGCAGGGTGGTCTTGCCGGCGCCGTTCTCGCCGACGACGGCGATGGTGGTGCCGGGTTCGGCGTCGAGGGTGAGCTCGTTGAAACCGGTGACGGTGGCGTGCAGCGGCCAGTGCCCGCCGTCGGCCGGAGCCCCGGGCGACGGCGGCGCGGGCCTCGTGGCCGGTGAGCCGGGGGAAACGGGAGCCCCGGGGGAGAGCGGAGCCCCGGGCGGTACGGGTCCCACGGGCTCGGGCCCGGCGGGCTCCTCGGAGGCCACCGGAGCACCGGAGTCCTTGCGGGCGACCGGAGTTCCGGTCCACCTGCCGCGCAGGGCGACCAGCACCGCCATGGCGATCGCGAGCAGCAGCAGGGATACGGAGGTGGCGGCCTCGGGCTGGTCCTGGAGCAGCAGGTAGACCTGGAGCGGCAGGGTCTGGGTGGTGCCCGGCAGGTTGCCCGCGAAGGTGATGGTGGCGCCGAACTCGCCGAGCGCACGCGCCCAGGTCAGCGCGGCTCCGGCGACCAGGCCCGGGGCCACCATCGGCAGCGTCACGGTGAAGAACACGCGCAGCGGCGTGGAACCCAGGGAGGCGGCGGTCTCCTCGTAGCTCGGCTTGAGCCCGCCGAGCGCGCCCTCCAGGCTGATCACGAGGAAGGGCATGGCCACGAAGGTGGCCGCTATGACCGCGCCGGAGGTGTGGAAGGGCAGCGTGATGCCGAAGGTGCCTTCCAGCCAGGGGCCGAGCAGCCCGCGCCGGCCGAATCCGAGCAGCAGGGCCACACCGCCGACCGTGGGCGGCAGCACCATGGGGAGCAGGACCAGCGAGCGCACCAGCGCCTTGCCCCGGAACTCGACGCGGGCCAGCAGCCAGGCGAGCGGCACCCCGAGAAGCAGGGAGAGGCCGAGGGCCCACAGGGAGACGACCAGCGAGAGCCGGAGCGCCTCGACCACACCGGGGCTGGTGAGGTGCGCGCCGAGATCGCGCCACTGGGTGCGGGAGAGGATGCCCACGAGCGGCATCAGCAGGAACGCCACGGCGAGCAGCGCGGGGAGCGCCAGGGCAACGGGGGGCCGGGCGCGACGGGTACGGAGTCTGCTCATGTGGGTTCCTGGCCGGAGACGTCGGGACGCCGCCGGGGGCATCGGGATCCCCGGGCGGCGTGGGCAGCGTAGTGCGGCGGACGCCGGACGGAGAGGGACGGCCCGTCCCCCCGGACCGGGCGGTCCCTCTCCGTCAGCGGACCGTCAACCGGTTACGGCTTCTGGAAACCGGCGTCCTGGAGGATCTTCTGGGCCTCCGGGGTGGTCAGCCACGCCACGAACGCGGCCGAGGCCTCGGCGTTCTTGGAGCCCTTGAGCGAGGCGGCCGGGTACGTGGCCACGGCGTTCTCGGCGTCCGGGATGTCCACGACGGCGACCTTGTCACCGGACTTGAGGGTGTCGGTCTTGTAGACGAGACCGGCGTCGGCCTCGCCCAGCTCGACCTTGCTCAGCACGGCGCGGACGTTGGGCTCCTGCGAGACCGGCTTCACCTCGATCTTCTGGGCGTCGAGGATCTGCTTGCTGTAGCGGCCCACCGGGACCTCGGGCGCGGCCAGCACCACCTTGATCTTGGTGTCGGCGAGGTCCTTGAGGCCGGCGATCTTGAACGGGTTGCCCTTGCCGGTCGCGATGACCAGGCGGTTCTTCGCGATGATCGCCGGGTCGTTGGTCTCGGACAGCAGGCCCGTCATGGTCTTGGTGTCGGCGGTGACCAGTGCGTCGGCCGGGGCGCCCTGCTTGACCTGTGCGGCGAGCTCCTGCGAACCCGCGAAGGAGAAGGTGATCTTGGTGCCCGGGTGTGCCTTCTCGTACGCCGCGCCCGCGGTCTTGAAGACGTCGGTCAGGGAGGAGGCGGCGAGCACCGTCAGGTTCGCGGGCTTGACCTCGGCGGACGCCGAGGCGCTCGGGGAGGCGGCCGTGTCCTTCTTGTCGTCGCTGCTGCCGCAGGCGGCGAGCGCCGGCACGAGCAGGGCGGCGGAGAGGGTGAGCGCGGCGGTGCGGCGGTTCATGGGCATGATCCGGGACATGAGCTGGTGCTCCTCGGTCGGGTCGGCGGCCGGCGTGGTGCCGGATCCGCGCGGTGGTGACCCGCGCCGGTGACGGGCGGAGCGGGTGGGGTGGGGACGCGTCGTACGGAGTGGTACTCGGCGGTGCTGGGCTGTACTGAGCGGTACTGAGCGGTGCTGGGAGGTGCTGGGGCGCTGCTGGACCGGGTGATGCCGCGTGGCGCCGGGTGGTTCAGGCGCGGTCGATGTGCACGCTGGTCGACTTCACGCGGGCGGTGGCCCGCATGCCGACCTGCAGTCCGAGCTCGTCCACGGCCTCCCGGGTGAGCAGGGAGACCAGGCGGTGGGGACCGGCCTGGATCTCGACCTGGGCCGCCACGTCGCCGAGCTTGACGGCGGTGACGATGCCCGGGAAGGCGTTGCGCGCGGAGGTGTAGGTCTCGCCGTCCTCGGTGTGGGCTCCCTGTGCCACCTCGATGGAGAAGGCGGCCAGGGCGCGGCCGTCGATCAGCCGTCGGCCGCCCTCGTCGCGATGGGTCGCGACGCGGCCGGCGTCGGCCCAGCGGCGCGCGGTGTCCGGGCTGACGCCCAGGAGGCGGGCCGCCTGGCCGATGGTGTAGGACTGCATGTGCGACAAGGTAGGGGCACGTGTGCGGCATTTGCAATTCCATTGGGATGATATCCATGGCAGATACCACCGCACTTGTCGTAACCACCAAAAACCATTCCGTTTCCACCGGCCCGGCTCAGCCGGTTCCGTGCGACCGCTCGGCCCGCCCCGGCCCGGCGCGGCTCGCTAAAGTCGGGGCATGGCTGAAGAAGGAACCGCAGGTGTGGGGACGGGGTCGGGGTCGGCGCGGGTCGACGTGTGGATCTGGTCCGTCCGGCTGACGAAGACGCGGGCCATCGCCGCCACGGCCTGCCGGGCGGGGCATGTACGGGTCAACGGAGAGCGGGCCAAGCCGGCGCAGGCGGTGCGGGCCGGGGACGAGGTGCGCCTCTTCCATGCGGGGCGCGAGCGCATCGTGGTGGTCCGGCGTCCGGTGTCCAAGCGGGTCGGCGCTCCGGCCGCCGCGGAATGCCTGACCGACAACAGCCCGCCGCCGCCGACCCCGGTGGAGGCGGCGGTGGTCGGCATCCGCGACCGCGGCGCGGGCCGCCCGACCAAGCGCGAACGCCGCGAGATCGAAAACCTGCGCGGCGGCCGGTAGGGGCCGCCGGGGGCGGCGGGTCCCGGTAGGAGCGGCGGAGTCCCAGGGGGAGACCTCCTGGGACTCCGCCGTTTTTCGGCGACTCTCGGTGCCGCCGTGCGCCCTGCCGCCCTGCCGCCGTGCCGTTGCGTGTCATGCCGCAGTGGTCCCGCGTATCGCCAGTGTCGACTTGTCGACCCCTCCCGCATGCCGCCCTCCGGCCCGGCCCGCGCTCCCGGAGGGAAAATTTCTGCAAGCCATTGCGGCAGTTCTCCCCGCAAAGGGCCATCGAGGGCTGACCGTAAGCGCCCGGTGCCGAGATTTCCGCTTCACGAGGGGTTCACGCGCTGGTGACACACGGATAACCTCCCCGCAAAACCTTGCGGCAAGTTTTCAATGCCGCGGAGCCGCAGGGCTGTTGGGCCCCGCTTCGAGGAGCAGACCTTGAGATCACGTACGCGATCACACCCCGGAGGGCGGGCCACGGCCCTGGCCCTGGCCGTCGCGGGATGTCTGGCGGCCGCACTGCCGGCCGCCGGAGCCTCCCCCGCCGAGGCGGCCGCGGCTCCGGTCGCCGCGGCGGCGTCGGGTGATGCCACGGCGACGGTCTTCTACTACACCAAGACCCGCAACTGGGCTGCCTACAACCTGCACTGGGCACCCGACGGCGGCAGCTGGACGACCGTGCCCGGCACCGGGATGGAAGCCGCCTGTACCGACTGGGTGAAGAAGACCGTCAGCCTCGGCGCGGCAGCCGGCCTCCAGGCGACCTTCAACAACGGCCAGGGGACCTGGGACAACAACGGGGGCAAGAACTACGCCCTGGGCACCGGGGTCATCACGGTCAAGGACGGGGTCGTGGCGCACAGCGACCCCTGCGCGGCGGACCCCGGCACCGGAACGGGAACCGGTGCGAGCGCCACCGTCTACTACGCGACGACGACGGTCGGCTGGCCCACCGTCAACCTGCACTGGGCCCCGACCGGCGGTTCCTGGACCACGATCCCCGGCATCGGCATGGACCCGGCCTGCACGGGCTGGGTGAAGAAGACGGTCCCGCTCGGCCCGGCCGCCGGACTCGCCGCCACCTTCAACAACGGCAACGGCACCTGGGACAACAACAACGGCAGGAACTACGCCCTCGGCGCGGGCCTGTCCACGGTCAAGGACACCACCGTCACCGCGAACGCCGCCGACCCGTGCGCCGCTGCCGTCCCCGACACCACCGCGCCCACCGTGCCCGCCGGCCTGCGCGCCGCCGCCACAGACGTGTCCACCGTCGTCACCTGGGACCCCGCCACGGACGACCGGGGCGTGACCGGCTACCAGGTCACCCGCTCGGGCGGCACCAAGGGCGCCGTCGTCACCTCCGTCACCTCCACGGTCCTCACCGAATCGGCCCTGGAGGAGCGCACCGCCTACACCTACACGGTCAGGGCGGTGGACGCCGCGGGGAACCTCTCCGCCGCCTCCGCCCCGGCCGTCGCCACCACGGGCACCCGGCCCCCGGCCCCGGCGGGATCGGCGCCGCTGGGCGGAGACCCGCGCAAGGACCCGATCTACTTCGTGCTCACCGCGCGCTTCAACGACGGCGACACCACGAACAACCGGGGCGGCAGCCAGCACGTGAAGTCCGGGAACGCCGCCAACGACGACCCGATGTTCCGCGGGGACTTCAAGGGGCTGGTCGAGAAGCTGGACTACGTCAAAGCCCTCGGCTTCTCCGCGATCTGGATCACCCCGGTCGTCCTGAACCGCTCCGACTACGAGTACCACGGCTATCACGGCTACGACTTCTACAAGGTCGACCCCCGCCTCGAATCGGCCGGCGCCTCCTACCAGGACCTCATCAACGCCGCCCACGCCAAGGGCGTCAAGATCTACCAGGACGTGGTCTACAACCACAGCTCCCGCTGGGGGGCCAAGGGCCTGTTCACCCCCACCGTCTACGGCGTGCGCGACGCGCAGTGGTCCTGGTACTACGACGAGAAGCAGGCCGGCTTCGAGTACGACGGCCTCACCGTCGACCCCAAGAGCGGAAAGTCGTACTACAACGGCGACTTGTGGTCGACCGCCGAACCGGCCGGGAACACCTGCGTCAACTGGGGCGCAGCCACCCCGTACAAGAGCGCCGAGGGCTACACGATCTACAACTGCCAGTGGCCGAACCCGACCTCGGGCATGTTCCCCAAGGCCCTGTTCCACCAGTGCTGGATCGGCAACTGGGAGGGTGAGGACGCCCGTTCCTGCTGGATCCACGAGGACCTCGCCGACTTCAACACCGAGAACCCGACCGTCCAGAACTACCTCATCGGCGCCTACGACAAGTACATCGACATGGGAGTGGACGGCTTCCGCGTGGACACGGCCGTCCACATCCCCCGCGTCACCTGGAACCGGCGCTTCCTGCCCGCCATCCAGCAGCGCGTGGCCCAGCAGTTCGGCGCTCAGAAGGCCCAGGACTTCTACGTGTTCGGCGAGGTCGGCTCCTTCGTCAACGACAAGTGGAACCGCGGCTCGGCCAACCAGTCCGCCCAGTACTACACCTGGAAGGAGTCGGCGACGTACAGCGCGGACGACGCCACCGCCGCCGTCCAGCAGTACACGACCGACAACGACCCGGCGAAGCAGCCGACCAGCACCAACGCCTTCCTCAACGGCAACCTCTACCACGCCCCCGACCACAGCAGGTTCTCCGGCATGAACGTCATCGACATGCGGATGCACATGAACTTCGGGGACGCGAACAACGCCTTCCAGAACGGCAAGGACTCCGACGACAGCTACAACGACGCCACCTACAACGTCGTCTACGTCGACAGCCACGACTTCGGCCCCGGAAAGTCCTCCACCCGGTACGCCGGGGGCACCGACGCCTGGGCCGAGAACATGTCCCTGATGTGGACCTTCCGCGGCATCCCGACCCTGTACTACGGCTCCGAGACCGAGTTCCAGGCCGGCAAGCAGATCGACTGCGGCCCGACCTGCCCGCTCGCCGGCACCGGACGCGCCTACTACGGGGACAAGATCGCGGGATCGGTCACCGCGGCCGGCTTCTCGAAGGTCGCCACGGCCACCGGACCCGTGGCCGCCACCCTGGAGTCCCCCCTCGTCAAGCACCTCCAGCGGCTGAACGAGATCCGCCGCGCCGTGCCCGCGCTCCAGATGGGCCAGTACTCCACCGAGGGAGTCTCGGGAGGCATGGCCTTCAAGCGCCGCTACACCGACACCGCCACCGGGGTCGACAGCTTCGCCCTCGTGGCCGTCACCGGGGCCGCCACGTACACGGGCGTACCCAACGGCACGTACAAGGACGCGGTCACCGGCGACGTGCGGACCGTCACCGGAGGCACCCTGTCCGTCCCGGCCCCCGGAAAGGGCAACCTGCGGGTCTACGTGCTCGACCTGGGCGGCGGCAACGCCGCCCCCGGCAAGGTGGGCGCGGCCGGGCCCTACCTGAAGTAGCGGAGCGGGCCGGTCACCGCAGGAGGCCGGCCAGCAGCTCGCGCTGGTCGTTCGCGAGGAGGGCGAGCTGCGTGCGGTTCGCAAGGCCGGACTTGTGCAGGGCGCGGGAGAGATGGGTCTTGACCGTGCCCTCCGCGAGGCCGAGCCGTTCGGCGATCTCCCGGTTGCCCAGCCCGTCGGCCAGCGCGACCACGCAGCGCAGCTCGCCCTGCGAGAGGCTGCGGATGCGGGCCATGACCTCGGGGGTCGGCGCCGGATGGTGGTGCGTGGCGAAGCGGCTCATGACGGTGGAGATCACGTCGGGGCTGAGCACGGCGCGGTGTCCGGCCGCGCTGCGCACCGCCTCGCGCATCTCCGCCGCCGAGGCGGTCTTCAGCAGGTACCCGTCGGCGCCCGCCCGCCAGACCCGGGCCACCTGTTCCTCGTCCGCGATGGTCGTCAGGATCAGGATGCCGAGGCCCGGGTGCTCCGCGCGGAGCAGCCGGGCGGTCTCGGCGCCGTCCGGGCCGTCGGGCATGGCCAGGTCCAGGACGACGACGTCGGGGGAGTGCTCCGCGACGGCCCGCAGGGCCTCGGATCCCGTGCCCGCCTCGCCCACCACCTCGATCTCGTCCGGGACGGCGAGGATGGTGCGCAATCCTGCGCGGATGACGTCCTCGTCATCGGTGATCACGATGCGGATCACTGCTCTGCTCCTTCGGGTGCGTAGGGGGCGTGGGCGCGCAGCAGATAGCCGTCGGTGACCGGACCGGCTTCGAGTCCGCCGCCCAGTGATTCCAGCCGGCCGCGGAGCCCGGCCTGGCCGAGGCGGGTGCCCGGAGCGAGCGACCGTACGGGCGCGCCCGGCGGCCCGTTGCGGACGTCGAGCGTCCAGCCTGCGGGGTCCGCTCGCAGCGACAGCCGGACCGCCGAACCGGGCGCGTACCGCAGGATGTTGGTCAGTCCCTCGGTGACCACCCGGCGGGCGGCCTCGCGGTGGGCCGCGGGCAGCCGCCCGAACCCCTCGGCGAACCCGTCCGCGAGCCGTACGTCGACCCCCGCCGCCCTGACGCTGTCGAGCGAGCGGCCCAGGGCGTCGAGTCCGGCACCGTCCGGCGCCTTCGTGTCCAGCTCGCGCAGCCGCAGCACGGCGGTCATGCCCCGGAGATGGTCGGATGCGGTCGCGCACTGCCGCTGCGCGGCGTCGAGGAGCCCGTCGGCCGCCGGATCCCGGCCGCCCAGGGAATTCCGCAGCGATTCGACCAGGATGTTCAGCAGCGCCACGTCATGGCCGAGCAGATCGTGGAACTCCCTTACGAGCCTGCGCCGTTCGGCGTTGACTGCCTCGGCCGCCCGCTCCCGGGCCACCTCCTGGAGATGCGCCCGCTCCGCCAGGTGCCGGCTCCGGGTCACTCCCACCACGCTCGTCAGGGCCACGGCGGAAGCCAGCAGGGCCAGACTGGAGGGGGAGTTCTCGTGGACCAGCGGCGGGCCGGAGCCCAGTGCGTTGAGCGTGATGAGCTCGGCCGTGGCGGCAACCGCGAACCCGTAGGCGTAGGAGGTGCGTTGGTGGCGGCCGGCGGCGTAGGCGAGGAAGAAGAGGGCGATGAACTTCGCACTGAGCGCGGTCGCGGCAAGAATCACGAGGGCGGCGAGCGGGAAACGGGTCCGGCGTCACAGCAGTGCGGCGCAGGACACGAGGATCCCCAGCCAGCGCAGCAGGGGGTGGCTGGCCCAGGACTGGTGCGCGACCTCGGCGTAGACCTCGAAGGGGACGGTGATCAGCAGGCAGGTCGCAGCGGCGGCGCGGTCCCAGGCGACGGGCCCCCAGGAGGCAGGTCCCCGGGAGGCAGGTCCTCCGCCGGCGGGGTCCAGCCGGTGCGGCGCCGCCCGGACGAGCGCGTTCCACATCGTGGTCCTCTCCCTCCTCACCTGCTGATACCCCGGTGCGCGGGTGCGCGGGTGCATGCGTGTACGAGCACCCTGCCATCGGCGGGGAGCCCGGCCCGGCGTGCGACACGGTGCGCGTCCCGCCCGGAACCGGTCCGGGCGGGACGCGCACGAGGTCGCGGCCTGGTCAGTGGGCGCCGGACCGGACGCCGGGGCGGCGGTCCAGGAACCAGTGGGCGGCGAGCTTGAGCTGGTCCTCCAGGAGGAAGCAGCAGATCGCGTAGCCCCATACGGCGGCCGCCCAGCCCCAGCCGAGCGGGGTCATTCCGACGCCGAACACGGTGACGAGGGTGGCGATCGCCTGCGCGACGGCGACCGCGACGACCAGAGGCCTGGCCGGGGCCGGCGAGGTCCAGAACCGGCCCCGGGTGCGGGTCACGAAGATGGTCAGCTGACCGGAGACCGACAGGCTGAGGTAGACGAGGGAGTGGATCAGGCCGTCGCCGAGGTGGAAGACCTCCCGGCCGAGGACGAAGAGCAGGAAGGTCTCGGCGACGCCCACCACTCCCAGCACCGTGGCCACCGTCAGGACGCTGCGCATGTCCCAGGTCACGGGCTTGTGGGAGCCGCGGACCTTGTCGTAGGCGATGGTCAGGATCGCCCCGTCGTTCAGCAGGGCCAGCAGGACGATCATCATCGCGGTGACCGGGAAGAAGTTGTACGCGACGATCGTCAGGGTGATCAGGCCGAGCACCCGGATGGTCTCCGTGATGCGGTAGGTGGCGTAGTTGACCATCCGCTGGATGATCTCCCGGGCCTGGCTGATCGCGTGGGAGATGACCGACAGTCCGGGCGTCAGGAGCACCACGTCGGCGGCGGCCCGCGCGGCGTCCGTGGCGTCGGCCACGGCGATGCCGGCGTCGGCCTGCTTGAGCGCCGGGGCGTCGTTGACCCCGTCGCCGGTCATGCCGACGATGTGGCCGCGCTCCTGGAGCATCTTGACGATGCGGTACTTGTGCTCCGGGAAGACCTGCGCGAAGCCGTCCGAGATCTCCACGAGTTCGGCGAGCTCCGCCTCCGGACGGCTGTCGTCCAGCGCGTGGGTGTTCAGGATGTTGTCGCCCATCCCGATCTGACGGGCCAGCTCCCGGCTGATGGCGACCTGGTCGCCGGTGACCATCTTCACCGAGACGCCCAGGCCGTTCGCGGCGGCCACGGTGTCCGCGGTGTCCTCGCGCGGCGGGTCGGCCAGCGGCAGGATGCCGAGCAGGCGCCAGGCGCCCGACTCGTCGGTACGGGCCACGCCCAGGGACCGGAAACCGCGGGCGGCGAACTCGTCGGCGATGCGCGCCACCTGCGCCGCGGCCGGGTCCCCGTCGCAGAGCCGGGCGATGACCTGGGGGGGCTCCCTTGCTCACGTGGTACGAGTCCGGCGCGGGGCCGGGACCGGGGCCGAAGCCGACGGTGGCTTCGGTGCGCTTGCTGACCGGGTCGAAGGGGACGAAGTCGGTGACCGGCAGGCCGTGCGCCCAGCCGGTGTCGGAGCCGGCCAGCCGGTCGGTGGCGGTGGAGATGACGATCCGGTCGATCGGGTCGCCGTTCTCGGCGCGGGAGGCCAGGGCGGCGGAGCCGAGCAGGTCGTCCTGGTCGACGCCCTCCGGGATCCAGGGGTCCAGGATCGCGAGGCGGTTCTCGGTCAGGGTGCCCGTCTTGTCGGAGCACAGGATGTCGATGCTGCCCAGCTCCTCGACGGCGGGCAGGTTCGAGACGACCGCTCCGCGCTTGGCGAGGTTGCGGGCGCCGACGGCGAGGGTCACGGACATGACGGCCGGCAGGGCGACCGGAACGGAGGCGATGACGACGACGAGCGCGAACTCCAGGACGGAGAGCACCGGATTGCCGCGGGCCACCGAGACGACGATGGTGAGGGTGACGAGGGCGACGGCCAGCAGGATCAGGTAGTTGCCGATCTTCAGCACCGCCTGCTGGAGGTGGCTGGCCGAACCGGCCTCGCTCACCAGGGCGGTGGTCTTGCCGAAGAAGCTGTGGACGCCGGTGCCCTCGACGACGGCGTCGGTCTCGCCGCGCACGATCACCGAGCCGGAGTACAGGGTTTCGCCGCGGCCGCGCTCGACGGGCAGGGACTCGCCGGTCAGGGCGGCCTGGTCGACTTCGAGGGTGCCGGCGCCGAGCGCCCGCACATCGGCGGGGACGACGTCCCCGAGCCGGACCCGGACGATGTCGCCCGGAACCAGTTCGCGGACGGCCTCCGTGCGCCAGACCCCGTCGCGCAGGACGCGGGCCTCGGTGGCGAGGCGCTGCTTGAGGGCGGCGATGGCGTTGGCCGCCTCGTGCTCCTCCATGAAGGCGACCACGCCGTTGACGACGAGCAGGACGCCGATGATGGCCACGTCCACCCAGTGCTGCACGGCGATCGAGAGGACCAGGGCGGTCTCGATCATCCAGGGGATGGGGGCCCAGAAGTAGCCGAGGAACTCCCGCAGGGGGTTCTTGTGTTCCTCGGTGATCTCGTTCGGGCCGTGTTCCGCGAGCAGCCGGTGTGCCTGGGCGGTGGTCAGGCCGTCCGGCCAGGAGGCCGGGAGGCCGACCTCCTCGGGCTCCTCGGGTGCGGCCGTACCGGCTGCTCCGGCGGCGTGGGTGAGGGCGGCGGGGGTGGCGGGAACGTTGGGAGTGGGGGTGGCGGGGACGGTGGGGAAGGTCTCGGTGCTCACGGCCGGTCACTTGCTTCCGTGCAGCAGGGAGAGGAAGGAGGGGATCTCCATCGGGCGGGCGCCGCTCGTCATCGCCATGTGCGCGTGCGACACCGTGCCGGCCCGCAGGATGCGGATGACGGAGCTGCCGCACTCTGTGCACGCGCAGCGGGTCAGGGGCGAGGGGACCCGGTCGCCGTCCACCGTGCAGAGCGTGCGCTGGACGCCGGTGCCGTCGATGTAGTGGTGGACGTCGTACTGGGTCTCCCAGCCGTGCCCGCAGTCGAGGCAGGTGAAGGCGTAGGACTCGTGGACGGCCTCCGGGGCCGTGTGGGGGGTGAAGTCGTCGATTGCGCTCATCGCGTGTTCCTCCGACCGGTGGTGGACTTCTCGGCCGCAGTTGCTGCGGCGCCACGGGGTCGGTGCCCGGTCTCACTCCGACCTCTTCCAGGAAACGACCATCGAATGATCGATGGGAGCGGTGAATGACCTCATCTTTATGGCTTTGCGCCTGGGGTCTCGGGACATTTCGTAAGCGGAAGTGAAGGAGGCGGCGCTACTCGTGCAGGTGTTCGAATGTCGCGTTACCCTGGACTCATGCACGCACTCCAGGGCTCGCTCTTCGACCAGGCCGACGAGATCCGGCTCGGTCCGCTGGCGGGCGTCCGGCGCACCGAGCTGGGCTCCGGTGCCTGGGTGGATCACCTGCCGGGCTGGCTGACGGGCGCCGGCGCGCTGTTCGAACGGCTCGTGGCGGACGTCCCGTGGCATGCCGAGCGCAGGCGGATGTACGAGCGGGAGGTGGCGGTGCCGCGCCTGCTGGCCCACTACGGCGCGGCCGACCCGCTGCCGCACCCCGCCCTCGCCGGGGCCCGGGCCGCACTGAGCGGCCACTACGCCCGTGAGCTGGGCGAACCCTTCACCACGGCCGGGCTGTGCCTCTACCGCGACGGCCGCGACAGCGTCGCCTGGCACGGCGACCGCAACGGCCGCTCCGCCACCGAGGACACGATGGTCGCCATCCTCTCGGTGGGCGACCCCCGCGACCTGGTCCTGCGACCCCGCGGCGGCGGCCCCACCCTGCTCCGCCTGCCCCTGGGACACGGCGACCTGGTGGTGATGGGCGGCTCCTGCCAGCGCACGATGGAACACGCCGTCCCCAAGACGGCCCGCCCGGTCGGCCCCCGCATCAGCGTCCAGTTCCGCCCGCGCGGGGTCAGCTGACCCGGCGGGGGCACTCCCTAGGCCGCGTCGAGTTCCTTCGGCGGGCGGGCTGCCGAGGCCGCCGCGTGCAAGGAGCGCAGGGCCAGCAGGAGGATGCCGATGTCGTCGAGGTAGACCGGGTCCGGGATCAGGTCCACCGGGGAGACCGTGTAGATCACGGCGGCCCAGAACAGGGCCTTGTCGCGCAGCGGGATGCCCGCGTCGCGCAGGAGTCTGCGAGCCGCGAAGACCCGTACGAGGAGCACGGCCGCGGTGACGGCCAGACCGGCCGCCACCACCGCCGCCACGATGAGCCACGCGGTCGTCGAGTCCATCAGGCTCCCTGGGTCCGCAGGCGGCGGCTGACCTCGCCGAGCCCGTCCGCGAGCATGTCGAGCTGCTCGGGGGTGAGGACGTCCACCAGGACCTCCCGCACCGTGGTCACGTGCCCGGGCGCCGCCTCCGCGAGCCGGGCGCGGCCCGCATCGGTGAGGACGGCGTAGACCCCCCGGACGTCGGAGGGGCAGGTGCGGCGGCGGACGAGGCCCGCCTTCTCCATCTGTGTGACCTGGTAGGTCAGGCCGCTCTTGGAGTTGACGAGCCCGTTGGCGAGCTCCGTCATGCGCAGCTCGCCCTCCGGCGCCCTGGCGAGTCGCACGAGGATCTCGTACTGCGGGTGGGAGAGTCCGGAGTCGTCCTTGAGCTGCTGATCGAGGCGGCGGTTGACCAGCGCGGAAGCGGCCAGGAACCCCTGCCAGGCGCGCATTTCGCGGTCGTCCAGCCATTTCGTTTCAGCCATGGATCCAGGCTACACGGAGAGTTCCAATTTGAATCAGCGGCGGATGCCGGGCTAGGGTCCGGGGGAGTAATTCGAATTTGAACAACACGCGCCACCCGCCCCCTCGGGACGCCCGACCGGAAGGAATCTCAATGATCGTGTCAAGCCGCCTGCGTGACTGGTGGGGCGGAGGTGAAGAGCCTTTTGTCACGCAGCATCGCCCAGAGCACGTCGATC
>NZ_JBITDL010000018.1:0-199905 GCF_044454225.1 Streptomyces sp. NPDC051563
GAATCCGTTGCCCGCGCGGTGGTGACCGTGCGCGAGGACCAGCCCGGAGACAAGCGCATCGTCGCCTACGTGACCCGGGCAACCAGCGACGGAGGGGTGGACGAGCTCTCCGATGCTCAGCGGGTCGAGGACTGGAAGGCGATCCAGGACCGGCACTACGGGAGCGAAGCGGCGGCCGAGGACGACTTCGCCGGATGGGCCAGCAGCTACGACGGTCAGAGGATCCCGACCGAGCAGATGGAGCAGTGGTGTGACGAGACCGTCGGACGCGTCCTGAAGCTCGCCCCGAAGCGGGTCTTCGAGATCGGCGTCGGCAGCGGCCTCATTCTGAAGAAGGTGGCTCCGCACTGCGAGTCCTACTGGGGCGCGGACCTTTCGGCCGAGGTCATCGGCAGCCTGGGCCGACGCGTGGCCGAAGAGGCGGGCCTTTCCGACAGGGTTCGCCTGCTCAGCCGGCCTGCGGACGATTTCGACGGCATCCCCCAGGGATATTTCGACGTCATCGTCATCAACTCGGTGATCCAATACTTCCCGAGCGGCGAGTACCTGAAGCAGGTGCTGCTCAAGGCTGTGGAGCACCTGGCGCCGGGCGGAACCGTGTTCGTCGGTGACGTGCGGAATCTGAAACTGCTCGAATGCTTCCATGCGGCGGTTTCCATGAGGGGAATCGACTCGGGCCCAGGCGGCATCGAGCACGCCGCGGCAGCGAAGCGCAGCGCGGAAATGGAGCAGGAGCTTCTTGTCGACCCCGACTTCTTCTCTGCGCTCACTGCGGGCGTCGGCGAGCTGTCATCGCATCGCGTCATGCTCAAGGAGCAAGACGCGAAGAACGAACTCTCCCTCTACCGGTATGACGTCGCGCTCTGCAAGGTCGGCGGCCGGGAGCCGGCGCCGCACGAGGTCCGGGTGCTCGCCTGGGGAACGGAGGTGCATGGCCTCGAGGAGGCGGCTGATCTCCTCAAGCGTGGCCGACCGGACGCCTTCCGCCTGACGGGTCTGCCGAATGCCAGGCTGGAGGCTGATCTCCGCGTGCTACTCGCGCTGAACAACGAGATCGTGCCGGACCTCTGGGCCACCGAGGCGGTCGATCCGGGGCGGATCTGCACCATCGCCAGGAGCAACGGGTATCGCGCTTCCCTCGACTGGTCGCGGGAGTCCCCCTACGCCTTCGACGCGACCCTTGTCCCCGAAGGCTTCGATGAATTCGGTGGCGTCGCGCGCACCGGTGGAGAGTGGGCTGCCGGATCCGGTTCCAGTTCCGGTTCCGAGAGCTTCTTCAATGCGCCGAACGCTTCCCGATCGGACGTCTTGAACACCGAGGCGCTGATCCGCCGCGTGCAGGAATCCCTGCCCGAGTACATGGTCCCGTCGGCGGTCGTGGTACTGGACGAGTTTCCGTTGACGTCCAACGGGAAGCTGGACCGTTCGGCACTGCCGGCCCCGGAAGCGCGTCGGCTGGTCTCCCACCGGTCTGCCCGGACTCCCCTGGAGAAGACTCTGAGCGGTCTGTTCGCCGAGGTACTCGGGCTGGACGAGGTCGGGATCGATGACGGGTTCTTCGAGCTGGGAGGCCATTCGCTCCTCGCGACCCGCCTGGTCAGCATGATCCGCGCGGCCCTCGGAGTGGAGATACCGCTTGCCGCCATCTTCGATGCTCCTCGGGTATCCGACATCGCGGCGAAGGTGAGTGTCGCGGAAAAGGCCCGACCGGCACTGCGCCGCATGCCCCGGAAGTGAGAACAAAAATGCACCCCTTGTCGTTCGCACAACGCCGCCTGTGGTTTCTTGACCGACTGGACGGGCCGAACTCCGCATACAACCTTCCGGCAGCGTTCCGGCTGTCGGGCACTCTGAACACGGTCGCGTTGCGGGAAGCCCTCGGTGATGTCGTCTCTCGTCACGAGGCGCTGCGGACCGTCTTCCCCGAGGTGGCAGGAGAGCCATACCAGCAGATCCTGGATGCCGGCTCGGTCCAGGTCGGGCTCGACGTCCACAACGTCACAGAGGCGGAGGTGGAGGAGCGGGTCGGACGGGCCGTACAGGAAACCTTCGATCTGGGGACGGACATTCCGTTCCGCGCCTCCCTCTTCGTAGTGTGCCCGGACGAGTGCGTGCTGGTCCTGGTGATGCATCACATCGCCTGTGACGGCTGGTCGATGGGGCCGCTTGCGCAGGATCTCCTGGCGGCGTACGAGGCGCGTTGCGCCGGTCTCGCTCCGTCGTGGGCCGCGCTGACGACGCAGTACGTGGACTACACGCTGTGGCAGCAGGACGTCCTGGGAGACGCGGACGACCCGGCGAGCAACTGTTCCCGGCAACTCGCCTACTGGACACGGGCGCTCGATGGTGTGCCGGACGTACTGGAGCTCCCCACGGTTCGTCCGCGGCCGGCGGTGGCGAGCCACCAAGGTGATGCCGTGACCTTCCGGTGCGGGCCGGAACTGCACGGCAGACTGATGGATCTGGCGCGGGAAACCCAGTCCACCCTGTTCATGGTGGTACAGGCGGCCCTCTCCGGTCTGCTGACCCGGCTGGGGGCGGGGACGGACATCCCCCTCGGCTCGGCCATCGCGGGCCGCACGGACGAGGCGCTCGACGATCTGGTCGGATTCTTCGTCAACACGTTGGTGCTGCGCACCGACACCTCGGGGGACCCGAGCTTCCGTGAACTCCTGCGGCGGGTGAAGGACGTTGACCTGGCGGCGTACGCACACCAGGAACTCCCCTTTGAGAAGCTCGTCGAAGCGCTCAACCCGAGGCGTTCCATGGCGCGGCACCCGCTGTTCCAGGTCATGCTGGCGTTCGACAACAACTCCCAGGCCACCTGGAAGCTGTCCGGTGTCCAGGTGACCGAGATGCCGGTGCGACTCGGGGCCGAGAAGTTCGACCTCAGTTTCTCCCTGAGTGATGTCGGGGGCGAGCTGATGGGACTGCTCAGCTACGCGACGGACCTGTTCGACCGTCAGTCGGCCGAGGCGATCGCGGCGCGGCTGGTGCACTTCCTCGAGGCGGTGGCCGCAGATCCGGACCTGCCCATGGGGCAGGTCGACATCCTGTCGGCGGAGGAGAGCCGGCGGCTCCTGGTGGAGTCGAACGACTCGGCGTGCGAGGTTCCGGAGGGGTCTCTGGCCGAGCTGTTCGAGGAACAGGCCGCCCGGACTCCGGATGCCGTCGCGGTGGTGTTCGAGCACCTGGAGGTCAGCTATGCGGAGTTGAACGGGCGGGCGAACCGGTTGGCCCACTACCTGATCGGGCAGGGAGTCGGGCCCGAGCAGCTGGTGGGGATGGCAGTGCCCCGGTCCGTCGAGATGGTGGTCGCCATCCTGGGCATCCTGAAGGCGGGAGGCGCCTATCTCCCGATCGACACGGATTATCCAGCGGATCGCATCGACTTCATTCTCCGCGACGCACGGCCGAAGCTGGTCATAGGCTGCGAAGGCGTCGGTGACTCCTTCGTTCCCGACGCGACGACGGGGGTTGCCAGGATTGACATCAACACCCCGGATTTCGCCGGAATGCTGGATGAACTCCCTTCGGGAAATCCGGCAAGGGATCACGACGCCCACATCGCCTGCCGATTGAACCCCGTGTACGCGATATACACTTCCGGGTCGACCGGGAAACCCAAGGGTGTCCTGACCCCGAACGGGTCACTTGTCAGCTCTCTAAGCGCCATGCAGAGGAAGCTCGGGCTGCGGCCCGGTGACCGGTTCCTCGCGATCTCCAGTGTCTCCTTCGACACGTCGGCTCTGGAGATGTACCTGCCGTTGCTCGTGGGTGCCGCGATGGTGATCGCGACCAGGGAGGACGCGAAGGATCCGGAGGCCGTGGCGTCGCTCATCGACCGAGCTCACGTCACCCTCGTCCAGGGGACCCCGCCGTGGTGGCAGTCGCTCGTGGACAGCGGAGTCCGCTGGAAGCAGGACATCAGGGCGCTGGTGGGCGGAGAGGCGCTTTCCGATCTCCTCGGCCGGCAGCTGTGCGACATCGCCGGGTCCGTCCTGAACGTCTACGGGCCGACCGAGACGACCATCTGGACAACGACGAGCCAGGTGTCCGACGGGTCAAGGGTGCCACCGATCGGTCAGCCGATTCCGAACGCGCGGGTCTACGTTCTCGACGCCTTGCTGCAGCCCGTGCCGGTTGGAGTGGTGGGCGAGTTGTACATCGCGGGTGCCGGTGTCGCACGTGGCTACGTGAACGGTTCGCAAGCCACCGCCCAACGATTCGTGGCGGATCCGTTCGGGGCGGCGGGGTCGCGGATGTACCGCTCGGGTGACCTGGTGCGCTGGAACGGTGACGGTGACCTGGAGTACGTCGGACGGGCGGATCACCAGGTCAAGGTGCGTGGTTTCCGGATCGAGCTGGGCGAGATCGAGGCTGTGCTGACCAGCCACGACTCCGTCGCACGTGCTGTGGTGGTGGTACGTGAGGACCAGCCGGGGGACAAGCGCATCGTCGCCTACGTGACCCCCAGCGCCGGGACGAACGTGGTGGACGGCCGCCTGCTGCGCAAGTACTGCGGTCAGACAGTGCCGGAATACATGGTGCCGGCCGTTGTCGTCGTGCTTGACGGACTTCCGCTCACGCCGAACGGGAAGGTGGACCGCAAGGCTCTTCCACTTCCTGCCCAGGAACGCGACCGGGCAGGGCGTTCGCCGCGGAACCCGGAGGAGGAGTCGCTGTGCCGGCTGTTCGCGGAAGTACTCGGACTGGAATCGGTCGGAACCGATGACGACTTCTTCGATCTAGGTGGCCACTCGCTGCTGGCCATCCGGCTGATGTCCCAGGCCCGTTCGAGGCTCGGGGTCGACTGGGGCATTCGGGAACTGTTCCAGCACCCGACGCCGAGCGGACTGGCAGCGTTGATCGAATCAGGAGAACAGCAGCATGCTCCGGCTCCGGCGGAGCAGCACGGCGGTCACCTGGACACGGTGCTCTGTCTGCGTGCCCAGGGCGACCGGACCCCGCTCTTCTGTGTCGCTCCGGCGATGGGACTCGGCTGGTCGTTCGCCAACTTGTTGCCGCGCCTGGCAGGACGACCGGTGTACACCCTGCAGGACCCCGCGCTCACCGACGGGAACCAGCTGGCACAGAGCATCGAAGACATCGCCGCGGAGTACCTTCGACGCATTCGAGAGATCCAGCCGCACGGTCCCTATCTCCTGTTGGGCCGCTCCTTCGGCGGTCTGGCCGCCTTCGAGATGGCGGTGCAGCTCGAACGTCAGGGTGAATCGGTAGGACTGCTCGGACTGCTCGACGCGCTGCAGATCGCACCCGTCGGCGCGCCGGACCCCGGGCGGGCCGAGGCCATCGAGCAGGAGTCGCTGCGCGTGCTGTGGCGCGAGGGACGGCCCGGTGAGCCCTATCCGACCTCCGGCGCGCTGGGTCGTGCGCAGACGGTCGCCGGCGTGTACAAGGCCGACGGCCCGATGCACGGGTTGAGTGAGCAGACGCTCAACCGCCTGGTCGACGTGTGCGCCAACAGCATCGAGCGGTCCGTCACCTACCACCCCGAGGAATACCCGGGCCGGCTCCACTTCTTCGCGGCCGCCGCGGACCCGAACAGCCTCCCCGCGGCCGCGAAGGTGGAGATGTGGCAGCGCTGCGCGTCCGACGTCGTCCTTCACGAAGTGCACTGCGGGCACAGCGAAGTACTGAAGCCCGGTCCCGCGGCCGTCATCGCCGACGAGCTCTCCCGCGTACTCGCTGAGCTCGGACTCTGATTCCCCACTACACAGGAGAACATCATGACGAATCCGTTTGAAAACCCGGACGGCCAGTACTCCGCGCTGGTCAACGACGAAGGGCAGTATTCGCTCTGGCCTTCGTTCGCTCCGGTCCCGGAAGGCTGGTCGATCGCGCGGGGCCCGGCACCTCGCGAGGAGTGCCTCGAGTTCATAGGCGAGACGTGGACCGATATGAGGCCGGCCAGCCTTGTGCGTGCGATGGCCGGGGAGCCGAGTTCGGCACGTTGAATTCTCCTCTGTGGCAGGCAGGGGCGCAGGTGCACCTGCCTGCCGCGAACCCGTGCCGTCCATGCTGCAATAGTTGAATGAAATGTGATGCCTGCCTATGAAGCGCGTCGTCAAGGATTCCTTTTCCGGTCTCCCCCGAGAATTCTGGTGGCTGTGGACTGCCACACTCATCAATAGCCTCGGAGGATTCGTCGGAATCTTTCTTGCGCTCTACCTCACGAGTGGCCTAGGTTATTCTGCGAGCTTCGCGGGCCTTGTGGGGTCGCTTTACGGCGGTGGGGCCGTCGTCGCTTCGATTCTCGGCGGATATCTGACCGACCGGATCGGACGTACGCGCACCATCCTGGTCGCTCAGCTGACGACCAGCGTGTCCACCCTCGTGCTGGGGTTCGCCGAAAGTGCCGTGATGATCGCCGCCATGGCTTTCGTGGTGGGAGTGTCGGGTGCGGCATCACGCCCGGCGATCGGGGCGACGATCGCGGATCTGACGGAAGGCCCCGAACGGCAGAAGGCGTTTTCTCTGAACTATTGGGCGGGGAACCTGGGGTTCGGCGTTTCCGCAGCCGTCGTGGGTATCGTGGCTCGGCACGGATACCTTGCCCTCTTCGTCGTCGAGGCCATGGCCACGTTTGTCTGCGCGATCCTCGTGTACACGAGGATCCCGGAGACGGCCGTCAAGCGAAACCATGAACACATGGATAATTCTGGCTTCTTTGCGGGATATGCTTCCGTGTGCAAGGACTGGACCTTCATGGGGATCGTGGGAATGACGTTCCTCATGGCTCTACTGTTCCAGCAGGCTGCGACCGCACTGCCGATCACCATGGGCATCAAGGGTTTCTCGAGTGCGGACTACGGAATGGTCATCAGCCTGAACGGGTTCATGATCGTCATTCTCCAGGTGTTGCTCTCCAGGGCAGTGAAGTCCATGAGCCCGAGGCGGGTCCTTGCTGCCTCGGCGCTTCTCTGCGGGTACGGTCTCGCGATCATAGTGGGCGCCAGTTCGCTGCCCTTCTATTTCTTGGCAGTAGCCATTTGGACTTTGGGTGAGATAGTCTTCGCCCCGGTGATCATGAGCCTCATTGCGCAGCTCTCGTCGGATGCGACGCGAGGGCGATATCAGGGGATGTATCAGCTTGCCTTCTCTGGCGCCGCACTCGTGGCCCCTATTTCCGCTGGATATGTGATCGACCACTTCGGGGTCAACGCAATCTGGATTATCTGCGGAATGGTGGGTACGGTGGCGGCAATTGGATACACGGTGCTGGGGCGCGCTGCGGAGGAGCGATTGAGCGGATCTGCTGACCTCGTAGCCGCAGTGACGCACTGACCAAGTGGGCATGAATTGCCTCACCATTCTGAGCGACCTCTTCGCCGGACAACCCTGGACGATGCCGACAGCCGGCTGACCTGAGAAGGCGAAATTGCGCAACAAAGAGCATTTTGATTTCCCTGTGGAACGGGGGCGGGCATGACGACGCGGTGTCTGCACGAGACGTTCGAGGAGCGGGCCGCAGCCGCCCCGGAGGCGCTTGCGGTGGTTTCCGGCAGTGAAGAACTGACCTATGGCGAACTGGACGCGCGTGCGGACCGGATGGCGCAGCTCCTCGTGGACGCGGGGGTGCGGCGGGGTTCCCTGGTGGGCATTCACCTGGAGCGCGGGGCGCAGATGGTCGTTGCCATCCTCGCCACGCTGAAGGCCGGCGCGGGTTACGCGATGCTGGACCCTGAGTTCCCCGTGCACCGTCTGCGGGACATGGCCGAGGACGTGGCGCCCGTCGTCGTGATCGCCGACAGCGAGTCGGACGTGGACCGGCTGGGTACCTCGGCGGGCTTCGTCCGCATGGCCGGGGACGCTGGCCGGCCATTGACGCGGGGAGTCGTGGGTGCCGGGCCCGAGGACATCGCCTGCGTCATCTTCACCTCCGGATCCACCGGTCGGCCGAAGGGCGTCGCCGCCCCGCACAGGGCGGTGGTCGGCACCATCCTGGGCCAGAGCTATACGCGGTTCGGCCCCGACACGGTCTGGCTTCAGTGCGCGCCCGTCTCCTGGGACGCCTTCGCCCTGGAGCTCTGGGGCCCCCTGCTGACCGGCGGCACCTGCGTGTTCCACCCGGGCAGGCCCAACCCCATCCTGATGGAACGCCTCGTGGCCGAACACGGCATCACCACGATGAACCTCCCGACCGTCCTCTTCCACGTGATCATGGAGGAGTACCCGGAGGCTCTGGAGGGACTGACGAACCTGCTCGTCGGCGGTGAGGCACTCTCGCCCGAGCACGCCGCCCGGGTGGTGAGCGAATTCCCGGAGCTGCGTTTCGTCAACGGATACGGACCAGTGGAGTGCATGGTCTTCGTGACCACGCACCTCGTCACCGCGCAGCACTCGGCACTGGGCTCGGTGCCGATCGGATGCAACCTGGTCGGCAAGGACATCTACGTACTCGACGAACAGCTGCGCCCGGTGGCCGAGGGGGAGGTCGGTGAGCTGTACGCCTCGGGGGGCGGACTGGCCCACGGCTATCTGGGCAGGCCCGGGATGACCGCCGAGCGGTTCGTGGCCGATCCGTTCGCGGCGCCAGGTGGGCGCATGTACCGCACCGGCGACTTTGTGCGCTGGCACGCCGAAGGGCCGCTGGAATTCATCGGCCGGGTGGACGGACAGGTGAAAATACGCGGAATACGCGTCGATTTCACTGAGGTTGAATCCGTTCTGGAGAAGCATTCCGCAGTCAAGAAGGCTGTGGTCGTAGCCACGGAAGAGCGGCCGGAAGACCGGCGGTTGGTCGCCTATCTGACGGTCCGTGCGGAGCAGGGCGGCGAACTCGCACAGCCGGACCTGCGCACCTATGCGGCGGAAAAGATGCCCGATTTCATGCTTCCACACCGGTTTGTAATTTTGGACTCGTTCCCCGTGACGCATAACGGGAAAGTTGATCGCATGGCCCTGCTCAAGTCAAAGGCAGATGGCTCACTCGGAGGTGGAAAGAAATGCTGATTCTGGGTTTCAAGGAAGGTCATGACGGCGCGGTCGCCGCGATCGAGGACGGCCGGCTCCTCTTTTCCCTGGAGGCCGAGAAGGACTCGTTCCCCCGGTACGACCGGCTGACGGCCGACGTCCTCCTCCGGGCGACGGAGAAGCTCGGGCGGATCCCCGACGCGCTCGCGGTGGGCGGCTGGGTGAAGGGGACGTTCTCCTCGGAACCCCAGACCCGCACCGGCTACTTCGGTGTGGGGCCGGGATCGGTCACCGATGAGGCGGGCAAGTTCTTCGGCCAGGACGTGAAGATCTTCTCTTCCACGCATGAGCGTTCGCACATCATGACCGCGCTCGGTCTCTCGCACTTCCCGGCCGGACAGCCCTTCTACTGCCTGGTGTGGGAAGGCAACATCGGATCGTTCTACCTGATCGACGAGCACGGCAAGGTCACCCACCTCCGGCACGTGCTGTCCGACCCGGGGAACAAGTACGCCTACCTGTTCGCGCTGGCAGACCCGAAGTTCACGGCGAACAAGGGCGTACTCCGGCTCCAGGACGCCGGCAAGCAGATGGCCCTGACGGGCTTCGCGCAGCCCGGCGCCCTGACCAAGGACGAGAAGAAGCTCATCGACTTCCTCCTGGAGCAGGACCAGATCATCACGAATCTGGGGAAGGACGAGCTGACCTGGAGCCCCTTCCACAACATCGGGGTGGACTCGCAGGAGTACCGCAACCTGGCCCTGAAGATGTCGGACGCGATCTTCAACCGCTTCTACGAGTACGCGAAGGCGGAGCTCACCGAGGGCTACCCGCTGCTGATCTCGGGTGGCTGCGCGCTCAACTGCGAGTGGAACCGGCGCTGGCGGGAGTGCGGGCTCTTCCCCGAGGTCTTCGTGCCGCCGTGCCCGAACGACAGCGGTTCGGCGCTGGGAACGGCGATCGACGCCCAACTGCACTACACCGGTTCGGCCACCGTCTCCTGGGACGTCTACGCCGGCGAGGAGTTCGTCGAGGACGCCGCCTTCTCGCCCGAGGACTACGAGGTCAAGCCGCTGGACTTCGGCGAGGTGGCAGGGTTCCTGGCAGCCGGCAACATCATCGGCTGGGCGCAGGGCCGTTGGGAGATGGGCCCGCGCGCGCTCGGTAACCGTTCGATCCTGGCCGCGCCGTTCACCGATGGGACGACCACCCGTCTCAACCGGATCAAACAGCGGGAGGGGTACCGGCCGATCGCCCCGATCTGCCTGGAGTCCGACGCCGCGAACTGGTTCACCGGCTCGATCCCGGACCCCCACATGCTCTATTTCAGCCACGTGAACTCGGATTCCCTGAAGGCCGTCAGCCACGTCGACGGCACGGCGCGCGCGCAGACGGTGACGCCGGCGCAGAACCCGGAGATGGCAAGCTTGCTGACGGCCTTCCGTGACATCACCGGATTCAGCGTCCTGTGCAACACCTCGCTCAATTACTCCGGACGCGGCTTCATCAACCGGACCAGCGACCTGATCGAGTACGGCGAGGAGCACGGCCTGGACGGTTACGTCGTCGGCAACACGTTCGCCGTGCGGCGCAGCCCGCGCGTCTGATACAGAACTACAAGGAGAGCGATCTCATCGTGCAGCAAACCTTTGAACTCACTGGCACCCGGATGGATTCGGACTTCTTCCGCTTCGAAGAGCGCAATGAATTCGACCCCGAGTTGGTGATGGACGTCCTGCAGGGACGCCGGCTGGGCGTGATCTTCCGCGACGTGATACCCGAGGACGCGAGGAAGGAGTCGGTGGCCCGGTTCTGGAACAGCCCCGGGCTGCTGCGTCGCGACGGGGAGCCCTCGTACTGCATCGGCTCCTACCACTGGAACAAGTCGACCGACGAGTACCTCGAGGATGCCGCGAAGACGGCTGATGCGGTGCTCGACGTGCTCGACGTGCCGAACTCGCCCTGGCACTCGTTCAGGTCGGCGATGTCGCAGGAGCTCGCCCGGCACGGTGCGGACATCCGCATCGCCGAGCACGAGGGCGAGCAGGCCTGCGCCGCGCTGATCCGCGCATGGGACAAGGAGGGCAGCTTCGCCCTCGACCCCCACGAGGACGAGGCACAGTGCAAGGAACCGCGGCAGGCCGGCTTCGAGATTCAGCGCGCCGCCGACCACGAGGTCTGCGCCGTCAACATGTGTGTCGAGCAGGGTGAGGGAGGCCGCCTCGTCATTTGGAACATCCGCCCCGACGACGACAGCCGGCGGGCCCTGGGAATCGAGCACACGGGGTTTTCCTACCCGGCGGACGCTCTTGAAGACATCGACGTCGTACACCTCGATGTCCGCAGCGGGGACGTCTACGTGTTCAACGGGCGACACGTCCACGCCGTCGACGCCTGTACGGGGAACCGGACGAACGTGTCGTTCCTCATGGGATTCGTCGACGAGCGCACCGTCGTCAGCTGGACGTAAGTACCGGAGGGCGTGGCCGAGAGGTGTCCCGTAAAGGTCGGCCCGACCTCTCGCGCGGCGGGACAACCCCCTGGTCAGGGACCACGACTCTCCCGTGCCAGTAGCGCGGGGCAAAGCAACTGGAGGAACACAGAAGTGATCGTCTGCGGATTGAAGCTGACCCATGACGGAGCCGTCGCGCTCGTCGACGGCGACGAGCTGATCTTCAGTGTCGAGATGGAGAAGCTGAACAACGGGGCCCGCTACAGCCAGATCGGTGATCTGTCGGTGGTGGTCCGCTTGCTGGGTGACTTCGGCTACCGGGTCGAGGACGTGGACCAATGGGTCATCGACGGCTGGGACGGTGACAAGGTCGGTCACGTCAGTCTGCTCGACCACGGATCTCCGGTCGACCTGGAACTGGCGCCCTACCGCGAGACCGAGCAGGTGCCGGACGTTTTCGAACCCGGCCTGTCCGGCACCTTTCCCCTCGCGGGCGAGCCCCTGCCCTTCACCAGTTACGTCCACATCGCCGGGCACATCTCGAGTGCCTACTGCACCAGCCCGTTCGCAGAGCGGGGTGAGCCCTCGTTCGTCCTCGTCTGGGACGGTGGGCTCTTCCCGCGCCTGTACTCGGTCGATCCCGTATCGGGAGTCGAGAACGGCGGTGAGCTCTTCCCGCTGATCGGCCACACATACGCCACTGCCGCCCACCATTTCGGCCCGTTCCGGCGAACCGACGAATCGAGCACTGTCGACGACCTCTCGGTCGCCGGCAAGCTGATGGCCTACATAGCGCTCGGCACCCCCCGGCCGGAGGTGATCGATCTGCTGCGGACGTGCATGAACGAGCACTTTGAAGCCGACAATGAGAACACGGCCGTCTTCCGCGCCGAAGTCGGCGGATTCGGCAGCAACTCCGAGCCGTCCCTGCGCTACGTGCACGCCTTCTTCCGCGACGTCCGCAATCGCATCCCGAGTGACGTCCCGGACGCGGACGTTCTCGCCAGCGTGCACCAGTTCCTCGAGGACGTGCTGGTCGAGCGACTGGCCGCCAAGGTGTTGTCCTGGAAGGGCGAGGGCCCTTGGAACCTGTCCTTCGTGGGAGGCTGCGCCCTCAACATCAAGTGGAACAGCGCCCTGCGGCGCATGGACCTCTTCCGGGACGTGTGGGTTCCCCCCTTCCCCAACGACTCAGGCTCGGCCATCGGAGCTGCGGCGCTCGGCATGATCAGCGCCGCGGGCATCAAGCCGATCCGGTGGAACCCCCGCCTGGGGCCGGCCCTCGCCCCCGCGCCGCAGACGCCCGAGGGCTGGCAGGCCCGTCCGTGCAGTCCGGAGGATCTCGCTGAAATCCTCCATTCCACGGGGTGTCCCGTGGTCGTCCTGAACGGCCGAGCCGAACTCGGCCCCCGATCGCTGGGTGGCCGCAGCATCCTCGCCGCCCCCTTGCAGGAGTCCACCAAGGAAGTGCTGAACGAGGTCAAGGGACGCGAGAGCTATCGTCCGGTCGCGCCGATCTGCCTCGAAGAGCACGCACCGGAGATCTTCTCTCCGGGTTCCCCGGATCCCCACATGCTCTTCGACCATGTCGTGCGCCCGGCCTGGCGGGACCGGATCCCCGCGGTTCTGCACCTGGACTCCACGGCCCGCCTGCAGACCGTCGGCCCGGACGACGACGCCACACTGCGCGCCATTCTGGCCGCCTACCACAGCCTGAGCGGTGTCCCGGTGCTGTGCAACACCAGCGCCAACTTCAATGGGACCGGATTCTTCCCCGATGTCGCGTCGGCTCTCGCCTGGGGCAGGGTCGACCGCGTATGGAGCGAAGGCACCCTCTACACCCGGGCCACCAGCCAATGAGTCCGCACGGCCCCGTAAGGAATTCAGGAGTGCCCCGATGATGCGCACCATGTTCAAGTCGAAGATCCACCGCGCCACCGTGACCCAGGCCGATCTGCACTACGTGGGATCGGTGACCATCGACGTGGCCCTGCTCGAAGCGGCTGACCTGCTGCCCGGCGAGCTGGTCCACATCGTCGACATCACCAACGGCGCCCGCCTGGAGACGTACGTCATCGAGGGCGAGCGCGGGTCCGGAGTGATCGGGATCAACGGGGCCGCCGCCCATCTGGTCCATCCCGGTGACCTGGTGATCGTCATCAGCTACGCGCAGGTCGCCGACGCCGAGGCGCGGATGCTGCAGCCGAAGGTCGTCCACGTCGACGGTGACAACCGCATCGTTGCGCTGGGCGCGGACCCGTCCGAGCCGGTGCCCGGCTCGGACCAGGAGTGCAGCCCGCAGGCGGTCGGGGCCTGAGCGGTCACCCGCCCACACACCCGGGAGATTCGGAACGGGCGCGCACGTGGCAGGAACCACGGGCGCGCCCGTTCCGTGTGGACGGCGGTGCCGCCGCGGTGTCAGAGCGCTTCGGGCGGTGCGTCCCTGTCCGCCTCGACCAGGACGTCGACGGGCCGCACGTACCCGGTGCGGGAGTCTTCGCCGTCCAGCCGGATCCGTGCGTCGCGTCCGGCGCCCACGTCCAGCAGCCCGCAGTCCATCCGGGCCGCGATCGTGCCATGACTTCGGGGGCCGTCGCCGTCGAGGGCAAGGACGCGGCGGCCGGGGGCGCGCAGGGCCACGCCCAGGGCGATGCTCGAGGCACAGCCCGTTGAGCCGACGACGTAAAGGTTCTCGGGGCGGTCGAAGTCGCGTTGCAGTTCGCGCGCGGTTTTGCTTGCGGTGGCGACGGCGAGGCTGCGCAGGTACATGGCACTGACGATGTGTCCGATGGCCTCGGCGCGTCGCATCAGGCGCTGGCCGGGGGTGCCGTCCGGTGCGGCCACGTACTGAGCGATGGCGCCCTTCGGAACGACGAACACGTACGTTGGCACGGTGGCGGCCATGTGAGCCTCGGCCGCTTCGAGGAGCTCGGCCAGCCCGGCCGGATCATCGGGGAGCACCTCGTGCGCGATCTCCATGCCGGCGAGGACCTCGCCGCCGGTGGCGACCGCGATCGGATGACGAGCAGGGTGCCGATTGTGCGGCTACCCCGGGTTGCCGCGCACTGGGGTGGTACGGCGCCCAGTTCACGTCTGCAGGCCTTGCTGAAGGTTTTCGGCAGCTCGGCCACGCTCCACAACTCGATCCACAGTTCGGCCGATAGCGGTACAGGTGCAGATGAAGCTGTGGCCGTCGACCTGGACCGGATCGCCCTTTCGCCGCCACTCACGTCCGTCACTGAGGTCCGGGCCCGTGGGGGCCAGACCCGCATGGCTTGAACTAATAGTGATGTGTTGGCCAAAAATGGCTTCGATGTGGTGGATTCGCGTGGACCGTCCATAATCCGGCGAATCGATCTCCGCACCTCAAGTGTTCCTCAGATGGGAGCGGCCTTGCTTGACTCGATCTGCTTCCCCAATGAGGATCTTGGAGTCCGGAGATGGGTTGCACTTCGCAGACCAGTCGTTTGCACCTCCTTCGCGGCGCAGGGATCTACAGGGGGAATGGCGTGAAGTTCCAAGTGCTCGGACCGGTCGAGATCGAGACGCCGGACGGGGCTCAGGTGTCGCCGAGGGCGCTCAAGGTCCGCTCGCTACTGGCCTATCTCTGTGCGCACCACGGCGAAACCGTGTCCTCCGGTCGGCTCATCGAAGCCCTCTGGTCAGGCACTCCTCCACAGACCGCCTCCACTGCGCTGCACGTCTACGTGTCCAAGCTGCGCAAGCACCTCCAGGGCCTGGACCTCGACGCGGCCTCCCTCATCACCACGCAGCCGCCCGGGTACCGGCTTCGGCTGGTCGGGTGCGAGCTCGACGTGTGCGAGTTCGACCGTTTGCTTGCGAAAGGTCGCGAATTCAGCGAATCCGGTGATCGGGCAAAGGCTTCGGAAACCCTCGACCGGGCCATTTCGCTGTGGCGCGGACCGGCCCTCGAAGACCTGCGCGGTATCCCCGCATTCGAATCCCTGGGTCGGCGGCTGGACGAGCGGCGCTCCTTCGCCCGTGAGCAGCGGTTTGAGCTCGAACTGGAACTCGGGAATCACAAGGCCCTCGTCGGCGAGATCTACTCCCTGCTCGACGACCGTTCGACGTGGGAGAACATCTACGGCTACCTGATGGTCGCCCTCTACCGCAGCGGCCGGACCGCCGAGGCGCTGGCGACGTACGGCCGGGTCCGGCGGAACCTGGTCGAGGACCACGGGATCGAGCCCGCCCCGCGCCTCCAGCGGCTCCAGCACGCGATCTTGACCCACGACCCGTCCCTGGACGACTGTGGCGCGGATCGGTTGGTCGGCGTCGTGGTCGCGTGAGGTCCGTCGGCCGGTTGAACGGGCCTGCCACGGATCGCGGCGCTCCGTTCCGCGACTGCCGGATCAACCACTGCCCGTGATGAGGACCTAGAGGTGGAATCAGTGAACTCCCTTTCCACCGCATCCTGGTGGACGTCGCTGCGCGGCCGGGCGGCGACCGGAGTGGCCGACGCGGCCCGGGTGCGTCTCCTGGTGTTCCCGCACTCCGGGGCTGGCCCCAACACCCTGCTCCCCCTCGTCGAGGGACTGCCCGCGTACGTGGAAGTGCTCGGTCTGTCGCTGCCCGGCCGGGAGCGCCGCTTCGGCGAGACCCCCGGCTGCCGGCTCGACCAGGTTCTGGACTCCGTCTCCGACGAGGTACTCGTGCGGGACCCGCTGCCCACGGTGGTCTTCGGGCACAGCCTCGGCGCGCTCCTGGCCACCCGCGTTGGAGGCCTCCTCGGCCCGCAGTGCCGGGCCGCAGTCGTCAGCGGCCAGATGCCCGGACGGTCCCGGCGCCCCGCCCACGCGACCACCACCGACGAGGACGCCGTCCGGCTGCTGCTGCTGGAGAGCGGCGGCACGCCGGCGTGGCTCTTGCAGGATCCGGTCATGCTGGAGCACATCACATGCGCCCTGCGGGCGGACATCGCCCTCAGCCGGGAAGCCGCCGTAGGGTTTGAGGACGTACGGCTCGACGCGCCCCTGTACGTGTTGGGCGGAACGTCGGATCCGCTGGTCCCGCATGAGCCCCTGGACGGCTGGGCGAGCCACACCACCGGCGAGTGCCGGGTGCGCCGGTTCGACGGAGACCACTTCTTTCTCCTGGCGCAGGAACACCGCTTCGAGGTCGCCGACATCCTGCGCCAGGCCCTCGTCGTGGAGTTCTGAGACCTACCTCACTGGCTCTTCACCGTTGCCGCATAGATGTCCACGTATTCCTGGCCGGACAGGGCGGATATCTCCTGTGTGATCCGGTTTGTCACCGCTCGGCGCGCCCGGCGGTCGGACTCGCGTCCGGCGTGTTCGGGGAAAGTCATGGGGGCGCCGAAGTGCACGTCGAAGCGTGAGACGTAGAGCCGTTTGGCTCCGGCCGGGTGCACCCGCTCCGTGCCGGCGAGGCCGCACGGGATGACCGGTGCGCCGCTGCGCAGCGCAATCCATGCCGTGCCGGTGTTCCCCTTGTAGAGACGGCCGTCGGGTGACCGGGTGCCCTCGATGTGGACGCCGACCCCGTGCCCCTCGCGGATGACGCGCAGAGAAGTCTCCAGGCCGGCCATGGTCCCGGAGCCGCTGGTGCTGTCGACGGTGATCATCCCGACGGCGCGGAAGAACATGCCCTGGAGCCGGCCCTTCAGGCCGGGCATGTCGAGCCATCCCTGCTTGCCGACGAAGTACAGGTGCCGCGGGGTGAGCAGGGCGATGAATATGGAGTCGAAGAACGACAAGTGGTTGGCCGCGATGATGAAGGGGCCGGACTTCGGCAGGTTTTCGGTACCGCTGACACGGGGTCGCAGGATGAGATTGAGCGGAATGAGGAGAAGCCGCCTCAGCAGCATCCGGAGCATGTTCAGGTCTCCATCTTTGGAATTGGTTGGGGGGTTGGTCGTGCGGTCAGGCGGGCGAAAGCATCGCTTTAGCGGGAAGCGATCCGCCGGTTGTTACGCTGCTGCGCGTTCATTGCCAGGATTCAGAGACGAGGATGTTGTGCCCCAACCCGCCGAACTTGCTTCCGTCCGTGCCTTCGTCGAGCGCGAACTCGTCGACTTCGGGGCGGAGCCCGACGCGATCACGGACGAGGCCAGGCTGGGTGAGCTGGAGATAGATTCGCTCGGTGTCGTTGAACTCACCGCGTCGATCAGGCGCGAGTTCGCCGTCGACGTCCCCCTCGAAGCGCTGACCAAGGACGTCACGGTCGCCGGGATCGTTGCCCTGATCCGTGCGGAACGCCTGCCTACGCCGTGAACACCGGGGCGTAGCGCCGTCGTTCCCACGGATACGCCGGCAGGTCCAGGACCCGCCGCGGCAGGTCCCCGAAGCCGGGTGCCACACCCGTTGGGACCTCCTCGACCTCCGGCGGGGTGAGCCCTTGCGCGACCGCGGTCAGTGCGGCCGCCGCTCGGTGCCGGTCGGGCGCCTCGACGCGAATACGGGTGGCCAGCGCCGAGCGGCCGTGCGTGACGGTGTAGGCGAAGGCGGCGTACTCCTCGTCCGCCAGCTCGGCCAGTCGGCCGGCCAGTCGCGCCGCGTAGGCCCGCAGCGCGGCCGGGGTCCGCGCCGACACCTCGAAGCCGGTGACCGCCGGGGCGGCCGTGGCCGTGGCCGCGGTGGCAGACGGCTGCGGATCGGCGGCGCCCAGCACCACGTGCGCGTTGGTACCGCTCATGCCGAAGGAGCTGACGCCCGCGTAAGCACCGGCGCCGGCCGGCCAGGGTTCCAGCTCGGTGGGGATACGGAAGCCCGTGCCCGAGAGGTCGATGCGCGGATTGAGCGTGGTGAAGTGCGGTACCGGCGGGATCGCCCGGTGCCGCAGGCTCAGCATGGTCTTGAGCATGCCGAGTACGCCCGCGGCCGACTCGGCGTGGCCCAGATTGGCCTTGGCGGACCCGAGCAGAACAGGAGCTCCGCCGCCGGGCCGCCCCAGGGCCGCCGCCAGCGCCTCCACCTCGATCGGATCGCCCAGCGAGGTGCCCGTCCCGTGCGCCTCCACATGGCCGATGTCGGCCGGACCGAGGCCCGCCTCCGCGAGCGCCCGCTCGACGAGCCGGGTCTGAGCCAGCACATTGGGCGCGGTGAAGCCCGAGGCACGGCCGTCGTGGTTGACGGCGGAGCCGTGGATCACGGAGTGCACCCGGTCGCCGTCGCGCACGGCGTCCGCAAGGCGCTTGAGGACCACGATGCCGCACCCTTCGGAGCGGGTGAAGCCGTTGGCCCGTGCGTCGAAGGGGCGGCACACCCCGTCCGGGGAGAGGGAGCCCGTACGCGCGGCGAGCGCGGTCGCCCGCGGTGACAGCACGAGGTTCACCCCGCCCGCCACGGCGATGTCGCACTCCCCGCCTCGCAGTGCCTGACGGGCCAGGTGGACCGTCACCAGCGAGGAGGAACACGCCGTGTCCACGGCCATGGCCGGACCGGTGAGGCCCAGCGTGTGCGCGAGCCGCCCGGCCGAGAAGCAGTGCCCGTTGCCGGTCGCCCAGTACGAGTCGGGGCCGCCCGGCATCCACTCCCGGTAGTCCTGGCCCGTGATGCCCACGTACAAGCCGGTGACGGCCTCGGCCGCCCGGGCGGCCGGGATACCGGCGTCGTCCAGGGCCTCCCACGCCACTTCGAGCAGCATCCGGTGCTGCGGGTCCAGAGAGCGCCCCTCGCGGGGCGCGACGCCGAAGAACGGGCCGTCGAACTCCAGGACCTCGTCCAGGAATCCGCCCCGGTGCGGCACCTCGTCCCAGGCGTCCCCGAAGGGGTGGCGCCGGGACTCCGGGATCGGGCGCACCGCGTCTGCTCCCGCCGTCAGCGCCGACCAGTAGCCGTCGAGGTCGTCGATGCCGCCGGGGGCCCGCAGGCCCACGCCGACCACCGCGATCGGCTGCGCGCCCCGAAGGGCCGCCAGTTCCTCGCGCAGGGCGCGGATCGTCTCCATGGCCCGGCTGACCGGGGTGGCCCGGGCCGCGCCCGTCGCCGGAGCCGCCCCGCCCACCGCCTTGGTGCTGTGCTGCTGTTCCACTGTCAGGCCTCCTGTTCCACGAGTCGTTCCACCAGGGCGCCGGCCAGCGGCCGCAGGGCGCCGTACGTCCACAGCAACGTGGGGGAGAGCCGCAGGCCGAACTCGGCCTCCAGCCGGTTGCGCAGCTCCAGGCTCATCAGCGAGTCCAGGCCAAGGGACTTGAGCGGGGTCTCCCGGTCGATGGCGTCCGCGGCGATCCGCAGCACCCGGCCGGCGAGCTGCCGTACGCGTTCCTCGACCACCGCGGGCCGGTCCTCGGCGGCGCAACCGGCCAGCAACTGCCGGACGTCGCCGCCCGAGCCCGCTCCCGGGTCCTTCGTGGTACGCAGAAGGCTCCAGCTGGGCCGACCCGCGGCGGCCGGGTACGTCTCGAACCAGCGGCGCGGGTCCAGGGCGACGTACCCGACGACGCTCTCGCCGCCCGTGAGGAACCACTCCAGCGCCTGCCAGGCCTCCGCCGCCTCGAAGCCGTCCATGCCACGGTCGGCGAGCCGGTCGCCGCGTGCCGCGGACCGGGCCGCCAGACCGATGCCGTCGAAGGTGCCCCACTGCACGCTGAGCGCGGGCCGCCCGGCATGGCGCCGGGCCGTGGCCAGTGCGTCCATGTACGTGTTCGCCGCCGCGTAGGCGGACTGCCCGACGTTGCCGACCAGTCCGGCCGCCGAGGAGAACAGGACGAAGAGGTCCAGCGGATCGTTCGCCGTCAGCCGGTCCAGCCCGGCCGCTCCGTCGACCTTGGGCGCCAGCACCCGGGCCACCCCAGCCTCGTCGAGGTTGCGCACCACGGCGTCCGACAGGACACCGGCCGCGTGGAAGACGCCGCGCAGCACCGGGAGTTCGGCCCGGACCCGGGCGAGGGCCAGGTCCAGGGACGTGCTGTCGGCGACGTCGGCGTGGACCACCGATACCCGGGCGCCAGCCTCGCGGAGCGCCGCGACGCGATCCGCGGCCTGCGCGCCCGGCGCCGAGCGGCCCAGCAGGGCCAGGGCCGTCGCCCCGCGCTCCACCAAGTGCTCGGCGAGCGAGAGGCCGAGGTCACCCAGGCCGCCGGTGATCAGGTAGGTGCCGTCGGCGCGGAACCGGCCGTCCGGCAGCGGATCCGCCACCACCCGGTCCACGGTCTGCGGGCCGTACAGCACGAACTTGCCGATGTGGTTGCCGTGCGACATGGCGCGCAGCGCCTCGGTCGCGTCGTCGAAGGTGTACTGGGTGACGGGCAGCCCCGTGAGCCGGCCCGCCTCCACCTCGTCCCAGACCGCGCGGAAGAGACCGGCGAACCGCTCGGGACGCCGCATCACGAGTCCTTCGAGGTCCACGGCCGCGAAGCTGATGCCCTTGCGGAAGGGCGCGAGGCCCAGCGTGCGCTCCCCGTGGATGTCCTTCTTGCCGACCTCGACGAAGCGGCCGTCCTCGGCGAGCACTTCCAGCCCGTGCGTGATGGCGGCGCCGGTCAGCGAGTTGAGGACGACGTCGACGCCCCGGCCGCCGGTGCAGGTGCGTACGGCGTCCGCCCAGGACAGCTCGCGTGAGTCGAAGACGTGCTCGACGCCCAGCTCCCGCAGGTAGGCGCGCTTCGCCGCGCTGCCCGCCGTGGCGATGACCTCGGCTCCCAGCATCCGGGCCACCTGCACCGCGGCCAGGCCCAGGCCGCCGGCCGCGGAGTGGATCAGTACGGTCTCGCCGGGCTCCGTCCGCGCCAGGTCGCGCAGCGCGTACCAGGCGGTGGCCAGGACCAGGGGCAGCGCGGCGGCGTCCTCCTGCGTCATCACCTCCGGCACGGGCCGTGCGTGGTCGGCGCGGACGGTCACGTGCGAGACGATCGCGCCGAAGACGCACGCCACCACCCGGTCGCCGATGCGGAAGCCGGTCGTACCGTGGCCCACGGACACGACCCGGCCCGAGCAGTCCCCGCCGAGCAGGTCCTTGCCGCCCGCCTCATCGGGGTACGTGCCCACCGCTTTCATCACGTCGATGAAGTTGAGGGAGGCCGCGTCCACCTCGATCTCGATCTCGCCCGGTCCCGGCGCGCGGCGCGTCAACGGCAGGTAGCGCAGTGACTCCCACAGGCCCGGCCGCGGGCCGGGGTGCAGCCGGAAGGGCTGGCGGACCGTGTACGGGAGGGGAGCGCCGGTGTCGTCCGGCCGGTGCCCGCCCCGCTCCAGGCGGCCCGCCAGCCGCAGGCCCGCGCGCTGCAGGACCTGGTCCTCGCGATCGGCGTCCAGCAGTTCGCATACGACACCCGCCGCCCACCGCTCCTCGCGCGCGGTGTCCACCAGCCGAGCCGCGAGACCCGGGTGCTCGCCCTGCAGCACCCGTACGAAACCCCAGTACAGGGCAGCCCCGGGGTCGGGCATCTCGGCGGCCGAGGCGGCCTGCGCCCGCGTGGTGAGCACGGTCAGGCGGGGCGCCACAGGCCGGTCCGAGCAGGCGGCGGCGAGCGCGCCGAGGTCGAGCAGGCCCGCCCGTTGCTCCGCCTCGCCCGCCGCGCGGTCCGGGGCGACGAACACGACCTCCCCGCCGTCGGCGGCACGCAGCGCCTCGGCCCAGTCCGCAGGGTCGGCAGTGGCGGACCGCGGCCCCGTCGCGGTGCTGGCGCCCAGCGCGTCGCCCAGCTCCCGGACGGCGGGCGCGGCCGACTCCGGGCCGCACACCAGCCACGGGCCCTGTGTCTGCTCCTGCCCCAGGTCCTGGCCGGTCCCCGCGTACTCCTGCTCGTGGAAGCCGAAGCGGTGCACGCGCTCGGGGGCCGGCGCGGACCGGTCGCCCGAGAGCAGCCGACGCAGTTCCAGCCCGGTCACCCGGGCGACGGGCTGGCGGTCGGATCCGTACAGGTCCAGGTCGAAGAGCCCGTCGGGCCGCCGCCGGGCGTGCACCCACAGCTCGGTGAGGTCCGAGGGCCGTCCCGGCAGCAGGGCGAGCTGCTCAATGGCGACGGGCACCACGGTGTCCTCGTGCCCGCACAGTGCGAGGGAGAGCTGGAACGCCCCGTCCCACAGGGCGGGGTGCAGTACGAACCGGCGAGCGCCGGGCCGGCACTGTTCGGCGAGGACCACCCGGCCGAGCGTCTCGTCGCCGCGCACGCGCAGTTCCCGTACGCCTTGGAAGGCGGGACCGTACTGGAGGCCGCGCTCGGTGCAGGCCCGGTAGAACTCGCCGCCGTCGACGGCCTGTTCGGCCAGCAGGGCGAAGGGGAAGTCGGGTACGGAGGCCTGTTCGCCGCGGTAGGAGGCGCGGGCCGTCATGTGCCGCGTCCAGCCGTCGGCCCCGTCGGCCAGGGACAGCACCTCCAGGCCGGCGCCCTCGCCGCCGTCCTCGCGCCATACGCCGCCCAGGTGCAGGCCGCCGTCCGCGAGGGTCATGTCGCTCAGGAAGGACAGGCCGCGCAGCGACTGCGGGACTCCGCCGGTCTGGGCGGCCGCCGTGCCCAGGCACAGTTCGACGCAGGCCGCCGCGGGCACGACGACGGCGCCGTCCACCCGGTGGTCGGCGAGCCAGGGGTGGGAGCCGGTGCCGATCTCGGTGGTGCCGTGCCAGGTCCCCGCCTCGGTCGGCAGCGGAACGAGCGGGAAGGCGAAGGCAGCCGACCGGCCCGCACCGCGCTGCGCCGCACCGACCCAGTAGCTCTCGCGCTGCCACGGGTAGGCGGGCACTCCCGCGTCGCGTGAGGCCGGGCGGCGGCCGTAGGGGGTCAGCCCCGCCACGTGGCCCTCCGCGAAGCTCTCGGCCAGGTCCCCGGGGGCGCCGCGGTCGCGGTGCAGGGTACCCAGCACGGCCGGCGGCTCCTTGCGCAGCGCGCCGAGCCGCTCCAGTGCGGGCACCAGGACGGGGTGGGCGCTGACCTCCACGACATGAGTGACGCCCTGCTCCAGGAGCGCGTCGATGCTCTCGGCGAACGTCACCGGGCGGCACAGGTTCTCCACCCAGTACGAGCCGTCCATCTCCGGACCGTCCAGTACGACGGTGCGCACCGTGGACATCAGCGGGATCCCGCCCTTGCCCGGCCGCACCGGGGCCAGTACCTCGTGCAGCTCGTCGGCCAGACCGAGCATGAGCGGGCTGTGGGACGCGTAGTCCACGTTGACCAGCCGGCAGTACGTGCCGTCCGCTTCGAGGAGTTCCTTCAGCAGCAGCACCGAGTCGCCGTCGCCGGACAGCACACAGGAGCCGGGGCCGTTGTGCGCGGCGAGCGCCACGCAGTCCTCGAAGCCCTCCAGGGCGGCGGCGGCCGAGTCCGCGTCCAGGTCCACAGCGAGCATGCGGCCGTTGCCCGCAGCCGTACGGAGCAGGACGGCGCTGCGGCGTGCCACGACCAGGGCGGCGTCCTCCAGCGAGAGGATGCCCGCCACGGTGGCGGCGGCGATCTCGCCCTGGCTGTGGCCGACGACCACGTCCGGCTCGACGCCGGCGGCGCGCCAGGCGGCGGCGAGGGCCACGGAGACCGCCCACAGCACCGGCTGGACGATGTCCACGCGCCCCATCCAGGCGTCCCCGTCGCGGCCGGTGAGCACATCGGTCAAGGACCATGCGGTGTGCGGGGCGAGCGCCGTGGCGCACCGGTCGATCACGGAGGCGAAGGCGGGGTCCTCGGCGTACAGGCGGGTGCCCATGGAGGCCCACTGCGAGCCCTGGCCGGGGAAGACGAAGGCGGTACGGCCGCCTCGGCGGGCCCGGCCGGTGACCGTGCCCGCCGAGGCGGCCTCCGGCTCGGCCGTGTAGGCGTCGAGCGCCGCGCGCAGCCCGTCGCCGTCCGTGGCGACGAGGCCCGCGCGGAAGGGGAACTGGTCGCGCTGCCAGCCCAGCGTCGCGGCGATCTCCCGCGGATCGGCGCCGGGCCGGTCGAGGGCGCCCCGCACGTCGCGGGCGCGCTGCACCAGCGCGGCCTGGCTGTGGGCGCTCAGCGGCAGCACGAAGGGCGCGTCGAAGTCGGCCGTGCCCGCAGCCTCGTCCGCGGTGTCGTCCGCGACCGGCGGGGCGGCGGTGATCACGGCGTGGGCGTTCGTGCCACCCCAGCCGAAGGAGCTGACGCCCAGGTAGACCGGGCCGTCCGTGGGCAGCTTCAGCGGTTCCCGCACGACTTCGAGACCCAGTTCGTCGAAGGGGATGTCCGGGTTCAGCTGGGCCGAGTGCAGGCTCGGCGGCACGACGCCGTTCTTCAGCGAGAGCACCGCCTTGAAGAGGCCCGCGAGTGCGGCCACGGGTTCCAGGTGGCCGATGTTGGTCTTCACCGAGCCGATGCCGAGCGGCCGGCCCGCGCGTTCGGGGGCCCGGCCCAGCACCTTGCCGAGGGCCGTCGCCTCGAGCGGGTCACCGACCCGGGTCCCGGTGCCGTGCGCCTCCACGTACGCGACCCGGTCGAGCGGGATGCCGGAGCCCTCGTAGACGCGGCGCAGCAGATCCTCCTGACCGGCCAGGCTGGGCGTCACCAGGCTGGGGCCGCCGCCGTCGTTGTTCGCGGCGGTCCGCACGATCACGGCGTGCACCCGGTCCCCGTCCCGGCGGGCCCGCGCCAGCGTCTTGAGGTAGACGGCGGCGACGCCCTCGCCTCGTACAAACCCGTCGGCCCCGGCGCCGAACGCACTGCACCGGCCCTTCGGCGAGAGGCCGCCGAAGTGGGTGAGCCCGATGGTCACGTCCGGGGTCAGCATCAGGTTGGCCGCGCCGACCAGTGCTCCGTCCACGTCGCCGGTGCGGATGGCCTGGCAGGCCAGGTGCAGGGCGACCAGGGAGGAGGAGCAGCCCGTCTCCAGCGTCAGGCTGGGACCGGTCAGACCGAGGAAGTACGAGATGCGTGCGGAGAGCATGTCGAGAGTGTTGCCGGAGATGGAGTGCTGGGTCGGACGGGCGCCGCGGTCCTCGCGCAGCCGCTCGTAGTCCTGCCACAGGCCGCCGAAGTAGACGCCGGTCCGGGTGCCGCCCAGACTCGCGGTGGGGACACCGGCGTCCTCCAGCGCCAGCCAGCTCGTCTCCAGCATCAGCCGCTGCTGCGGGTCGAGGACCTCGGCCTCGCGCGGCGAGACCCCGAAGAACGCGGCGTCGAACTCGTCGACGCCCTCCAGGAATCCGCCGTGGCGCTGGATCTCCTTCTCCGCGTCCAGGGGCTGATCGGTGTTCCAACGGGCCGCCGGGACGGGGCGGATCGCGTCGCCGCGGTCCATGAGCAGGTCCCAGAACCGGTCCGTGTCGGGAGCGTCGGGGAACCGCCCCGCCATCCCCACGATGGCGATCAGCTCAGCCGGGTCGTGATGCACTTCCTACCTCCGTACGGCGGGGATCCGGAGGTCCGGTGCTCCCTGGTTCGTTCATGGCTTGTGGTACGCGGGCCGGGCGCGGGCCGCGCAGGACCTACAGGCGGCGCACGACCACCGCTGCGGCCTGCCCGTCCTCGTCGGTCGTCAGCACCAGCGCGGGTCTGCTCCCCACGTCCCGCGGGCCGCCGGCCGTCGAAGGGATGCGCCCCTCGGCCAGGGACCGTGCGGCCAGCGCCACTTGGAGCAGGACGGTGGCGCCCGCGCAGTCGCCCAGGGCGTCGAAGGGGCTGTAGACGGCGGTGCCGGCCCCCGTACCCCCGGGCACAGGTGGGTTACCGGCCGCGGAGGAGCAGACCAGGGAGAGGTCCCCGGCCCGCGTCCCGGCCTCGGCCAGTGCCGCGGCGATCGCGGGAGCGGCGGCGCTCCCGCCGTCCGCGCCGCCGCGCAGCGTGCTCAGGCCCGCGATCTCCGCGTGCACCCGCGCACCGCGGGCCCGGGCCCGTGCGGTGTCCTCGACCACGAACACCACCGCGGCCTCACCGGGCGGCGCGTCGGCGCGGCCCGCGGCGAGCCGCAGCGGATCCAGGACGTCCACGGCGGCCACGAGCACGGCCTGCGCCTGCCCGGTACGGACGTAGTCGGCTGCGACGGTCAGTGCGTGGGCCCCCGAACAGCGCCCGGCCGTGACCGTGACGATGCTGCCCTGCGCGCCTGCGGCGATGGACAGGTCCGAGGCCGCGGCGTTCAGGCTGCCCTGCGGACCCGCGTACGGGCTGACCAGTTCGGGGCCGAGGATCAGCCCGTCGCGCATCACCTGCAAGTACCCCGACAGGCCGCCCGCGGCGGTGCCCAGGACGACGGCCGTCTCCTCCGGGTACGGCGTCGTCCCCGACTCGAACCCGGCGTCCTGCCAGGCGAGCATCCCGGCCCGGGAGACGAGCAGGGACTCCCGGCTCAGCGCCCGCAGTCTGCGGCGGCCGAAGGCCGGTACGTCGGGGAGGTCGTCGGCCAGGGCGCCGGCCGCTGCCCGCACGGTTCCCGGGTACAGGCCGTCGGTGGCGGCCGTCTCCGTGAAAGCGGTCCGGCCGGCCAGCAGCGCCTCCCAGGTCGCGTCGAGGCTGCCGCCGAGCGGAGTGGCCAGGGCGATGCCGGTGACGGCGGCCGTGGGGCTCATCGTGCACTCCCTGCTGTGCTCGTAGCGGTGCTCATGCGGGTGAAGACCGTGCATGTGGTGTTGCCCCCGAAGCCGAAGGCGTTGTTGACGGCGACGCGCACCGGGGTCTCGCGCGCTTCCCCGCGTACGACGTCCACGGCGCACTCCGGGTCGAGGTCGACCAGGTTCGCCGTCGGCGGGATCACGCCGTCGCGCAGCGCCAGTACGCACGCCACGGCCTCGATCGCGCTCGCCGCGCCCTGGGTGTGCCCGAGGGCCCCCTTCAGCGAGGTCACGGCGGGCGTCCGCGGACCGAAGACCTCCAGCAGGGCCTGGGCCTCGATCCGGTCGTTGGAGGGGGTGCCAGTGCCGTGCGCGCTGACGTGGTCGACGCGGTCGGGGGAGATTCCGGCCCGCTCTAGGGCCCGCAGCATCGAACGGCGGGCGCCGCTGCCCTGCGGGTGCGGAGCCGTCATGTGATGGGCGTCGGACGCCGAGGCCCAGCCCGCCAGTTCGGCGTAGATGTGCGCGCCGCGGCGGCGGGCGTGCCCGTACGACTCCAGGACCAGCGCGGCGGCGCCCTCGGAGACCACCAGCCCGGCGCGATTCCGGTCGAACGGCCGGAGGCAGTCGGGGGCCAGTGAGCGCAGGCTGGAGAACATCATCATGATCCCGCTGGACAGCTCGTCGACTCCGCCCGCGATCATCACGTCGGCGCGGCCCGCCCGGATGGTGTCCGCGGCGTGGGCCAGCGCGCTGTTGCCCGATGCGCAGGCCGTGGCGACGGTCAGGCCCGGTCCCAGGAAGCCGCGTTCGCGGGCCACCACCGCTGCGAGGTCCACAACCTGCCGGCCGCCGTCGTACGGGGGCGCCCCGGGCTCCGTACCGCGGTGGAAGCCGGTGACGGCCGGTTCCAGCCCGGCGCGGCCGCCGAGCAGTGTGCCCAGGCAGACACCGGCCCGGTAGGGGTCGCCCGTCCACTGGGGGAGCCCGGCGTCGGCCGCCGCGGCCGACACCGCGGCCGTGGCGAGCCGTAGGCCGCGGTCGCCGGCGGCGCGTGGTGCGTCGAAGCCGACGACCTCGCCGGCCAGCCGGGCCGGGAAGTCGGCGGCGTCGGCCCGGCGCAGGGGTGCCGTGCCGACCACTCCCCCTATCGCGGCGTCCCAGAACCCCGCCACGGTCGTGCCGATCGGCGTGAGCACACCGAGCCCGGTGACGACCACCGACGTGGATTTCGTCTGCGCTGCCATCAACGCGCTCCCTCAGTTGCTGATGCCGCCATCGATCCGGATCACTTGTCCTGTGATGTAGGCGGCGCGCTCCGACGCGAGGAAAGCCACTGTGTCGGCCACCTCTTGCGCGGTGCCGATCCGGCGGAGCGGGATCTTGGCGAGGACGCTCTCGCGGGCCTTCGCCGTCATTGCCTCGGTCATATCTGTCGCGATCAGGCCGGGGGCCACCACGTTGGCGCGGACGCCGAACCGGGCCACTTCCTTGGAGAGCGACTTGGTGAAGCCGATGATCCCGGCCTTGGAGGCGGCGTAATTGGCCTGTGTGGCACTGCCGCGGACGCCTGCCACCGAGGACACGGTGACGATGCTTCCCCGGCCCTGCTTCATGAGGGCGAAGACCGCGGCCCGGCAGACGTTGAACGTGCCGGTCAGGTTGGTGTCGATGACGCTGCTCCAGGCCTCCTGGTCCATCGTCACCAGCGATCCGTCGCGGACGATGCCCGCGCTGGTGACCAGGGCGTCGATCTCCCCGAGCCGCTCCTGCGCCCCGTCCAGGAAGCCGCGTACGGCGTCCGCGTCGGTCACGTCCGCGGCCGCGCCGAAAACCCGGCCCCCGTGTTCGGCGGCGAGGCGCTCGATTGCATCGGCGTCGTCGGGCCGGGAACGGTAGCAGTAGGCGACGTCGTAGCCGTCGGTGAGGAATCGCTCCACCACGGCTCGGCCGATGCCGCGTGATCCGCCCGTGACCACCGCGACCTTGCGGCTGTCGTGCTGCGGCATCAGGCGGTCTCGAGCTTCTCGGCCAGCAGGCCGTGCACGGCCTTGAGGGAACGCATCAGCTGGAGGTTCGACTCGCCCATCTTCACCCGGTACTTGCGCTCCAGGGTGACGAGGATCTCCAGTGCCAGCAGGGAGTCGACGTCGAGGTCCTCCCGGAAGTCGGCGGTGTCCGTCACCTCAGCGGTGTCGACGTCCAGGATCTCCGCGATGAGGGTCCGCAGGTCCTCGATGTCCAGGGCGGCGGTGGTGGCGGGGGCGGTGATCTGCTCGGTCATGATCGTTCTCTCCTGGGTCGATGGGCGGTGCGGGGATTAGACGAGGCCTTCGCCGCCGTCGACGTCGATGACGTTGCCGGTCATCCACGAGGAGTCGGTGGCCGAGAGCATGACGACGGCCTCGGCGACGTCCTCGGGAACGGTGAGGCGGCCGTGCGGGTTCGACTTCGAGGCGTGCTCGGCCAGTCCGTCGCTGCCCGGAATGCGCAGCAGCGCCGGGGTGAGGGTCAGGCCCGCGCGCAGGGCGTTCACCGAGACGCCCGAGGGGGCCAGTTCCACGGCCAGCTGGCGCACGTGGGAGGCCAGGGCGGACTTCGCGGCCGACACCGCGCCGTAGCTCGGCATCACGCGGCCGTCGCCGCGGCTGGTGAGCGCGAACACCTTGGCGCCGCGCGGCAGCAGCCCCGCCACGTACAGGTCCCGCACCCAGTAGACGAGGCTGTGGCCCATGACGTCGACGGTCATGTCCATCTGCCGCGGGGTGATGACGTCCTCCTGGCCGTGTTGCGGGAGGAACGGCAGCAGGCTCCCGAACGCGAGGGAGTGCAGCAGCACCCGTACGCCGCCGGGCCCGGTGAGCTCGGCGAGGAGCGGCACCAGCTCGGCGCGGGTCTGCTTGCTGGCGGCGTTGCAGTTGTGGAAGGAGACCTGCACACCCGTGGCGCGCAGCTCCTCCACCAGCTCGTCGACCTCCTCCTGCTGGGCCGCCGTGCCGAAGTGGACGCCGAAGATGTTCGCGCCGTCCTTGGCCATGGCCAGGGCGGTGGCCCGGCCCATGCCGCTGGAGGCGCCCAGGATCAGGCACCACGAGCCCTTGACGGAAGTCAGCATGTGAACCTCTCAGTTGATGAGTTCGGGGTGTGTGTCGAAGCGAGCGCCACGTTGCCCTCGCGGGAGGCGACGACGACCAGGCGCGCGCCACCGCCCGTCGGCAGGGGGCGTTCGGCCAGCCGGACCACCGGGGCGAGCGCCCCGGCCCGCGCCCCGGACCGCTCCGTCGTCACCGGCGCGCGGTCCGCGCACCAGGCGCGCAGTACGCGGGCGACTGTGTCGCCGACGGGCGAAGGATCGGCCAGGAGCTCGACCTCGCAGGGGTCGGGGCCGGTCGCGCGGAGGGCCTCCAGCGCTTTCCGTACGGAGCCCTCCGCCAGCGCGCGGCCCTCCGCGGCGGCTAGCGCCCGCGGCGGGAGGAAGCGCAGTACGGTCCGCAGCACCGCGCCGCTGGCCGGTACGGGCCCGCCGCCCGGGCGCAGGACGAGCAGCGCGGCGCCCGCCTCGGGCTCGGCGTCGCCGGGCCGGGGGTCGGACGCCTCGGCGGCGCCGGCCAGTACCACGGAGCTGCGGCCCGCGGCGAGTTCGCGGCCGGCCAGGTGCAGGGCCTCGAGGCCGGCCACCCGCGGAGAGGTCACCGTCAGGTTGAAGCCCTTGAGCACGTGCTCCGTCGACAGCCGGGCGGTGACGAGGTTGACCGAGAAGTAGGGCACGCTCATCGGGCTCAGCGCGTCGGCCCCTTCGCGGCGGACGGTCTCCAGGAAGCCGGCGTGCAGGGCTGCCACGGCGCTGTTGGTTCCCACGAGCGCGCCGCGGCGCTCCGGTGCGTACCGCTCCGTCTCCTGACCGGATGCGGCGAGGGCCGTGCGGGAGGCCGCCAGCAGGTACTGGCAGGCGGGCGGCAGGTACTTGTGGCCGCGTCCCAGCCGCGTGCGGTGGTCGAACCAGGCCTCGCGCGGGTCGGTTCCGTCCGGCGGCACGACCAGCGCCGCACCGTGGACGACGGACTCGGCCACCACGGCCGGGGGCCTCGGCGTCACCGCGCCTCACCCCCGAACACCATCGTGAAGTTGCTTCCACCGAAGGCGTACGCGTTGACCAGCACGTTCGGCTGCTTCAGCGCGATCGGCCCGCCCTGCGGCAGCCAGACCGGGCACTCGGGATCCGGGTGCTCCAGGGGGATGTTCGGCGGGATCTCGCCGTGCCGGGCCATCTGCGCCGCGGACACGGCGGCGAACGCCGCGGCGGCTCCGGCGGTGTGCCCGATGAAGGCCTTCAGGCTGAACAGCGGAGTGCCAGGGGCATGGCCGCCGAGCACCTCCTGGAGGACCCGGTACTCGATGGCGTCGTTCTGCTGGGTGCCGGTGCCGTGCGGGATGACGCAGCCGATGTCGGCGGGTCCCCGCGCCGCCTCGTCCATGGCCGCGCGGGCCACCCGTACCGGCTGCTCACCGCTCGGATCCGGCGTGGTGGGGTGGTGAGCGTCGCAGCTCCAAGCCGTGCCCAGCACCCTGCCGTACGACGGGCGGCCGGCCGCTGCCCGCGCGGACTGCAGGACCAGCATGGCGGCCCCTTCGCCGAAGACGGTTCCGCTGCGTTCGGCGTCGAAGGGCCGGCAGGTCTCGGAATCGGCCGCGCCGAGCCGGCTGAAGCCGGCCAGCGGAACCCAGGAGATGCCTTCAGCGCCTCCCACCAGCACGGTGTCTGCTTCGCCACGGCGGATCATGTCCACGGCGATGGACAGGGCGTAGCCGCTCGCGGCGCAGGCGTTGCTCACGCTGACGTTCGCACCGAACGCGCCGAGTTCGCCGCCCACCGTGGCGGCGACGGAGAACATCGGCTCCCAGGCACCGGACGGCGGCCAGTCCTCGCCCGTGCCCCGGCCCTCGCGGCCGCCGCTCTCGCCGACGGCCGTGCCGATCACCACGGCCGCCCCGGCGAGCTCGCGAGGCAGCAGGCCCGCGTCCGCCACCGCTTCGCGGGCAGCTCCGAGCGCGAACCGGGCGGCCCGGCCCAGCGCTCCGGACGTGCCGGTCTCCGGGCAGACCCCGTCGGGGACCTGGTAGGCGAGCACGTCCGGTACCCGCTCGGTCAGGCCGGGTACGGCGGTGGGGCGGTGCCCGGCGGCGGCCTTCAGGCCGGCCCAGAACTCGTCCGCGGTGCCGCCGAGGCAGCTGACGGCGCCGAGTCCGGTCACATAGACGTCGGGAACGGCAGCAGGATCCGAAGGGTCCAAGGCGTCCAAGGGGTCAACTCGCTTTCTTCGGATCCGCGGACGACTCCGCGCGGCAGTCGTCGAGCAGCTGGTGGACCGTATCTGCGAACCTCCGGGGCTGCTCGGTCATCGGGAAGTGCCCACAGCCCGGCAGCAGTTCCAGTCGCCCCTGCGGCAGGGCGGCCGCCAGCAGCGCCGCGTCCCGCGGGTCGGCGAAGCGGTCGTTCTCGCCCGCCACGACCAGCACCGGCAGGCCGAGGCCGCGGGTGTCGACGAAGGGGCTGCGCAGATAGCTCTCCCAGAACCGCAGCCAGCCGTACGGGCCGACGCGGTCGCGCACGAGGACGGCCATGTCCCGGCGGGTCTCGGGGGCCAGTTCGCGCACCGGGTTGATCCGCAGCGCCTCCTCGAACACCTCCTGGAAGATGCCCAGGTAGTGGCCGGCGTCGTCCCAGTGGAAGTCGGCCGGGTCCGTGCGGTGGAACGGCGAGACGAGGACCAGGGCGCGCGGCCGCCCGGCGCGCGGGGCGCCGGCGAGGTGCTCGACGGCGAGGGTCGCGGAGAAGGAGTGCGCGATCACGACGTCGGCTCCTCCGGGGACCGCGCGCATCGCAGTGCCGATCCACTCGGCAGGGTCACCGTGATGGCTCCACACGGAATCGCCGCCCGTGCCCCAGGGCAGTTCGGCGGTCCACAACTCAGCTTCGGCCGAAACCAGTTCACGGAAGTCCCGCCAGGTGGTCCCGCTCGCGGCCAGCCCGTGCAGTGCGAGCACGCGCAGCGGGTAGGCGCTCCGTGCAGGTCGGTCCAGCCGGACCGTGACGCGACTCCCGCTCATCCGCACACCGCCCCCGGTCCGTTGCCGTCAGTTGAATGAAAAGAGGCGACGACCGGGAAATTGTGAGTTTCGATCGACGCGGATGGCGAGCGTAACCAGGAGACGCTAAAACGACGCTAAACAACTGCTGTAAAACTGCCCGTTATTGAAGTGCGGGCGGAAGTTAAGGCGGGCTTTAGGGGGTCTTTTAGGCGGCACGTTTAGTCTCTTGCGGAAGCCGAATCAAGGAGAATCCGATGCTCGACAAGGTCATAGACCGGCTGCATGATCCCGCCGTCTACGCCCTGCCCGCCATGGCATTGCTGATCGCCATCGAGATGCTGGCGATGAAGTTCGGCGACGACCACGACGAGCGGCCCGGGTACGACCTCCGCGATCACCGGGCGAGCATCCTCACGGGCTTCGGCGCGCTGGCCTCCTCCACCCTGCTGCGGACCGTGGCCCTGGCGCTCTACCTGTTCGTCTACGAGTACGTCGCGCCCTGGCACCTGTCGTCGACGTCGTGGGCCACCTGGGTCCTGCTCTTCTTCGCCGTGGAGTTCCTTCTCTACTGGTACCACCGTGCCGCGCACGGCATCCGGCTCATCTGGGCCGGGCACCAGGTCCACCACTCCAGCCAGTACTTCAACCTCTCGACTGCTCTGCGCCGCAAGTGGGCCCAGTGGTTCGAGAAGATGATCTGGCTGCCACTGCCGCTCCTGGGCGTGCACCCCGCACTCGTCTTCACCATGCACTCGGTCCACCTGGTGTACGGGCTGTTCGCGCACACCGAGAAGATCGGCAAGCTGCCGCGCCCCATCGAGTACATCTTCGTGACGCCCTCGCACCACCGCGTCCACCACGGCAACGACCCGGAGTACCTGGACAAGAACTTCGGCAGCATCCTCATCTTCTGGGACCGCATCTTCGGCACCTTCCAGCCCGAGGTGCAGCGCCCCACGTACGGCCTGACCAAGCAGCTGGAGACCTTCTCCATCTGGAAGATCCAGGTGCACGAGTTCGGCAACATGTTCCGCGACGTACGCCAGGCGCGCACGCTGCGCCACAAGCTCGGCTACGTCTTCGGCCCGCCCGGCTGGAAGCCCGCCGAGGACCGCGCCGACGCCGGCGGTTCGTCCGGGCAGCCGTCCGGCCTGGTGGCCGCGGGACAGGCGGGTGAAGTTCTCACATGAGCAAGGCGTCCGGACAGACCGCGGCCGCGGAGGGGCAGGTCCTGCCCTCCGCGCCGCGGCGCGGCGTACGGGGGCACCCCTGGCTGACGCTGGTGACCCTGTCGGTCGGGGCCATGATGGTCTCGCTCGACGGGACCATCGTCACCGTGGCCCAGCCGGCCATGCAGGCCGACCTCGGAGCGAGCCTGACCGGCATCCAGTGGGTGACGAACGGCTACCTGCTGGCGGTCGCCGCCCTGCTGATCGCCGCTGGCAAACTCGGTGACCGCTACGGTCACCGCAACGTCTTCCTCATCGGCGCCGCCGGCTTCACGGCCACCTCGGTGGCCATCGGCGCCGCCGGCAGCCTGGGGTGGGTCATCGGCCTGCGCGTCCTCCAGGGGGTGTTCGGCGCGCTGATGCAGCCGGCCACCCTCGGACTGCTGCGCAGCGCCTTCCCAGCCGACCGGCTCAACATGCCGATCGCAGTGCGTAGCGCGGTCATCGCGGCGTCCACCGCGGCCGGCCCCATCGTGGGCGGCCTGCTGGTCGAACACGCCGACTGGAGCTGGGTGTTCTTCCTCAACCTGCCACTGGGCGGGCTGGCCCTGGTGTTGGGCGTCGTCGTCCTGCGCGACGTACGCAACGAGGCCCGGCCCGGCCGGCTGGACCTGCTCGGTATGGCCGCCCTGGGCGGTGCGCTGTGCCTGTTCACCGGCGGCCTGGCCACGATCGCCGACAAGGGCCGTCCCGATGCCCGGACCCTGGCGCTGCTGACCGCGGCGTTGCTGCTGGGCGCATTCTTTGCCTGGTGGGAGCGGCGCGCCGGGGATCCCCTGGTGCCGCTGCGGATCTTCCGGTCGCGGCGGTTCACCGTCGGTGTCCTGACGATGCTCGCCATGGCCTTCGTGATGTTCGGCGCCCCCTTCGTCCTGATCTTCTACCTGCAGAACGTGCTCGCGCTCACCCCGGCCGAGTCGGGTATCCGCGTCCTGGGCCTGACCCTGCTGATGATCGTGGGCGCACCGCCCGCGGCCATGTGGATCAGCCGGTCCGGGCCCCGGGCGCCGGTGGTCGTCGGTCTGCTCGTGACCGCCGCGGCCATGTGCGCCCTGTCCCGCCTGGACGCGCAGTCCGGGACGCTTCAGACGACACTGTGTTTCTTCCTGCTCGGGCTCGGCTTCAGCCCGGTGATGGTCGGCGCCACCAAACTCGTCATCAGCAGCGCACCGGTGGAGCTGTCCGGCGTGGCCGGAGGCATGCAGCAGACGGCCATGCAGGTGGGCGGCAGCGTGGGCACGGCCACCGTGGGCGCCATCGTCGCCGCCCACACCGCTTCCGTCCTGCCCGGACGCCTCGCCGCGGAGGGCATCGAGCTCGCGCCCAGCGCCCTGGACGAGGCGGCCCGCCGGATTACAGTCGGTCTCACCCCTGAGCCGGGGTTGCCGCCGGGGGCGGGAGCCGCGGCGCAGGAAGCCCTGGCCGCGCTCAGCCAGTCGGTGTTCCTGGAGGGCATGCAGTACGCCCTGCTGGCCACCGCGGCGGTGGCGGTCCTGGGTGCGGTCGCCGGCCTCTTCGCGGGACGCGGTCGCGCGAGCGGAGGGCACGGTTCGTGATCGAGCGGATCCTACCCGTCGGCGTGGCCAGTTCGGAGGAGTACGCCGACGTACCCGACTCTCCCCTCTACCCGGAGGAACTGGAAGCGGTGGCGGGGGCCTCCGAGCGGCGCAGGCGGGCCTTCGCCACCGGGCGGCACTGCGCGCGCCGCGCGCTGGACCGCCTCGGCGTGCCCGCCGGGCCGCTTTCCGTGGGCGGCTGGGGAGAACCCCTGTGGCCCGCGGGAGTGGCCGGCGCGATCACCCACTGCGAGGGCTACCGGGCGGCGGCCGCCGCCCGGTCCACGGAGCTGGCAGGACTCGGCATCGACGCCGAACCGCACGTCCCGCTGCCTGCGGGAGTCCTGGAGGCGGTGGCGCTGCCGTACGAGCGCGGCCGGCTGCGGGCACTGGCCCGGGCCCGGCCGGGGCTGCACTGGGACAAGATCCTGTTCAGCGCCAAGGAATCGGTCTACAAGGCGTGGTTCCCGCTCACCGGGCGCTGGCTCGACTTCACGCAGGCCGAACTCCGCTTCCATCCGGACCCGAACCCGGCCGCCACCGCAGGCGAGTTCCATGCCCGCCTGCTGGTCGCCGGCCCGGTGGTGGGCGGCCGTACCGTACGGCATTTCACCGGCCGCTGGCTGGTGGCCGACGGCCTCGTGATCACGGCCGCAAACGTATAAGTATCCGCCACCGTATAAACGGGCGCACCGTATGAACGGCCGCGACCGTATGAATGGCCGCCACCCCTTCGCCTACGGTCTTTTGGATTTCCGGCAATTGCATGATGTGGGCCGCCCCCCACGATGCTGCGCCCCTCACGCACGAATGCGGACGACAGGAGAATCGGCATGACTACTGGGACGACAGAGGTACGCGGGGACCACGGGGCGTCCGGGGCCCGGCAGCTCCGGGACCTGTTCGCCCGCCCGGGCACCGTACGCATCATCGGCGCGCACAACCCGCTCGGTGCCCGCCTCGCCGAGCGCGCCGGCTTCGACGGCGTCTGGTCCAGTGGCCTGGAGGTCTCGGCCTCCCAGGGCGTGCCCGACACCGACATCCTGACCATGAGCGAACTGCTCGCCACGGCATCCTCGTTGGTGGCCGCAGTCGGCGTCCCCGTCGTGGCGGACTGCGACGCCGGCTACGGCAACGCCCACAACGTCATGAACATGATCCGCCGGTACGAGGCGGCCGGCATCGCCGGCGTCTCCATCGAGGACAAGCGTTTCCCGAAGGTCAACAGCTTCATCCCGGGCCGTCAGGAACTGGCCCCGATCGCCGAGTTCTGCGGAAAGCTGCGGGCCGCCAAGGCCGCCCAGACCACCCCGGACCTCATGGTCATCGCCCGGATCGAAGCCCTCATCGCGGGCTGGGGCATGGACGAGGCGCTGCGGCGCGGCGAGGCCTACGCGGCGGCCGGCGCGGACGCCGTGCTGATCCACGCCAAGGGCAGCTCCCCGGAGCCGGTGCTGCGCTTCCTGGAGCGCTGGACCCTGCCGACGCCCGTCGTCGTGGTCCCCACCACCTACCACACCATCACGGCCACCGAACTGGCCGAGGCCGGAGCCAAGATGGTGATCTACGCCAACCATGGCCTGCGCGCGGGCATCGCCGCCGTCACCGAGACCTTTGCGTCGATCCTGCGCGACGACCGCACGACCGGCATCGAGGACCGGATCGCCCCCCTGGCCACCGTCTTCGACCTCCAGGGAATGCCCCTCCAGAAGCGGCACGAGGCCGAGTACATCACCCCGTACGCGAGCCGGGCCCGCGCGGTCGTCGTCCCCGGCCTCCCCACCGCACCCTGCGCGGACCTGCTGGAGGAGCAGAGCACCGCGCTGCGCCGGGCGGACATCGAATCCGTGACGGTCGCCGTGCGCGGCGACCGTACGCGCGCCCCGCAGGACGTGACGCTGCTGCCCGCGCAGGCGGACGCCGCCGGAGCCGTGCTCGCGCTGGACGACGCCTACTTGAGCCGAACCGTGCTGCTCTCCGGCGATGCCTTCGTCGAGGGCGAGCCGCTGCGCCGGCTCGCGGCCGCGGGCAGCGACATCGCCGTCCTTGTCGACGTGTCCGCCGGACTCGGTGCCGAGCGCCGCTCAGATGCCCTGCCGCTGGCCCTCGACTCCGTCGCCCGGGACGGCCGCCGGATCGGCGGGGCATTGGGCAGCGAGGTCCTCGCGGCCGCCGGAGCCGAGGCGGACGTCGAGTTCGCCGGCGCCGCGGCCTTCTCCGCTGCGGGCTTCACCGCGCTGCGCGAGGTCGCCGAGAAGCGCCGCGCCAACGACGCCGAGGCGACCCTGGCCGACCTGCTCACTGACCTGCTCGTCGCGGGCCACCGCGTCCACGCGGTCGAGATCGGTTCCGGCTGGCTGGAACTGCGGACCCCCGAGGACATCAGCCGCGCCACCGAGCTGCTCGCCACCCCGGAGGGCGGCCAGTGAGCACGGTGAGTGCGGTGACCGCCCAGAGCCGCACGGGCGTCCTGGAGGCACGTACCCTCGTCGAGCTGCTCCGAGCCCATGGGCACGGGCCGTTCACCGGCGTGCCCTGCTCCTTCCTCGGCCCGGTCATCTCCTGCCTGGAGGCCGAACACCCGCAGGAGTACGTCATCGCGGCCAACGAGGGCGAAGCCGTCGCCCTGGCCGCTGGTGCCCACCTGGCCGGGCGCCGTCCCGTGGTCATCCTGCAGAATTCGGGGCTGGGCAACACCGTCAATCCGCTGACCTCCCTCTGTCACACCCTGCGCCTGCCCGTCCTGTTGTTCGTCACCTGGCGCGGCCGTCCCGGCCACCCCGACGAGCCGCAGCACGATCTGATGGGCCGGGTCACCCCCCACATGCTGACCGCCATGGACATCCGCAACGAGGTGCTCCCGGACGACCCCGCCCTGCTCGCGCAGCGGCTGGACGCGGCAACCGCGCACATGGACGCGACCGGGCTGCCGTTCGCCTTCATCGTGCCCAAGGGTGCTATCGCCCCGTACGAGACGTCCGGCCGGGCCGCCGACCCGGCCGCCCCGCGGCTGATGAAGCGGGCCGAGGCGATCGGGCACATCGTCTCCGCCATGGACCCGAGCACCCTGCTCGTCGCCACCACCGGCAAGACCGCGCGGGAGCTGGAACGGGACCGGGACCGCCCCGAGAACCTGTACGTCGTCGGCTCCATGGGCTGCGCCTCCAGCGTGGCTCTCGGCGTGGCCATGTACGCCCCGGACCGCCAGGTCGCCGTCCTCGACGGCGACGGCGCCGCGCTCATGCGGCTGGAGGCGATGGCGGCCATCGGCCGCCGTCAGGACACGGACCTGTGCCACGTCCTGCTGGACAACGAGTCCTACGAGTCCACCGGTGGCCAGCCCACCGCCTCCGCCGGCGTGGACTTCGCGGGCATCGCCGCGGCCTGCGGCTACCGGGCCACACACGACGTGTCTGACGCCGATGCCCTGCGCGCCGCGGTGGCGCGCGCCCAGCAGGACGGGGGACCCCAGCTGATCCGCGTACGCATAGCCCCGGGCTCCGACCCGGACCTCGGCCGTCCGGCCCTGGCCCCTCCCGCCTCGGCGGCCCGATTCAAGGAAGCGATCGCCCGATGAACGGCAGCATGCCCGCCCGCCCGGAGCGGCTCGTCCTCATGAACCCCGGCCCCGTCATCACCGACGACCGGGTTCGCGCGGCGCTCTCCGGACCCGACATGTGCCACCGCGAGCCGGAGTTCTCCGGCCTGCTCACCCGCGTACGGCACAAGACCACCCTCGTCTGCGGCGGCGACGAGCGGCACACCTCCGTCGTCCTCACCGGCTCCGGCACCGCCGCCGTCGAGGCGGCCGTCAGCTCGGCCGTGCCCTGGGACGGCGCCCTGCTCGCCATCGACAACGGGCACTACGGGGAGCGGCTGTGGCACATCGCGGACGCCCACGGCATCCGCGCCCACCGGCTCGAACTGGGCTGGGCCACGCCCGTGGACCTCGACGCCGTGGACCGGGCCCTGGCCGCCGACCCGGGCCTCACCCATGTCGGAGTGGTCCACCACGAGACCAGCAGTGGCATGCTCAACGACGTGTCGGCAGTGACCCGGATCGCGCACGCGCACGGCCGCGAGGTCATCGTGGACGCCGTCAGCAGCATCGGCGCGGAACGCATTGGACTCGCCGAGGACGGCATCGACTGGCTGGCGGGCTCGGCCAACAAGTGCCTGGAGGGAGCCCCCGGCCTCGGGTTCGTCAGCGCCGCCAAGGCCGCCTTCGAAGGGCTGGTCGGCGCCCCGCGCCGCAGCTACTACCTCGACCTGCACCGCCACCACACGGCCCAGGAGAAGGCCCAGGCCCCGGCGTTCACCCCCGGCATCCCGGCGTTCTACGCCTTCGACGCTGCCCTCGACCTCGCCCTGGCCGAAGGCCGGGATGCCCGCCACGCACGCTACTCGGGCCTGGCCCGGAGGCTGCGCGACGGCCTGGAGACGCTCGGCCTGGAGATCCTGCTCCCGCCCGGGCAGCGGGCCGCCTCACTCACAGCCGTCCGCCTCCCGGCCGGCACCGGCTACCCCGAACTGCACCGCGGCCTGCGGGCGGAGGGGTTCGTCATCTACAGCGCCCAGGAACAGCTGGCGGCGGACTTCTTCCGGCTTTCGACCATGGGCCGGATGACGGAGCAGGACATCGACCGCTTCCTCGACACGCTCTCCCGCACCCTGTCGGACCGCGGCTGACCCGCGCCCGCACCCGGCAGAACCCGACCATCGAACGAGGTGCCCGTGACCACCCCCCGAGCTGACGCATCCGGCCGACCCGCGGCGACGGCCGAGTCCTACCGCCTCGCCGTGGTGGGGGGCGGGCCCAGGGCCACGTACGCCCTGGAGAGGCTCTCGGCGACGATGGACCGGCTCGGGGAGGGGCGCCGCCTGGAGGTCCACCTCTACGAGCGCACCGGCATGTTCGGCGCCGGCCAGGCGCACAGCCCCGACCAGGCGCGTACGAGCTACCTCAACCGCATCGGCGCCCAGGTCGGCTTCGCCGCCGACGAGACCGTGACCGGCGCCGGCCCGCTGCGCCCCCCGGCCGAGCGGCCCACCCTGCACGAGTGGTGCCGGCGCCGCTACGAGGAGACCGGCGACCCGGACCTGGACCTGGGCCCGGAGGACTGGCCCAAGCGCTACGTGCACGGGCTGGCCCTGCGCGACATGTTCCAGGCCTTCGCCGCGGACCTGCGCCGCCATCCGGGCGCCGAACTCCACCTTCACCACGCGGAGGTCGTCGACCTCGCCCCCACCCCGGACCACCGGCTTGAGGTCGTCACCGCCGACAGCGAGCGCCGCACCGCGGACGAGGTGCTCCTGCTCACAGGCCACTCGTACCACGACCCGCAGCGCTCCGCGGCGGGCCGTCGCTCGGACGGCCTCGCCGCGGGCGGCGGGACCCGCCACGTGCAGCACCCGTACCCGCTGGAGGAGCGGCTCGACGCGCGTGGCTGCGGTCCGGCCGCGGTGGTCGGATGCGCCGGCATGGGGCTCACTGCCATCGACACGATCCTGCACCTGACCGAGGGGCGCGGTGGCTCCTTCCACGAGTCTGACGAGGGCGGTGCCGGCCTGGTCTACAGGCCGAGCGGCCGGGAACCGGCGGCCATCGTCGCCTTCAGCGGCTCCGGCCTGTTCACCTTCGCCCGGCCCGACAACCACAAGCCCAGCAACGGTTCCGGCGACCACCCCGGCACCTTCCTGACGCCCGAGGCGGTCGACCAGCTGCGGGCACACGTCGGCCGGCCCCCGGCCGCCGGTGGCTCGGGCCGGCCGCAGCTCGACTTCGAGCGGGACCTCCTGCCGCTGGTCGTCCTGGAGATGGCTCACTTGCACTACGTGACCCTCTTCGGCCCCGCCGCGGCGCTGTTGCTCACCCAGCGCGCGCTGCCGGGCTACCTGGCCTTCCTGACGGGTATGCCCGCCGACGGCGCCGGCCACCTCCTCGCACCGCTGGAGCGGGCGGTGGACGAGATCGTCGACGTGCTGGAGCCCGTACTGCGCGCCAAGTCTGCGCTGTCCTTGGCGCAGGCCACCGTCTCCTGGCGGGTCCGGGACGTCCTGCTGCACTGGACCCGAACGGTGTACGGGCCTTCGGCCGAGGCCGGGGTCGCCCTGCGCATCGCGCGGGCGGTGCCGCCCGGTGAGGTGACCGCCGCCCTCGACTCGGTGTCGGGGCTGGAGACGTACCTCCACGGCAACCGCTTCGACTGGCACCGGGCAGTCTCCCCGGTGCCGCCCGCCGGCTCACCCGGGGAGTTCCGGGCGTCGGTCCGTGCGTTCATGGCCCGGGACCAGCTCTGGGCCCGGCAAGGCAACCTCGCCAACCCCCACAAGGCCGCCTCGGACGGCGTCTGGCGCGACCTGCGCCACGTCATCTCGTACGCCGTGGATCACGCGGGACTGACCGCCGCGTCCCAGCGGGACTTCCTCCGCCGCTACGTGCGTCACCACAACCGGCTGGCGAACGGCGCCGCCCCCGAGATCATGGCGAAGATGGCCGCCCTGATCGACTGCGGACTGCTGGACGTCGGCGCCGGACCGGACGCCCGGGTCACGCTCGACGAGCCCACCGGCAAGGCTGTGGTCGAGGGCCCGCACACGGGTCTGTCCCGCCCCGTCGACGTCCTGGTCGAGGCCCGGATGCACGGCTTCGACCCGCGACTCGACGCTCTGCCCCTCTACCGCAACCTGCTGGACCGGGGCCTGGTACGCCTGTGGAGCAACGAGTCGGCGGACGGCGAGGTCTTCCAGCCCGGCGGGCTCGACCTGACCCCGGAGTTCCACCCCGTCGGCCCGGACGGCACGGCGGACCCGCGGATCACCGTCCTGGGCGTGCCCTCCGAGGGTGCTCGCTCCTTCCTGCTTTCGGCGCTGCGCCCGAACGCCGACCACTACGTCATGCGGGACACACTGGTCTGGCTGGATCTCTTCTGGCCGAGGGTCGAGCAGGGCTGACCGGCCGAGGCCCGGCACGGGAGCCGGGCCTTCGTCGCGGATCTCGCTACGGCCGGATGATCTGAACCGGCAGCTGCCGTGGATCAGCTCACCCACCATCGAGACGCTGATGCCCGCCTTCTTGTCGGTGAACGTCTGGCCCGGCCGGAACGGCGCGGCGGCATATTGGGCCGCGGGGTGCAGCTGCCGCACACGCGGAACTCGGCTACTGCCGCCTCCTCGTTTCCTCGGCGGAAGCCTTCAGGCCCTCACCTACAAGGATCGCACCTGCTGGCTGAGCGACGGGGTCAACGAACGGGCGGCCGACGCGGACGACGGCGGTGCATCTCGGTTGACCTGGCCGACACCGAGCAGATCAGCGCGTACGCCACCGCGACCGTGCACAGCGCCCCCCCGTACGAGATGGAAGCCCGCCTGGGTGACGGCTTCCATCCGGGCGGCCGTAGGGCACGCGGCTCGAGCCGTCCCAGAAAAGGATGATCCACACCATCCTGGCCGGTGCCATGCGCGCTATGGACCGCCCCGCCCAGGCAGATCTGGTGGAGGCCCTGGCAGAGAGCCTCGAACCGGTTGCGGCAGGCGGCCCATGACGAGCGGGTTGATCTCGCCTGACTGCGGACGGGGGCGCTCGTGAGCACGACGATCTGGCGCTGACTGCTCTCGCCCAGGACGAGCTGGCACGCCCGGCGCGCAGTGCGGGCCCCCAATGGGGACCCGTCCTTCGACGTGGCGTGGCGTCAGACACGCGTAAGGCTCCACCCCGACGAGGCGGACTACCGGGCGGCCGGCCATCGGGGCCCGGTGTCGTCCCGGAGGACTCCGCCACGGAACAGTCCTCCACCATCAGACCGGATGGGCCTTAAGCACGAGGGCGGCCTGGGTACGCAACTCCTGCGACTCCAGGCCGCCCTCCTTCAGTGGAGGTCCAGCACAACTTCACCTCGGTGCGGCTGGTCACGTGGCCGCGGGCGGATCCAGGCGCGAGGAGCGGATCGCCTCTCGCCCGGGCAAACGGCCGCGCATGCCAATGCCCTCTACGACATCCTCGAGCGGGAGCCCGACCACGAGTCGGTCGCGGTGTTCGCACGAGTGGACCGCCACAACGGCCCCAGCCAGAAACTGCTCGACCGCGCGGGCTTCCAGCAGGTGATCCCTGGGACCGCTGAGCGCTGGCTCGGCTGGTGGCTCGTGACCTTGGAGCGCTGAGCGAGCCCACCGAGATCGCCTGCACTGTTCAGGGAAGCGAAATGGGGCCATCGGGGATCCAACCCTCCACGTACCCGGTGACGAGAAGGACCAGCCCCTCGGGTGAGACTTCCCGCCGGCGTCGTCTCAGATCGCCAACTCCCCACCTGGTATGCGACGGAGAATTTATTTCGAAGCGATCTCCTTGTTCGTTGCTTACGTGGAAAATGAGCGCTCGCGAAGTCGTTGCGCGATCGAACTCCCAGCTCTCTTCATGCGTTGATTCACGCATGCCGTAGACCGACCCGAATCGGGGGTTCCTCTCGTTCAGCTGCTCAAGCAGGAACTGGGCTGCGGCGTCCTTGAAGCCGGCTCCGGCGTCGACGCGAACGTGGGGCACTGTCCAGGGGCCGCAGCAGCCGCCGCACAGCAAGAGTCGCCGCTGATCGTCGAGTAACAGCAGGTAGACGAGGCGGTCGAAGCGGGGCCACGGGATGTGTGGAGCGGGCATGCTACAAGCCTGCACACCTGCTATTGAAACAGCAAGTAATGTGCCGTCATCCGGGTGACGCCGTGAGTCCTGCTTCGCAAGCTGTCGCGGCCGACAGGGTGTGGTCATGCGGCCAGGCGTGACCCTCAACCGCTATGCGGTCCGAGTCTCCTGGGACCGCTCCACGCTCTCCCGGTTCCTCAGCGGCGCCTTGGTGCCACCCGCCGAATTCGTCGAGCAGCTCATCGACGACGGCGACCGAGAGGCAGGCGCGGAACTGAACCGTTCCGACTTTCCTGCCGGTGGTTTGCTGGCCGGTGATCAGTCGGCTCCTGGTTCTGTGTCAGCGTAGTGGGCCGCCTCGAACTCCGTTGGACTGATCATGCCCAGACTTCCGTGCAGCCGACGGTTGTTGTGCCACTCGACCCAGGAGGCGGTGGCGTACTCGACGTCCGAGGCCGATCGCCAGGGGCCGTCGTGCAAGACCTTGGTGCGTATGCATTCGGCCTTGTAGAGGTGTTGATCGTCTCCATCAGCGCGTTGTCATACGCGTCCCCGACGCTGCCGATCGAGGGGCGGATGCCCTCGATGCTCAGGTGCTCGGTGAAGCGCACGCTCGTATATTGGGCGACCCGGCATCGGAGTGGTGGATGAGCTGGCTGCGTCCCACGGGGTTGCCCTCGTGGGTTCGGCGCCACAACGCCATCCGGCAGTGGCACGTCGACCAGCTCCACGTCTCGCTTGACCGAGGCGTTCCAGCTCACGATCTTCTGGGAGAAGCAGTCGACGATGACGTGACGTAGGTGAACGACTGATACGTGCGAACGTAGGTGAAGTCGGTGATCCGGCGCCGGGGCCGTGAAGTCGCGGTCCAGCAGGTCCGGCGCCCGCGCGTCGGCGCGGTAGGGGATCGTGGTTCTGGGTCTTCGCCCGCGGACTACGCCATTGAGGTCGAGTGAGCGCATGGCGCGGTCGACGGCGCCGAAGCCGGCTCGGGCAGGAGAGCGCGGCGGATGAGAGCCAGCATTTTGCGCCGGCCATACAAACCCTCAGGAGCCAGCACACGCTCACCGGCCGTGTTGGTGGTGAAGGCCAGGCGGCGGACTGAGTCCTCGACCAGGGCGTCAGGGCAGCGCACCATCCGCACTGCGGCCGGTGCCGCAAGAGAGGAGGTGCAGTCCGCAGCCCGGCATCTGTCGAGGTGCGGCCGGAGGACCGCTCCAGCCCTACCTGGTCTGTCATCGATTGCCTCGGCGCAGCACAGGATCGTGCTTGAAAACGTCGAGGGCAGCTCTGCTCATGCGGCGCCTGCGCGGCTGCCCTAATCCAAGCGCAACTGGTGCGCTAGGAGGCTCCGTGCCGCTGACTTCAGGTGCGCGGTGCCTGCGCAGGGATGCGGGTTCTGAGGCGTTTTGAAATCAGGAGAACGCGTTTTGCGGCTTCGAAGCCCACGTCTTTGACCAGCGGTTTCTGGGTTTTAGACAGATCCCCACCGTCACTCCGGCGAAACCGGCGACCTGGCCCACGGAGTAGCCCATCGCTTTCCGCTCCTCTTCTCGGGTACGCGCCCAGCCTGGTCCCTCACGCCGCGTGAGGTGCAAGCCCGGCCGGCCGCAGGACTCGGGCGGCGGACCTCACGGGGACGGGGCGAGGACCCCGGCGAAGGCGTCGCCCGGGTCGTCGGCGAAGGAGTACGCGCCGCCCTCGATGCGGGCGACCAGGCCCCGGGTCCAGTCCGCCTCGGCGTCCGCCGAGTGGATCCAGCGGTGCATGATCTCGCCGATGTGGCCCAGCGGCTCGGCGCCCAGCGGTTCGGGGCCCTCCGCGGGGAGGTAGTGGTCCGTGACGGTGGAGCGCCAGGCGGCCAGCCGGCCCAGCCGCTCGCGGAGCAGGGCCAGGGCCTCGGCGCGGGGCAGGTCGACCATGAAGCCGAGGGCCGAGGCGAGCACGTCGGCCCTCTGGTCGGCGGAGGACAGCGCCTCGCGGAGCAGCTTGAAGTACTCCGCGCGGCCCGCCTGCGTCAGCTCGTACTCGGTCCGCGGCGGGCCGCCCGCCGCGGACGGGGCCACCTCGTGGGCCAGCAGCACGCCCTGCTTCGCCATCTGCTTGAGCGCGTGGTAGATCGATCCGGGTTTGGTGTTCGACCACTCGTGGGCGCCCCAGAACTCCAGATCGGCCCGGACCTGGTAGCCGTGGGCCCGCCCGTGCCGGCGGACGGCGCCGAGGACGAGGAGGCGGATCGCTGACATGGGGCCAGGCTACTGACCCGGCCCCACTGTCCTGTGCCTAGGGGATGTCTTGTCGATCAGGCCGGGCTCGCGGGGCCTGATCGACAAGACAACCCCTAGCCCATGGCCCGGGTGCCGTCGATGGTCTCGCGGACGATGTCAGCGTGGCCCGCGTGCCGGGCGAACTCCTCCACCAGGTGCAGCAGCATCCACCGCATCGAGACCTTGGTGTCCTGCGGGAACCACGGGGCCGGGGGCAGCGGGAAGCTGTCGTCGAGGCTGGGGACGGCCAGGATGAAGGCCTCCGTCTCCTGCCTGACCTCGTCCCAGAGGGCCAGCACCGAGGTGATGGTCTCGTCACCGACCAGCCGGAAGCCGTCGGCCCAGTCGCCCTCCGGGCGCTCGGTCTCGCCCTGCGCCATCCGCAGCCATCCGAGCTCGCAGATGGCGGCGTGCTTGAGCAGTCCGGACACCGAGAGCTCGCTGGCGCTGGGCCGGCTCGCCGCCTGCTCCTCGGTCAGGCCCTGCGCCGCCTCGCGCAGCGCCGTGCGCTGGGACTCGATGAAGGCGAGGAGCGTGCGGCGCTCGTCACCGGGGACCTCCGTGGACATCTGAGCCATGACCTGACCGCCTTCTGTTCCGTGTGTCCCGCGGTGCCCCGCGGGTCTTTCCTGCTGACAAGAACCACGGTACGAACCCTTGCGGTCAGATTCGGTCCGCAATCACCGGGCTCGCCGGAGGATGACCGGGGATCACTGGTTTTCCTGCCGGACCGGCGGGAGCCCGGTCTGCGGCTTGGGCAGCAAGGCCTTCTTCAGGTCCTGGGCGCCCTTCTCGTCGAGGCCGTACATCGCCTCGTAGATCTTGCGGACGGCCGGTCCCGAGGCTCCGGAGCCGGTGCCGCCCTGGGAGATCGTCATCACGATCGCGTAGTCCTCGGTGTAGGAGGCGAACCACGAGGTGGTCTGCTTGCCCTGGACCTCGGCCGTACCGGTCTTCGCGTGCATCGGGATCTGCTTCTGCGGCCAGCCGCCGAACCGCCAGGCCGCGCTGCCGGTGGTGGCCACGTCCGCGAGGGCCCCGTCGATGTCGTTGCGGAGCTTGGCGTTCATCGGGAGCTTGCCCTGCTCCTTCGGGGCGATCTCCTTGACCGAGGCGCCGTCGGCGCTGACCACGGCCTTGCCGATGCTGGGCTGGTGCAGGGTGCCGCCGTTGGCGATGGCGGCGTAGACGGAGGCCATCTGGATCGGGGTGACGAGGGTGTCGCCCTGGCCGATGGAGTAGTTGATCGCGTCGCCCTCGCGGAGCTGGTTGCCCTGGCGGCAGTTCTCGTAGGCGATCTTCTCGGCGTACGAGCCGTCCTTCTTGCCGTCGCGGCACCAGGCGGCCTTGTTCGCCTCGAAGAAGTCCTTCTTCCACTGGCGGTCGGGAACCCGGCCCGGGACCTCGCTGGGCAGGTCGATGCCGGTGCGCTTGCCGAGGCCGAACTCGTGCGCGGTCTTGAAGAACCAGTCGCCGGGCTGCGCCTTGGGCTTGATGCCGCCGTCCTTCTTCCACTCCTTGTCGGCGATGCCGTAGTAGACGGTGTCGCAGGAGACTTCCAGGGCCTTGCCGATGGTGATGTCGCCGTAGCCCTGGGACTCGAAGTTGGTGAAGACCTGGCTGCCGACCGAGTACGAGCTGGGGCAGCCGTAGAGCTTGTTGAAGGGGTAGCCGGCGTTGACCGCGGCCGTCGAGGAGACCACCTTGAAGATGGAGCCGGGGGCGGCCTGGCCCTGGATGGCGCGGTTGAGCAGCGGGTAGTTCGATCCCTTGGCGGTGAGGGAGGCGTAGTCCTTCGCGGAGATGCCGCCGACCCAGGCGTTGGGGTCGTAGGTCGGGTTGGAGGCCATCGCGACGACCCGGCCGGTCTTGGCCTCCATGACCACGACGGCGCCCGAGTCGGCCTCGTACTTGCGGCCCGTGTTCTTGTCGAGCCCCTTGCGGGCCTCGACCATCGCGTTGTTCAGTTCGCGCTCGGCCACCGCCTGCACGCGCGAGTCGATCGAAGTCACGATGTTCGCGCCGGCCTGCGGCTTGTCGCTGACTCCCTCGCCGATGATCCGGCCGAGGTTGTCCACCTCGTAGCGGGTGATGCCCGCCTTGCCGCGGAGCTCCTTGTCGTAGGTGCGCTCCAGACCGCTGCGGCCGACCTGGTCGGAGCGCAGGTACGGGGAGTCGGAGTTCTTCGCCTTGGTGATCTCCTCGTCGGTCACCGGGGACAGGTAGCCGAGCACCTGGGAGGTGTTGGCGCCGTCGGGTCCGGCGTAGCGGCGCAGGGCGGTGGGCTCGGCGGTGATCCCGGGGAACTGCTCCGCGTGCTCGCGTATCTCCAGGACCTGGTCGGTCGTCGCCTCGTCGGTGATGGGGATCGGCTGGTACGGGGAACCGTTCCAGCAGGGCTTGGGGGTCTTGGCGTCGCACAGCCGGACGCCGTTGACCACGTCGTCGGGGTTCAGGCCGAGGACCCCGGCGAGGTGGGTCAGGACGCCCTTGCCGCGGTCCTTCATCTTGGAGAGGTCGGTGCGGCTGGCGGAGACCACCATGCGGGTCTCGTTGTCGGCGAGCGGGACCCCGCGGGAGTCGAGGATCGAGCCGCGCACGGCGGGCTGGACCACCTGCTGGGTGTTGTTGTTCTTCGCCTCGTCCGTGTACTCCTGGCCGTTGCGGATCTGGAGGTACCACAGACGGCCGCCGAGCGTCAGCAGCAGCGAGAACACCACGATCTGGATCATGACGAGCCGGTTCTGGACCCGGGGCGTGCGCCCGGTCTCCGGTATGTTGCTCAACTCGGCTCTCCCCCGGACTGGTCCTCGCCTGACCCGCCCGAGTCTAGGGGGTGTCTTGCCGATCAGGCCGGATCAGGGAGCGGCGTCTGACGCGTGCGCTCGCAAGGCGGAGGAGGGAGTCGACGCGGAGCGTCGGCGAGTGACGACAACGCGGCGAGCGTGCGTGGCAGACGCCGCGAGCCCGGCCTGATCGGCAAGACACCCCCTCAGGCCCCGCGGAACTAGAACGGGAACTGCGTCCGGCCGTGCTGGACCGAGATCCATTTCTGGGTGGTGAAGGCCTCCACGGTGGCGTCGCCGTTGAGGCGGCCCATGCCGGAGGCCTTCTCCCCGCCGAACGCCGCGAGCGGCTCGTCGCCGATGGTGGAGTCGTTGACGTGGATCATGCCGGTCTCGATGCGGCGGGCGAAGCGGACCCCGCGCTCCACGTCCCGCGTGTGGACGGCGCCGCTGAGTCCGTACGGGGTCGCGTTGGTGAGGCGGACGGCCTCGTCCTCTCCGTCGAAGACGACGAGGAGGGCGACGGGGCCGAAGATCTCCTGGCCGAGCAGCGGGGAGTCCTCGGGGAGCCCGGCGAGCACGGTGGGCTCGACCAGGTTGCCGCGCGTAGAGCCGCGTACGAGCGCCTGCGCGCCGGAGTCGACGGCGCGGTCGACGAGCGCGGTGAGGGCGTCGGCCTGGAAGGAGTTGATCAGCGGGCCGATGTGGGTGTCGGCCTCGTGCGGGTCGCCGGTCTTCAGGGCGCGCACGCGGGCGGTGAACTTCTCGGTGAACTCCTCGGCGACCGAGGCGTCGACCAGGATCCGGTTGGCGGCCATGCAGACCTGGCCCTGGTAGACGAAGCGGCTGAAGACGGCCGCGTCCACCGCGTAGTCGAGGTCGGCGTCGTCGAGGACGACGAGCGCGCTGTTGCCGCTGAGCTCCAGGACGGTCCGCTTGAAGTGGCGGGCGGCGACCGCGCCGACGTGCCGTCCGACCCGGTCGGAGCCGGCGAAGGAGATGACCTTGGGGACGGGGTGGGTCAGGAGCGCGTCGCCTATCTCGGCGATGTCGGTGACCAGGACGTTGAGCAGCCCGGCCGGGAGGCCCGCCTCCTCGAAGATCTTGGCGATGACCCCGCCGCCGACGACGGGCGCGTTCTGGTTGGGCTTGATGACCACGGCGTTGCCCAGCGCCAGGGCCGGGGCGACCGACTTCAGGGTGACCAGGAAGGGGAAGTTGAACGGGCTGATCACGGCGACGACCCCGACGGGCAGCCGCTGGACCCGGTTCTCCTTGCCCTCGACCGGCGAGGGCAGGATGCGGCCCTCGGGACGGACGGCCAGCTGCATGGCCTCGCGGATGAACTCCTTCGCGAGGTGGACCTCGTACTCGGCCTTGGGACGGGTCCCGCCGAGCTCGTCGATCATCGCCTCGACGATCTCCTTCTCGCGCTCCTCGGTGATCCGCAGGGCGCGTTCCAGGACGGCTCGTCTGGTGTAGGGGCTGGTGGCGGCCCATTCCTTCTGGGCCCGCTCGGCGGCCCGGTAGGCCCGGTCGACCTGCTCGACGGTGGCCACGGTGATGGCCGCGAGCTTCTCCCCGTTGTACGGGTTGACGTCGATGATGTCCCACGACCCGGTCCCGGCCAGCCATTCGCCGTCGATGTACTGGTGAGCCAGGTCCTCGAATATGGACATGCCATCCCTTACGTCGAACGCGCGTCCTTGCGCTGCACCGGAGACCCAGGGGTCATGTGGGTCATCGTCATGCTCTGGCCATCACAGCCTGATCAGGCGTCATAGTACGTGTGAATCAAGACAGTTGGAGCAGACCGCGCAAGAGATCCCGGGTCTGGTCGGGGTCGGGGCAGTCGCTCTGGAGGCGCAGCATCGCCCGCTCGTACTGCCCCACTTCCTCGTCTTTGTCGAGGTAGAGGGCGCTGGTGAGCTGTTCCAGATAGACCACGTCCTGGAGGTCGGACTCGGGGAAGCGCAGCAGGGTGAAGGCTCCGCTCTCGCCCGAGTGGCCCCCGAAGGAGAAGGGCATGACCTGGAGGTGCACGTTGGGCCGCTGGGAGATCTCGATGAGGTGCTCCAGCTGACCGCGCATCACGTCCCGGTCGCCGTACGGGCGGCGCAGGGCGGCCTCGTCCAGGACCGCGTGGAAGACGGGGGCGCTCTCGGAGACCAGCACCTTCTGGCGCTCCAGGCGCAGCGCGACCCGGCGGTCGATCTCCGCGCGGCCGGCGCCGGGCATGCCGCGGCTGACCACGGCCTGGGCGTAGGCCTCGGTCTGCAACAGGCCGTGTACGAACTGCACTTCGTAGATGCGGATGAGGGAGGCGGCGCCTTCCAGGCCCACGTACGTCTGGAACCAGCCCGGCAGGACGTCGCCGTAGCTGTGCCACCAGCCGGCCACGTTGGCCTCGCGGACCAGCCCCAGGAGGGACTCCCGCTCGGCGCCGTCGGTGACTCCGTAGAGCGTGAGGAGGTCCTCGACGTCTCTGGCCTTGAAGCTCACCCTTCCCAACTCCAAGCGGCTGATCTTCGATTCGGATGCGCGGATCGAGTAACCGGCCGCCTCACGGGTGATGCCGCGGGATTCTCGGAGTCGCCTGAGCTGGGAGCCCAGGAGGATGCGGCGCACCACAGAACCACTGGCTTCTGCGGTCACGAGTCCTGCCCCTCCCCATGCGGTGGATGGATACGTTCGGATGCGCGTGTACGGCTGCGTCGCAGGGGCCCCCGTGCCCCTCAAGGCCCGCAGTCTGCCACCAAAACGCATCTGCCCGTACTCGTTCTGTAACGGATTTGGCCTCACCGTAAAAGAAGTCCGTAAGGATGCGTAGGAAGAAATGAGCAAGAACCGTCACGGGACCGGACAGGTCCGGCGCGTGCACGTGCATCTGCCCTTGCATCCGGCTCCGGCATTCGGAAGCATGGTCCCGCGCACCTGCGTGCCCCGCAGTTCTTTCGAATCCCGGGAGTGCCTCGCATGGGGACGAATGGATCGACCATGCTCGAGCCGTTACGGCAGGGGCTTCCCCCGGTCGACCCCACGGCTGTCTCCGGGTCCGCGTCCTGCGCCCTGCCGGCCCGCTTCGAAGCGGTGCGCGGTGCACGCACCTTCACGCGTTCCACCCTTTCCCAGTGGGGCCTCGACGACCGGTTCGACGACGTGGCACTGGTCGTCTCCGAACTCGTCACCAACGCGCTGCGCCATGCCCTCCCGGACGATTCCCGCCCGGCCCCGGGCGAGAGCGAGCCGCCGGTGCGGCTGCACCTGATGCGGTGGAGCACCCGGCTGGTGTGTGCGGTGCGGGACCCCAGCGAGGACCGGCCCGGCGGATGCTTCGCCCCGGACGCGACGGAGCGCAACAGCGACCTGGAGTCGGGGCGCGGGCTGTTCCTCGTCGACTCCTACAGCGACAACTGGGGCTGGCATCCGCTCGCGGGGCGGCTGACCGGCAAGGTGGTCTGGGCGCTGTTCACGCTCCAGGACTGACCCCGCACGAGCACCGCGGGATCACCTCACGACCTCCGCACGATCACCGCATATACGACAAGCGGCCGGGATTGATCATGGCGATCAATCCCGGCCGCTGCACGTGCATGGCTGATCTTGAGCTGTTCTTCAGCTGATCAGGTGGTCGAACTCGCCGTCCTTGACACCCAGCAGCAGCGCTTCTATCTCGGCCGGCGTGTACACGAGTGCCGGTCCGTCCGGAAACCGCGAGTTGCGCATGGCAACGTCGCCTCCGGGCAGTTTCGCGAACTCCACACAGGAACCTTGTGAGTTGCTGTGTCTGCTCTTCTGCCAGGTCACCCCGTCAAGCTCTGCAGCTGCCATCCCGTTGTACGCGTGGTCCACAGGAAGCCCCCGATAGTGCAGATGTCAACTGCACCGGATCATAGCTGTGTTCATGAACGCCTGCATGGGCAGATGCACGTGCACGAACGGAGGGCACGCTGCCACTAAGGGTGACGACCGTCCCCGGACCCGGGCCGCGGCGGGACCCGCAGGGCCTCGGAGACCTCCTCCAGGGAAGCCAGCAGCTGCCGCGCCGCCCCGCGCAGCACGCCCGGGTCCGGGGTGTCCCCGTCGGCCAGCGCCGTGCGAACCCCCTCCCACTCGGGCACCCGGCGCTCCCGTACCGCCTTGGCGCCCGCCTCCGTCGCCTCGCGCAGCGCCCTGGCCAGCTCGGCCGCGCCCGGCACCGGGGGCCGGGACCGGTCCGGGAAGTGCGCCTCCAGCAGCATCGCGTGGCGGCCCATCGCGGCCAGGGCCCGGCCCGCGTCCTCGGCGGCCGCCCGGGAGATCCCGCGGTGGCGCACCGGCTCCCCGGAGGCCCGGTCCACCGCCTCCTGCCAGGCGACCCGGGCGTCGCGCGCCGCCAGCAGGGTGCTCCGCACCTCCTCGCGGTCCGCCCCGGCCGGGTCCGCGTACTGCCCGAGCACCGCCGCCGCGTACCGCCCGGAGGCCGCCACCCAGTCGGCCAGCCGGGTCCGCAGCCGCGGGGTCTCCCAGGCCGGGTAGACGGCGTAGGAGATCATCGCGAGGACCCCGCCGATCAGGGTGAGCATGACGCGGTCCGGCACGGTCTGGTCCCAGCGCAGGCCGCCCATGCCCAGCAGGAAGACGACGTAGGCGGAGACGAAGACCATCGAGACGGCGTACCCGGTGCGCATGAAGGTGTACATCAGGCCCGCGCTGATGACCGCGAGCAGCCCGGACACGTACATCCCCGGGTGCGCGAGCTGGACGACGGCCGTCGCGAGGGCCACCCCGACCAGGGTGCCGCCGAAACGGGCGACGGCCCGCGTGTAGGTCTGCGTGAAATCGGGCCGCATGACCATCACGGAGGCCATCGGGGCCCAGTAGGCGTGCCCGAAGGGCAGCACGTGCCCGATGCCGTAGCCCGCGCAGGCCACGGCGGTGACCCGCACGGCGTGCCGCAGGATCGGCGACCCGGGACGCAGCTCCGCCCGTACGGCCGCCAGCACCATCGGCGCGAGCGCCGGCAGGGTGGGCCGCAGCATCGACTCCCCCGGATCGGCGGTGCGCCCCGAACCCGGCTCGGCGGTGTCGAGTACGTCGTCCAGCAGGGCGGTGAGCTTGCGCGCGGCGCGCAGCGCGGCCCCCTGGAACAGATCGGCGGTGTCCGGAGCCTTGAGCAGCGCGAGGGCCGGCGCGGGCACCCGCACCGCCTCCCCGTGCCGGATCGCGGACGCGGCGGCGTCCAGCACCGACCCGGCCGCGGCGAGCAGTTCCCGGGCCCGGTCCCGCGCCGGGCCCTCGGCCGGGGCCCCGACCGCCGGGTCCGCCAGCAGCGCCAGCACCGGGCGGATCCGCTCCGCGAGCCCGCGCGCACCGTGCAGCTCGGAGGGGCGGCGGCGGGACTGGCGGGCCGTCACGGTCGCGGCGTCGCGTGCCCTCATCAGCGGCTGCGGGTCGAAGGAGGCGACCGGGTCCTGGCGCAGGCGGCGCGCGTAGTCGGCCTCGGCGGCGAGGGCGTCGGCCAGGGCGTCGCGCTGCGCGCCCCAGCGGCGGATGGGGAACAGGACGATCAGCAGGGCCTGCACCACCCCGCCGGCGGCGATCATCGCGGCGTGCCCGGCGGCCTGGGGCACGGAGGTCGGCAGGGTGACGGTGACCAGCATGATCGCGACGTTGCCGGAGGCGATCATGCCCGCGGTGGGCCCGGCCGCCCACATCAGGCCCGCCGCGAAGCTCCAGACGGCGAGCAGCAGCAAGAACGCCAGGGTGTGCGAGGACCCGACGAGGTAGCCGATGAAGGTGGACACGGCCAGGGTCAGCCCGGCGGCGAGCGCGAGCACGGGCCGGGGCCGCCAGCTCTTCTGGAAGGTGGCGATGGCCGCCATGTAGGCGCCGAAGGCGGAACTCGCCGCCGAACCGGGCCCCAGGAAGGCCAGGCCCGCCCCGATGACGATGGCCAGCCCGACGGCGGCGCGCAGCGCGATGAGGGGTTGCAGCCGGGTCCGCTCGACCCGCAGACCGGACCGCGCGGTGTCCTTCAGCGCCCGGACCCAGCTCATGCCTCCGAGCGTAGCCCCGCCACCCCCGGAACCCGGGAGCCCAGGCGCGCACCGTCCTGCGCGTCGGGGCCGGCCCCGGGGGCGGAGTCCCCTACCCGGGGCGGGTCCGGAACCCGGGAGCCCGGGCACCCACCGCCCTGCGCGGTCGGGGCCGGCCCGGGGGGGCGGAGTCCCCTACCCGCCCTTCCACCGTTCCCCGGGCTGCGCCCGGACCCGTTTCCCGGTGCGGCGCCGTTCCCGGGGGCCGGCCCCCGGACCCCCGCTCCTCAAACGCCGGAGAGGCTGAGTTTGGCCGGCGTCGGCTGGCTGTGCGCGGGGCAGGCTGGTTTGCCGCGCAGCGGCACAATCCAGCCCCTCCGGCGTTTGAGGAGCGGGGTCTGGGGCGGAGCCCCGGGGAACGGGCGAAGGGCGGGTAGGGGACGGCCCCGCAGGGCGGCCCGCCGCCCGCCCGGGCTTCAGGTGTTCTTCAGGCTTGGCGTGATCTATGGCGCCGCTGCCCCACCACCACCGATCATCGGCCCGACGGCCCGATTTCCGGCGCCGCCCCGGCAGGCTGCCGGCCCCCACCGGAAGGCGGACACACCATGCTCAGGAACGGCCTGGAACCCTGGCACCTCGCCATCGTCGTACTCGTCTGCCTGATGCTGTTCGGATCGAAGAAGCTGCCCGAGATGGCCCGCGGCCTGGGCAGGTCCGCCCGCATCCTGAAGTCGGAGGCCCGCGCGCTGCGCGAGGAAACCCCGGCACCCCAGGCCCAGACACCGGCACCGGCCCCGGCCGAGCACTGATCCGGGGCCCGGCGGGGCCTACTGCCGCAGGGACCGCCGGCCCGCATCCGCCATGTGCGCCCGATCGGCCGCCGCCGTCCCGTCCTCCCACCCCGCGAGGTCGGTCGCCCCGCGCAGCCGGGTCGTCGTGGTCCGGGGGAACATCTCCTCGGCGCGCGAGGTGACCGCCACGTCCCGGGCGACCAGCGCCGGCAGGTTGTCGGGGGCCTCGGCCACGGTGTCGGCCACGGTGTGCTCCGCCGTCTCGGCGAGGCGCTGGCCGAGCCGGCTCGCGTAGGCCAGGAGGAAGGACTGCCGGAAGGTCTTGGTGCGCTTGCGCCCGCCCGCCCGCTGCCCGGCCTCCGCACGGGTCATGGCGGCGGTGCCCTGGACGAGCAGGGAGGTGTACAGCAGCTCCACCGCCTCCAGGTCGCTCTCGAAGCCGACGACGGTGGAGAACTCGTACGCGCTGTTCCACACGGAGCGGCACCGGTTCGCGCTCGCCACCGCGTCGAGCAGCACCGCCTTGGCCTCCTCGTACGGGGCCTCGACGCCGATCCGGCAGGCCCCGGGTATCTGCGCGGTGCCGGACTTCACCGCGAGCAGCGCCGAGTCCACGGTGTGGCGGGCCATCAGCTCCTGCGCCTTGGCGCTGAGCGCCTCCGCCTCCTCCGGGAAGGTGGTCGCCTCGGCCTTCGCGAGCAGGGCGCGGATCCGCCCGAGCATGCGCGGCTCGATGTGCGCGTGTTCGAGCACGTCGGCCGGATCCCCGGGCAGCGGCCCGACCGGCTCGATGGACGGCAGCCGGATCAGCAGCCGGAACACCTGGAGCACGGTCCCGGCGAGGCTGAACCGGTCGGTGCGCTCCCGCTGGACCAGCCGCTCCCCGTACGCGGTGTCGTCCCCCCACCACACCTCGGCGTCGGTCCACCGCTCGGGCAGCCGCGCGTAGCGCCGGGCCTCGGCGGCGATCAGGTCGCCGGCGATCCGCAGGTGCGCCTGCTCCAGGTCCCGGCGTACGAGCCGCAGCACGTCGGCGGGCCGCCACCCGCGCTCCCAGGCCTGACGCACGTACTCCTCACCGCGCGCGAGCAGCGCCTGCCCGACCCCGTCCCACCGGTCCCCCTCGGCGACGAGCACCGACGCCCCGGCATCCAGCCCGGCATCGTCCTGGTTGTACAGCGCGGCCTCGCAGGCCCGGTCGACAATGTCTCTCACCCCACCAGCTTGGCACGCCCCCCTCCCGCCTCCCTCCGAGCCGTCCGCGCCTCGACCACTCGGCGCCCTGCAAATCCAGCACCGGCCGCCGGCACATCCAGCCCCGCCGGCGTTTGAGGCGCGGGGGGTGGGGGGGGGCCCCCGGGGGGGCGGGGGCCGCCCCGGACCCCCCCCCCCCCCCCCCCCCCCCCCCCCCCCCCGCGGGGGGGGGCGGCGCGGGGGGCCGGCGCCCCCGCCCCCCGGCCCCCCCCCCCCCCCCCCCCCCCCCCCCCCCCCCCCCCCCCCCCCCCCCCCCCCCCCCCCCCCCCCCGGGCTCCGGGCAGCGCCCGGGGAACGGTGGAAGGGCGGGTAGGGGACGGCCCCGCAGGGCAGCAGCAGCGGCGCACACCTGTGCCAGCGCGCCGCGCACGGACCCTGTCAGACCCCGGTGGGACACTCGCACTCATGAGCGAGAACTCATGAGCGAGCACGAGCACACCCCCCGGTGGGCCCTCGCCGAGGACGGCGACGGCCACTGGCACGCCGCACCCCTGGACGCCCCCACGGGCGGAGCCCGCATCGCGGTCGCCGACCCCGCCGAGGCGATCCGCGCAGCCCCCGCCGGCACCCGCTGGGTCTGGCGGTCGACCCCCGCGGTGTACCCCCGCCTGCTCGCCGCCGGCGCCCGCGTGGACCGCTGCCACGACATCGAGGACGCCGAGCTGTTGCTGCTCGCCCACGAGGGCCGCCTCGGCGAACCCCGCTCCGCGGCCGCCGCCTGGGCCCGCCTCACGAACGCACCCGTACCGCCCGATCCCCCGCAGCGCGCCGCGGAGCCGGGCAGCCAGCACTCGCTCTTCGACCCCCAGCCGGCCCCCGTCCCGCTCGAGGCCCTCGTCGCCGTCCACGCCGACCAGGCGAAACGGCTCGGCGCGACCGCCCACCCCGACCGGATGCGGCTGCTCGTGGCCTCCGAGTCGGCGGCCTTCCTCGTAGCGGCCGAGATGAACCGTGCGGGCCTGCCCTGGCGGGCCGACGTCCACCGGGCCCTGCTCACCGAGCTGCTCGGCGAGCGGTACGCGGGCCGCGGGCAGCCGCGCCGGCTCGCGGAGCTGGCCGACGAGGTCTCGGCGGCGTTCGGCCGCCGCGTGCGGCCCGAGCTGGCCGCCGACGTCATCAAGGCCTTCGCGGAGGCCGGGATCAAGCTCAAGTCCACCCGGCGCTGGGAGATCCAGGATCTGGAGCATCCGGCCGTGAAGCCCCTGCTCGCCTTCAAGAAGCTGTACCGGATCTACACCGCCCACGGCTGGTCCTGGCTCGCGGACTGGGTCCACGACGGCCGCTTCCGCCCCGAGTTCATCCCCGGCGGCACCTACACCGGCCGCTGGGTCACCAACGGCGGCGGCGCCCTGCAGATCCCGAAGGTGATCCGCAGGGCCGTCGTCGCCGATCCCGGCTGGCGGCTCGTCGTGGCCGACGCCGACCAGATGGAGCCCAGGGTGCTCGCCGCGATCTCCCGCGACCCCGCCTTCATGGAGGTGGCGGGCCGCCCCGAGGACCTGTACACCTCCATCTCCCGCCAGGGCTTCTCCGGCGACCGCGACATGGCGAAGATCGCCGTGCTCGGCGCGGTGTACGGGCAGACCTCCGGGGACGGCCTGAAGAACCTGGCCGCCCTGCGCCGCCGCTTCCCCCGGGCCGTGGCCTACGTGGACGACGCCGCGAAGGCGGGCGAGGAGGGGCGGCTCGTACGGACCTGGCTGGGCCGGACCTGCCCGCCGGCGGCCGATCCGGAGGAGGCGGAGGAGGCCCCCGACGGCTGGGTGCCGAGCTACGCCTCGACCGATGCCCGGGCCCGCGGCCGTTTCACCCGCAACTTCGTCGTGCAGGGCAGCGCCGCGGACTGGGCGCTGCTCCTGCTCGCGGCCCTGCGCCGGTCGCTCGCGGAGGCGGGGATGCGGGCCGAGCTGGTGTTCTTCCAGCACGACGAGGTCATCGTGCACTGCCCCGAGGAGGAGGTCCCGGCCGTGGCCGAGGCGATCCGCGCGGCGGGCGACCTGGCCGGCCGTCTCACCTTCGGCGACACCCCGGTCCGCTTCCCGTTCACGACGGCCGTCGTGGAGTGCTACGCGGACGCGAAGTGACCCTCCAGAGCCCTACTGCCCGTACTCCGAGCCCCACTTCGGGCTGGAGGCGAGCTCCTTCAGTCGCTGCAGCGGCAGCACCGGCGCCGTCCGGGTCGCGTCCGACGACTGGGTCTCGGCGTTGAAGGCGTTCACGATCAGCCGGGTCCCGTTCGGCCGCAGTGCTTCGACGCTCCACCAGACCACGCCGGCCCCGCCCTTCTCCCCGTCCTGCTGCCGGGTCAGGACCTTCGTTCCGTCCGGCAGCGTCTCGGCGGCCGTGAACAGGTCGGCCCACGTTTCCGGGTGCTTCGGGTCGACCGTCTGGATCTGGAGGCTGACCAGCGACTTGCCCTTGCCCTCGTCGAGGACCAGGTAGCCCAGGTCGGGCCCGTCGTCGTCCCGGCTCACGACCGGGATGCCGTCCGTGCGCAGCAGTTCCTCCAGGATGTCCACCGCCTTCGCCCCCGAGCGGGCGGCCGCCCCGGGCTGCTCCTCCTGACCGGCGGCGGGCAGGTCGTTCAGGGCCGGGTGCCACAGCGGGGAGGTCACGAGCGCCTGGAGCTGCGCGATCGTGAGCGGCGGCGCCGGACGGGTGACGGGCGCGCCCTTCTCCTCCGCCGCGTTCTCCTCGTGGGCGTCCACCATGAACCCCTGCGGGGTCACGACGATGGCGCGCCAGGACTTGACGTCCGCCCGCTTGTCCGGGAACACGTAGCCCTTGTAGAGGTGCAGCCGCGAACCGTCCGCGAGCTTCTCCGAGGTGCAGCTGTCGAACTTCGTCGTGGTCCTGGAGGGGCACTTGAGCATGTCCTCGGCCCTCGCGCCCTGCGGGTCGACCCGGTGGAGGCTGAAGCCGATGCGGCTCTGGCCCTCGCCGTCGTCGAAGACCGCGGTCACCATCGGGCCGAGCTCGTCTTCCGTTCCCCGCGCCTCGGTGTTGCTGAGCGTGCCCTGCGGCAGGAGCTGCTTGAGCACCCCGGTCAGCTGTTCCGCGGAGACGGCGCCGGTTCCGACGCGGCTACGGCGCTGCGCCGGCGCCGATCCTCCCGGCGCGGGCAGCTCCGGCGAGGCCGCCACGTTCGCCCGGCCCCCGTCACGGGCGGGCCCGAGCAGCCCGCTCGCGTAGGCCCCGGCGGTGCCGATCAGGGCCAGGGCGAGGGCCGAGCCGCCGGCCATGGCGGCCCGGCGACGGGCCACCATCCGGCGGCCGCGCCGCTCCCCGGCGTCCACGAGGTCGCGGCCCTCGGAGGTGAAACCGTCACCGGTGCGCCGGAGGGCATCACCGAGCTCATCTTCAAAGGGCATGCGGAATCAGGCCTTCCGTTCACAGGGATCATGGGATGAGAAAAGCGGAAACGGTGCACACACGAGCGGACCGGGTCTCAGCGCCCCGCGAACTCCGCGAGCGAGCCGCCCAGTTGCTCCCGCAGCCGGCTCAGCGCACGCGAGCTGCGGGTCCGTACCGCCGCCGAGCTGACGTTCATCACGTCGGCGGTCTCCTCGACGCTGCGGTCCTCCCAGTACCGCAGCACCAGGACCGCCCGGTCCTTGGCCGCGAGCCGCCCCAGCGCCTCCAGCAGGGTCAGCCGCAGCGCGGGATCGCCGCCGGCCGGTGCGCCCGCGTCGGGGAACTCATCGACCGGACGCTCCCCCGCCGACCGGCGGCGCTGGTGCGTCAGGAAGGCGCGCACCAGGACGGTGTGCGCGTACGCCGCCGGATTGTCGATCCGCGCGACGCGTGCCCAGAGCAGGTACATCCGCCCGAGGGTCTCCTGTACGAGATCCTCCGCGAGGTGGGTGTCACCGCTCGTCAGCAGACAGGCCGACCGGTACAAGTGCGCCGACCGGCCCTCCGCGAACTCGCGGAACCCCTCTCTGCGTCCGTACCCCATCCGCTCCCCCTCGCGTCCGTCTCACTCCAATGACGCGACGGGGGCCCAGAATGTTTCAGCCGACCTCAAACTCCTTCAGGAGCAGTCCCCGAGAGGTCGTGGAGGTCGTTGAAGTACATGTGGAACTCCTCGCGGACGAAGCCCTCCGCCTCGTACAGCCCCTGCGCGACGAGGTTGTCGTACGCCGTCTCCAGCTGCACGCCCGAGACCCCGGCCTCCCGCGCCCGGCGCAGCACCTCGCGCAGCAGCGCGCGGCCCGCGCCCGTACGGCGGCCGGCCGGGGCCACGTACAGGTCGCCCAGCAGCCAGGCGGGCTTCATCGCCAACGAGGAGATCATCGGGTAGACCTGTGTGAAGCCGACCGTGCCCGCACCCGGGACCTCGGCGAGCAGGATGAAGGAGTCCCCGCCCGCCAGCCGCTCCGCCAGGAAGGCCCGCGGCCGCTCCGGGTCCTCGACCTCCACCTCGTAGAACTCCAGGTAGCCGCGGAAGAGCTCGGCGGCGATGTCCAGATCCGCCTCGCCCGCCTCGCGCAGGACCACCTTGCCCCCTTCGGCCGCGGATCCGGCCTCCACGGCTTCGCCCTGCGTCGTCCGACCGTTCATATCGCTCTCCTCGTCCACTCCCGCGCCGCCGGTCCCATTGTGCGCGGGGGCTCCCCGCCCACCGGCGCCGCCCTGCGCCACGGGGGCCCGGCAGGGCGGGACCGGCCCCGCGACGGAACGCGCGCCGGCGGAGACGGTCAGTGGCTCTCGTCCCCGGTGACGGGCTGGGCCGGGAGGGTGTAGACGTGCTGCGGGGTGACGATCCTGGTGATCGCCTCGCCGAACAGCGTGCTCGGCTCCTGGCCCTCGGCGGAGATGTCGGTGTTGAGCAGGACGACCAGGGTGGCCTTGGACCGCGCGTCGTAGACGGCCAGGGTCTGGTAGCCCGGGATGGAGCCGTTGTGCCCGATCCACCCCTGGACGTTGAAGATCCCCAGTCCGTAGCCGGTGCCCGGCAGGGCCGGTACGACATCGAGCCGCTCGGCCTGGGTCGCGGGGGTGAGCAGCTCACCGGTGGCCAGCACCTCGGCCCACCGCCGCAGGTCCGGGAGGTCGGAGATCATCGCTCCGGCGGCCCAGCCCCAGGAGGGGTTCCAGTCGGCCGCGTCCTCGACCTTCCCCGAGGCCGTCTGGTCCGTATAGCCCTGGGCGTGCGGGGCCGGGAACTCGGCGCCGGTCGGGAAGAGGGTGTTCTTCAGCCCGGCCGGCTCGATGACGTTCTTCGTGATGTAGTCGGCGAGCGTCCGCCCGCTGATCTTCTCCACGACGAGCCCGATCAGGATCAGGTTGGTGTTGCAGTAGTCGAACTTCGCGTTCGGCTCGAAGAGCACCGGGTGCTTGAAGGAGTAGGCGAGCAGTTCCTGCGGGGTGAAGGGCCGCCGGGGATCGCTGGTCAGCGCCTTGAATAAGCCCTCGTCGGCCGAGTAGTTGAAGAGGCCGCTGCGCATGCCGGCCAGCTCGCGCAGCGTGATCCGGTCGCCGTTCGGCACGCCGTCGATGTACTTCCCGATGGGGTCGTCCAGCCCGATCTTGCCCTCGTCGACGAGCTTCAGCATCGCGGTCACGGTGAAGGTCTTGGTCTCGCTGCCGATCCGCATGTTGAGGCCGTCCGTCATAGCCGCCCCGGTGGCCTTGTCGGCCACGCCGAAGGCCCGTACGTACGCTCCCTTGCCCGGCGCCGACAGGGCCACCTGCACCCCGGGCACGTGGGCCTCGTCCATCACCTTCCGGACGGCATCGTCCAACTGCCGCGCCACGGCCGGACTGAGCTGCGGAAATACATCGGATGCGGCGGCCTGACTGCTCGCCGCCGGTGGTGCCGGCACGTCCACGGCGTACCCGGCACCGGCCCCCACGGGCACCATCAGGAGGAGCCCCACCGCGGCCACCCCCACAGCCGCCCTGCGCAACCGTGTCGTGCTCACCCGTCCAACGTAGCCCCGCCCACGGAACCGGGCGACCGGGAGACCGGGGCGTCTCGGTACGTGTGCGGCTCAACTCGCCTGGTAGGCGCGGAGGAAGGTGCCCACGCCGCCTGCGATCAGGTGGTCGGTCTGCTCCCGCGAGAGGGGCAGGACCCCGTAGTGCGAGAGCTGCACGATCGAGTGCGAGGTCAGCGCCATGAAGTGGGCGCCCGCCAGCATCGCGTCGCCGCGTACGTCGATCAGCCCGGCCGCGTCGAGGCCGGCCATCGCGTCCGCGAGGGCGCGGGACACCGGGCCGGGGCCGGCGTTCGCCCAGGCCTCCAGCACCTCCGGCGGCACGTGGTCGGCCTCGGCGTGGATGTGGCGCACGAGGGCGAAGTGGTCGGCGTAGTCGGTCATGAGCCCGATGACCCGGTGGGCGAAGGCGACCAGGTCCCGCTCCAGGTCCTCGGGGCGGGGCGGGCGCTCGGGGTTCAGGACGGCTTCGATCTGGGCGATCTGGGCGTCGCGCACCTGGCCCGAGGTCCAGGTGACGACGGTGGCGAAGAGCATCGCCTTGCCGCCCGGGAAGTGGTTGTAGAGCGTGCGGGTCGAGACGCCGGCCGCGGCGGCGAGGGCGTCGACCGAGGCGCGGGTATAGCCCTCGCGGCCGAAGACCCCGCAGGACGCGCTCGCGATGGCGAGCTGCTTCTCCAGCTTCTTGGCGCTGGTTGCAGCGGTTCCAGTGGTTCCGCTCGTTCCATTCGTTCCGGCGTTCACTTGACCTCCACTCGAGAAGTACAACATTCGTTGCACTTTTTACAACGCCCGTTGTACTTTACCGGAGGAGCGGCCGCACCGAGCGACCGCCCCGCCGACGAGGGGACCCTGCCGCCATGCCCACCACCGCTTCCACTCCCGCCTCCGCCTCCGCTGCGCCCGCTCCCGCTCCCGTTCCCGCTTCCGCGGACGCTCCACTGCGCGTCGCCGTCATCCTCGGCAGCGTCCGCGAGGGCCGGCAGGGCCCCGCCGTCGCCGACTGGTTCCTCGGCGCCGCGCGCGCCGTCGGCGGCCTGGACCTCGACCTCATCGACCTCGCCGACGTCGACCTGCCGCTGGCCATGCCCGGCTGGGGCGGTTCCCCGGGCCCGCAGGCGGCCGCCGCCCTCGCGGAGGTCAGCCCGCGGCTGGCCGCCGCCGAGGCCTTCGTCATCGTCACCCCCGAGTACAACCACAGCTTCCCGGCCGTACTGAAGAACCTCATCGACTGGCACCGCGAGGAATGGCGCGCCAAGCCGGCCGGCTTCGTCTCCTACGGCGGCCTCGGCGGCGGCCTGCGCGCCGTCGAGCAGCTCCGGCTGGTCTTCGCCGAACTGCACGCCGTGACCGTCCGCGACTCCGTCAGCCTGCACGGGCCGTGGTCCGGACTCGGCCCGGACGGCGTTCCGCGCGACACCGCCGTGGCCGAAGGCGCGGTCAAGGGCATGATCGGCCAGCTGGCCTGGTGGGGACGGGCCCTGCGCACCGCCCGCGCCGACCACCCGTACCAGGGCTGAGGGGGCGGCACGAGGATGCGTACGACCCTGAAACCCGGCGGGCCCGCCCCCACGGCCACGCGCGGCTCCCCCGCCGCGGCATCCGACGCGGTGCTCCTGCGGCGCACCGCGGGCGTGGTCATCGTCGGCTCCGTCATGTCGGTGCTCGACATGACCATCGTCAACGTCGCCCTGCACCGCCTCTCCGAGGCCTTCCACGCACCCCTGGCGACCATCCAGTGGGCCGCCAGCGCGTACACGCTCGCGCTCGCCGCCGTCATCCCGGCCTCGGCCTGGGCGATGGGCCGCTTCGGCGCCAAACGCACCTACCTGGGCGCCCTCACCCTGTTCTCGCTCGGATCGCTGCTCGCCGCCTGCGCCTGGAGCGCCGGGAGCCTGATCGCCTTCCGCGCGGTACAGGGCCTCGGCGGCGGCCTGCTCATGCCCGTCGGCATGGCCATGGTGATGCGCACGGCCGACCCGGCCCGGCTCGGGCGGGTCATGGCCCTGCTCGGACTGCCCATCATCGTCGGGCCGGTGGCCGGCCCGGTGCTGGGCGGCTGGCTGGTCGACTCCGCGTCCTGGCAGTGGATCTTCCTGGTCAACCTGCCCGTCGGCGCCGTGGCCCTGCTGCTCGCCGCGAAGCTCCTGCGCCCCGACGCACCGGGCGACCCGTCGGCCGCGCCCCGGCTCGACGTACCCGGCCTGCTGATGCTGTCCCCCGGCCTCGCCCTGCTCCTCTAAGGCCTGGCCCGCGGCGGGGAGGGCGGCACCTTCAACGCGCCCGACGCCCTGTTCCCCACCCTGGCCGGCGCCGTCCTCGTGGCCGCCTTCGCCCGCCGGGCCCTGACCGCCCGGAAGCCGCTGCTCGACCTGCGGCTGCTGGGCGACCGCACCTTCCGGGCGGGCATCGCCACCCTCACCCTCTTCACCTGCGGCTACTTCGGCTCCATGCTGCTCGGACCGATGTACTGGCAGCAGGGCCGCGGCATGACCGCCACGGCGGCCGGCCTGCTGGGCGCACCGGCCGGCCTCACCGTAGGGCTGGTCATGCAGATCGCCTCGCGCCGCGTGGACAAGGTCTCCCCGCGCCGCCTGATCCGCACCGGCATCGCGGTGGGCGCCCTGGGCATGGCCCTGACCGCCCTCCAGGCCGGATCCCCGGATTCGGCGCCCTGGCGCTTCGTCGCCGCCTCGGTCGTCATGGGGATCGGCGCCGGCATGGTCCTGATGCCGACGATGACCACCGCGAGCCGTGACCTCCCCAGATCCCGGATGACCGCGGCGAGCACCCTCCTCAGCATCAACTCCCAGATAGGCGCCTCGGTGGGCACGGCCCTCCTCTCGGTCACCCTGACCACGACAGGCACCACCCCACAAGGCTTCCGCACCACGTACGCCCTCGCAGCAACCCTCCTAGCCCTGGCCCTCCTCCCGGCATCCCGCCTCCCCACCCACCACCCCTGACGCTCCGCCCTCCCCCGACCACCAGGAAGCGCGCACCCAGCGCGACGAACAGCGCGGCCAAGCCACCGCCGAGAATGCCGGCAAGCCCCGAACCCCACAGGCAGGCCTCTGAGACCAGAAAGGAGACCGGGCAACCCGGCCGGCAACCGGCCCGCACACGGGTCCCGTCGAGCCCCGTCGGGGCATGAAAAAGCCCCAGGTCACGGCGAGTGAGTCCTGGGGCTAATCCGAGCCGCCTTCGGGATTCGAACCCGAGACCTACGCATTACGAGTGCGTTGCTCTGGCCAGCTGAGCTAAGGCGGCACCGCTGGGAAGACGAGGACTTCCCTGGCGGGAGGCTCTCATCAGCAGCGGGCCAAAGTCTACAGGGTTAAACGGGGTGCCCCGAACAGGGGGCGGTGGCGGGGGTCAGCACTTCTTGCCGTCCTCGGGGGCGGTGCCTTCCAGGAGGTAGCGGTTGATCGCGGAGTCGATGCAGTCGCTGCCCCGGCCGTACGCCGTGTGGCCGTCGCCGTCGTAGGTGAGCAGGACGCCCGAGTCGAGCTGGCCCGCCAGGGCCTGGGCCCACTTGTACGGGGTCGCCGGGTCGCGGGTGGTGCCGACCACCACGATCGGGGCGGAGCCCTTCGCGTGCAGGGCCTCGGCCGTGCCGGTGGCCTTCGTCGGCCAGTACGTGCAGTTCATCGAGGCCCAGGCCAGGCCCGCGCCGAAGACCGGAGAGGCCTTCTCGAAGGAGGGCAGCGCCTTCTCGACCGCACCGGGCCCGGTGAAGGCCGCGGGCTGGTCGAGGCAGTTGACGGCGGCGTTCGCCGACATGAGGTTGGCGTACTTGCCGTCCGGCCCGCGCTCGTAATAGCTGTCGGCGAGGGCGAGCAGCCCGTCGCCGTCGCCCTCCTTGATCGCGGAACCCAGGGCCTCGCGCAGCTGCGGCCAGGAGTTCTCGTCGTACAGCGCGGCGATCACCCCGGTCGTCGCCAGCGACTCGCCGAGCGCGGTGCGCGACCGGTCGGACGTGGTGATCGGCTGGGCGTCGACCTTCTGGAAGAAATCCTTCAACCGCCCCGCGACCTGTTCCGGGGTGCCCTGGCCGAGCGGGCAGTCCGGCTGCTTCGCGCAGTCCGCGGCGAAGGCCCGGAAGGCGGTCTCGAAGCCCTCCGTCTGGTCCCGGTTCAGTTCGAGCGCGGGCCGGGAGGGGTCCATCGCCCCGTCCAGGACCAGCCGTCCGGTCCGGCCGGGGAAGAGGTCGGCGTACGTCGCCCCGAGGAACGTGCCGTACGAGGCTCCGACGTAGTTCAGCTTCTCGTCGCCCAGCACCGCACGCAGCACGTCCATGTCACGGGCGGCGTCGACCGTGGACACGTGCGGCAGGACCCGCTGCGAGTGCGCCTGGCAGGCGGCCGCGAACTCCTTGAAGGCGGCCACCAGCAGGGCCTGCTCCGCAGCCGAGTCCGGCGTCTGGTCCACCTGGGTGTACTTGTCCATCGCCGGGCCGTCCAGGCACTCCACGGGACTGCTGCGGTCCACGCCGCGCGGGTCGAAGGAGACCATGTCGTACGCGGCGCGCACCGGCGCCGGGTAGCCGATGCCCGCGTACGCCTGGAGGTAGCCGATGCCCGAGCCGCCCGGTCCGCCCGGGTTCACCACGAGCGAGCCGAGCCGCTTGGAGGGGTCCGTGGCCTTGCGGCGGGACACCGCGATGTCGATGTCCCCGGCCCCGGGGTTCTCGTAGTCCAGCGGGACCTTCATGGTGGTGCAGTCGAAGCCGGGCACACCGCACGCGCGCCAGGTCAGCTTCTGGTCGTAGTACGGGCGCAGCGCGGCCGGGACGGCGGCCGGCTCGGCCGACGGCGCCTTCGAGGCCCCGCCGGAGGACGCGGCGGCGCGGGGTGTTCCCGAACCGCCCGAAGTGCACCCGGAGAGCAGTAGCCCCGCGGCGGCGATCACGGTCCCGGTGGTGCGCAGCAGGCGACTGGTGTCCATTCCCGGAGCCTACGGCCTGCGGGCAGACCCGGGGCGGTGCCACCCGCGCCGGGCAGCGGGCGGCCGCCCGGGCACGGGGCGCCGCCCCGCACGGACCGGCGGCGTCTGCGGCCCGCCGCCCGGACCCCTCGAACGGGTGAGGCCGTCAACCCGAGTCGCAGCCCCCGCGTCAGCCCGCGCGCAGCGACATCGTCATCGCCTCGACGGCGAGCAGCGGGGCGACGTTGCGGTCCAGCGCCTGCCGGCACGCGATGATCGCCTCGATCCGCCGCAGCGTGCGCTCCGGGCCCGACTCGCGGGCGATCCGGTCCAGGTCGTGCCGTATCTCTTCGTTCGCGATGGCCAGTGCGGAGCCGAGCTGGAGGGCCAGCACGTCCCGGTAGAAGCCGGTGAGGTCGGTCAGGGCCAGGTCGAGGCTGTCGCGCTGCGTACGGGTACGCCGGCGCTTCTGCCGGTCCTCCAGCTCCTTCATCACGCCCGCCGTACCGCGCGGCATCCGTCCGCCCGTGCCCGCTCCGGCGCCGAGCGCTGCCCGCAGCTCCTCGGTCTCCTTGGTGTCGACTTCCTCCGCGACCTGCTTGGCGTCCTCCGCGGCGGCGTCCACCAGCTCCTGCGCCGCCTTCAGGCAGTCGCCGACGTCGGCCACGCGCAGCGGCAGCCGCAGCACGGTGGTGCGCCGTGAACGGGCCGCCTCGTCGGTGGCGAGCCGGCGGGCCCGGCCGATGTGCCCCTGGGTGGCGCGGGCGGCGGCCTGCGCCACGGCCGGCTCGATGCCGTCGCGCCGCACCAGTACCTCGGCGACGGCGGACACCGGCGGGGTGCGCAGCGAGAGGTGCCGGCAGCGGGAGCGGATGGTGGGCAGCACGTCCTCCAGCGAGGGGGCGCACAGCAGCCACACGGTCCGCGGAGCGGGCTCCTCCACGGCCTTGAGCAGGACGTTGCCCGCGCCTTCCGTCAGCCGGTCGGCGTCCTCCAGGACGATGACCTGCCAGCGTCCGACGGCCGGGGAGAGCTGCGCCCGGCGTACCAGGGCGCGGGTGTCCTTCACACCGATGGACAGCTGATCGGTACGGACGATCTCCACATCGGCGTGCGTACCGATCACGGTGGTGTGGCAGCCGTCGCAGAACCCGCAGCCCGGCTCCCCGCCCAGGGCGCGGTCCGGACTGGTGCACTGGAGCGCGGCCGCGAAGGCGCGGGCGGCCGTGGCCCGTCCCGAACCGGGCGGGCCGGTGAACAGCCAGGCGTGCGTCATCTTGGAGGCGGCCGGCGGCGGGCTCCCCGCTTCGATGGCGGTGACCAGGGCGTCGGCGTCGACCGCGGCGGCGGCCAGCTGCGTCTGGACCCGCTCCTGTCCCACCAGGTCGTCCCATACGGGCATCCCGCCCACCACCTTTCCCTCGCGTGCCGTCCGTACCCTGCGTGCCGTCTGCTCACCCAGTGTGGCGGCTCCCACTGACAATCCCGGCCCGCTCACACCACCGCCACCGCCACCGGCGGTCAGCGGCCGTCAGCGGCGGCGCGGCCCCCGGCCCTGGTCGTCCTCGTCGTCCCGGCGCGGTCCCAGCAGCTCGTCCGCCAGCGTCGGCAGATCGTCCAGCGGAGTCTCCTCCGCCCAGTCCGAGCGGGGCCGGCGCGGCCGGCCGTCCTCGGTGAGCTGGGGCAGTTCACGGGTCGCCTCGTTGCCCGAGTCGCGGAAGATGCCCGGCGGGACCCGGTCGGCCGGGTTCTCCTCGGGGCGCTGGGCGGTCGGCCGCGACGCGGAGTACGAGGCCCGGGGCGCCGCCGGCCGCGTCGCCGCGGCCTCGCCCGCGCCCGTGGGGCGTACGGGCGGCAGCACCGCGGTCTCATCGGCCGGACCGCTCCCGCGTACGGGCGGCAGGACCGCCGTCTCGTCCGCCGGACGGGTCGCGCGTACGGGCGGAAGCACCGCCGTCTCGTCCGCCGGACCCGCCGCGGGGGCGGGACGGGCCGCCGGATCCGCCTGCGGGACCGGGACCGTCTGGGTGACGTCGTCCGGCTGCACGACCCGCTTCACGAACGGCGTCTCGACCGTGACGGCCTCGTCGTGGTGCGGCTCCTTGCGCAGGTCGGCCTTGGGCGCGGAAGCCGGATCCGCAGCGGGAGCCGCGGGCGCAGCCGCAGGAGCCGCCGGCACGGACGCCGAAGCAGCCGCCACCGAGGCAGCAGCCGCGGCAGCCGCGGACTTCGCCGCCGCCTCGGCCGCCGAGGCCTCGGCCAGCCGCCGCGCCTCCTCGGCCTTCAGCAGGGCCTCCTCGGCCCGCCGCTGCTTCTCCAGGCGGCGCTCCTCGGCCTCGGCGCGCAGCCGGGCCTCCTCCTGCGCCTGCTGGCGCAGCCGCTCCTGCTCCACCGCGCGGGCCTTCTCCTCGGCCTCCCGCCGCAGCCGCTCGGCCTCGGCCCGCGCACGGGCCTCCTCCTCGGCGCGCAGCCGGGCCTCCTCCGCCTTACGGGCGGCCTCCGCCTCGGCCGCGATCCGGGCCTCCTCGGCCTCGCGGACCTTGCGGGCCTCTTCCTCGGCCAGCAGCCGGGCTTCCTCCGCCTTGCGCGCGGCCTCTTCCTCGGCCTTGCGCCTGGCTTCCTCGATGGCGAGCCGACGGGCCTCCGCCTGCGCGGCCACCTCGGCCTCCGACAGGGGGAGCATCCGGTCCAGCCGGTGGCGCACGACGGTGCTGACCGACTCCGGGTCCTGGCCCGCGTCGACCACCAGGTAGCGCCCCGGGTCGGCCGCGGCCAGGGTCAGGAATCCGGCGCGCACCCGCTGGTGGAACTCCGCGGGCTCCGACTCCAGCCGGTCCGGGGCCTCGGTGAACCGCTCCCGGGCCGTCTCCGGCGACACGTCGAGCAGCACGGTCAGGTTCGGTACGAGCCCGTCGGTGGCCCAGCGCGAGATGCGGGCGATCTCGGTCGGGGACAGGTCCCGGCCGGCGCCCTGGTAGGCGACCGAGGAGTCGACGTAGCGGTCGGTGATGACCACCGCGCCGCGCTCCAGGGCGGGCCGTACGACGGTGTCCACGTGCTCGGCGCGGTCGGCCGCGTACAGCAGGGCCTCGGCGCGGTTCGACAGGCCGGCGGAGGACACGTCGAGCAGGATCGAACGCAGCCGCTTGCCGACCGGGGTGGCCCCGGGCTCGCGCGTGACGACGACCTCGTGGCCCTTGGCCCGTATCCAGTCGGCCATGGCCTGCACCTGGGTGGACTTGCCTGCGCCGTCGCCGCCCTCCAGGGCGATGAAGAACCCGGCGTCGGACGCGGCCTGCACCGGCTCCCCGCCCCGCAGCGCCTCGCGCAGGTCGCGGCGCAGCGGTACGCCGCTGCGGTCGTCGGCCTTGGCCAGGACGATGACGGCGACCGGCAGCAGCAGGGCGCCGACCAGCATCAGGGTGAAGGCCGCGCCACCGTGGGCGAAGACGACCTCGCCGGCGGCCAGCCGGTGCGGTCCGATCAGGGCGGCGAGCAGCGGGGCGGCCACGGCCCCGACGGCCACGGCGACCCGGACGACGGCCTGCAGGTGCTCGGTGACCCGGGCCCGGCGGAACTCCTCGGTCTCCTGGTCGAGCAGCGTGTGCCCGGTGTTCGCGGCAACGCCCGCGGCGGTGCCGGCGAGCAGCGAGAGGAACACCACCGTCGAGGTGTCCGGCACCAGCCCGGTCAGCAGCAGCGCCAGCCCGGCCACCCCGACGGCCAGCGCCAGCAGGCGGCGCCGGGACAGGGAGGGGAGCACCTTGCCGGCCTGGGTGGCGCGGATGCCGAGGGCGGTGCCGCCGAGCAGGGCCAGTACGAACAGCGAGAACGCGGCCGCTCCGCCCCCCAGGTCGGTGGCGTGCAGGACGGCCACGGCGGCGGCCGAGGCCACGGCTCCGGCGACGGCTGCGCAGACGAGGACGAGCAGCGGGATGGCCCCGGTGCGCCCCTTCTCCGGCCGGTCCCCCGCCTTGGGGGCGCGCAGGCCCTCCAGCGGGGAGCGCGGACGCGGGGTCTTCGTCGCGGGCAGCACGAGCGGGAGCAGCAGCGATACGGAGGCGGCGAACAGCCCGGAGGCCACGTACGAACCCAGGGCCGCCTGGTTCTCGGCGAACCAGCCGATGCCCAGGCCGAGGGCCTTGCCGATCAGCGTCGAGGCGAGGAGCGCGGTCGCGGCGATCGGCAGCGCGGCGAAGGCGGTGCGCAGGTTCAGCCGGCGCAGGGCGTCGAGGTGGTCGGGCAGCGGCCGGACGGTCGCGCCCTCCGGCGGCGGCCCCGGCAGCAGGCCGGGCGCGGCGCTGTCCTTGGCCAGCACCCACATCCGCTCGGCGGCGCCGGAGACGAACACGGTGGCGAGCAGGGCGGTGACCGCGTTCTGCCCGATCCAGTCGAGCCAGAGCGGGGCCACGACGAAGAGGCCGAGCCGCAGTCCGTCGGCGCCGATCATCGTCCAGCGGCGGTCCAGCTTGCCGCCGGGGGCCGTGAGCTGGGACAGGGGGCCGAGGAGGACCGCACCGAAGAGGACGGTGGACAGCACGCGGACGCCGAAGACGGCGGCCACGGCGAAGGCCCAGCCGGTGTAACCACCCCCGAAGGGTTCCTGGTCCACGGCCGCCTGGAAGACCAGGAGCACCAGGACCAGCAGGGCGAGGGCATCGCCGATGCCGCTCACCAACTGCGCGCTCCACAGACGGCGCAGCCCCGGGGTGCGCAGCAGGGCGCGCACCGCACGCTCGCGGGAATCCGCGGCGAGGGCTTCGTCGTAGGTGGGGGCGGGGTCGGCGGTGGCGGTCACGACCGTTGGCTGCTCGGCTCGCGTCATCCGCCCAGCCTATCCGCTGCGCTTGGCGGGTGCGGAGGGCTGTGGACAAGGTCCGGTGTGACCCCCGACCCACCTCCCGGGGGCTCCGCCCGCGGGGTCCGTGCCGCCGCTGCGCGGGGCATGTCCCCTACCCGCCCTTCCACCGTTCCCCGGGCTCCGCCCGGACCCGGGAAGATCTTGGGGCTCCGCCCCGGACCCCGGTCCTCAAGCGCCGGACGGCTGAACAGCACGAAGCGGGGCCCGCGCGCAGTGCGCGGGCCCCGCTTCTGCGACTACTCGTCGCTTCTGTGACTACTCGTCCGCCGGAGCGGCCGCCGCCGTCTTCTTGGCGGCCGCCTTCTTGGCGGTGGCGGTGGCGGTGGTCTTCTTCGCCGCCGTCGCCTTCTTGGCCGTCGTCGTCTTCTTGGCGGCAGCGGTCTTCGTCGCCGTCGCCTTCTTCGCCGGGGCCTTCTTCGCGGGAGCCTTCTTGGCCGTCTTCTTCACCGGACCCTTGGCACGCTTCTCCGCGAGCAGCTCGTAGCCCCGCTCGGGCGTGATGGTCTCGACGTCGTCGTCCCGCCGCAGCGTGGCGTTCGTCTCGCCGTCCGTCACGTACGGGCCGAACCGGCCGTCCTTGACGACCACCGGCTTCTCGCTGACCGGGTCCGTGCCCAGCTCCTTCAGCGGCGGCTTCGCAGCCGCACGCCCCCGCTGCTTCGGCTGCGCGTAGATCGCGAGCGCCTGCTCCAGGGTGATGGCGAAGAGCTGGTCCTCGGTCTCAAGCGACCGCGAGTCCGTGCCCTTCTTCAGGTACGGGCCGTAGCGGCCGTTCTGCGCGGTGATCTCCGCGCCCTCCGCGTCCACGCCCACGACCCGGGGAAGGGACATCAGACGCAGGGCGTCCTCGAGCGTGACCGTGTCCAGGCTCATCGACTGGAACAGGGAGGCCGTCCGCGGCTTCACCGCGTTCTTGCCCGTCTTGGGCGTGCCCTCGGGCAGGATCTCGGTCACGTACGGCCCGTAGCGGCCGTCCTTCGCGACGATCTCGTTCCCGCTGACCGGGTCCTTGCCGAGCTCGAACTCGCCGCTCGGCTTGGCGAAGAGCTCCTCCGCGTACTCGACCGTCAGCTCGTCGGGGGCCAGCTCCTCGGGGACGTCCGCCCGCTGGTGGCCCTCGGAGTCCTTCTCGCCGCGCTCCACGTACGGCCCGTAGCGGCCGACGCGCAGCACGATGCCCTCGCCGACGGGGAAGGAGGAGATCTCCCGGGCGTCGATCGCGCCCAGGTCGGTCACCAGTTCCTTCAGACCGCCGAGCGCGTCGCCGTCGGCCGGCACGACCTCGGTCGCGTCCTCCGCGCCGAAGTAGAAGCGCTTGAGCCACGGCACGGACTGGGCCTCGCCCCGCGCGATGCGGTCGAGGTCGTCCTCCATCTTGGCGGTGAAGTCGTAGTCGACGAGCCGCCCGAAGTGCGTCTCCAGCAGGTTGACCACGGCGAACGACAGGAAGGACGGCACGAGGGCCGTGCCCTTCTTGAAGACGTACCCGCGGTCCAGGATCGTGCCGATGATCGATGCGTACGTCGACGGGCGGCCGATCTCCCGCTCTTCCAGCTCCTTGACCAGCGAGGCCTCGGTGTAGCGGGCCGGCGGCTTGGTCGAGTGGCCGTCGACCGTGATCTCCTCGGCCGACAGCGCGTCGCCCTCGGCGACCTGCGGGAGGCGCTTCTCACGGTCGTCGAGCTCGGCGTTCGGGTCGTCCGCGCCTTCGACGTAGGCCTTCATGAAGCCGTGGAAGGTGATCGTCTTGCCGGACGCGCTGAATTCGGCGTCGCGGCCGTCGGCCGACCGGCCGCCGATCTTGACGGTCACCGAGTTGCCGACCGCGTCCTTCATCTGGGAGGCGACGGTGCGCTTCCAGATGAGCTCGTACAGGCGGAACTGGTCGCCGGTCAGCCCGGTCTCGGCCGGGGTGCGGAAACGATCACCCGAAGGACGGATCGCCTCGTGCGCCTCCTGCGCGTTCTTGACCTTGCCCGCGTAGACGCGGGGCTTCTCCGGCAGGTACTCGGCCCCGTAGAGCTGCGTGACCTGCGCGCGCGCCGCCGACACCGCGGTGTCGGAGAGCGTGGTGGAGTCGGTACGCATATAGGTGATGAAGCCGTTCTCGTACAGCTTCTGCGCCACCTGCATCGTCGCCTTCGCACCGAAGCCGAGCTTGCGCGAGGCCTCCTGCTGGAGCGTCGTCGTACGGAACGGGGCGTACGGGGAGCGGCGGTACGGCTTGGACTCGACCGACCTGACGGCGAACGAGGTCTCCGCCAGCGCCGCGGCCAGCGCCCGGGCGTTCGCCTCGTCGAGGTGCAGCACCTCGCTCTTGAGCTGCCCGGTCGAACCGAAGTCGCGGCCCTGCGCCACGCGCTTGCCGTCCACCGTGTTCAGGCGGGCGACCAGCGTGGAGGGGTCGGAGGCGTCACCGGTGCGGCCGGTGGCGAAGGTGCCGGTCAGGTCCCAGTACTCGGCCGAGCGGAAGGCGATGCGCTCGCGCTCCTTCTCGACCACCATGCGGGTGGCCACCGACTGGACGCGGCCCGCCGACAGCTTCGGCATGACCTTCTTCCACAGGACCGGCGAGACCTCGTAGCCGTAGAGGCGGTCGAGGATGCGGCGGGTCTCCTGGGCGTCGACCATGCGCTGGTTGAGCTCGCGCGGGTTGGCGACGGCGTCGCGGATCGCGTCCTTGGTGATCTCGTGGAAGACCATCCGGTGGACGGGGACCTTGGGCTTGAGGACTTCCTGCAGGTGCCACGCGATGGCTTCGCCCTCGCGGTCCTCATCGGTGGCGAGGAAGAGTTCGTCGGACTCGGCCAGCAGCTCCTTGAGCTTCCTGACCTGGGCCTTCTTATCCGCGTTGACGACGTAGATCGGCGCGAAGTCGTGTTCGACGTCCACACCGAGACGGCGGACCTCACCGGTGTACTTGTCGGGAACCTCGGCCGCGCCACTCGGGAGGTCGCGGATGTGCCCGACGCTCGCCTCGACGACGTATCCGGGGCCGAGATAGCCCTTGATCGTCTTCGCCTTGGCAGGGGACTCGACGATGACGAGTCGGCGGCCGCCCTTTGCGGTCTCGCTAGTCGGGGACAACTTGGCTCTTCTCTCCGGTCGGCACTCGGTCGCAGTACGGCGACGCTGCGGAGTGTGACGGTACAACCCGCCCCCGTGTCAAACGGCAGAAGCCCGCAACGGCCACTCGAACGGTAACCCGACAAGTGCCATTTCTGCCGCCCGGATGCCGCGCCGGGCCCTGCGCACTCACCGGGCAGAGTGGCCGAAGGGCCGTCTGGCCCCGCCTCCGGACCCCTCCTCACGTCGCTCTTTGCCCCGTGAGTACGATCCTGCGCGCATTCCGGACGACCGGGCGAAACCCGGCGCGCCACCGGAGCCCGGGCGACATCCGGCCGATCGGCCGGAGCCACGCACCGCGATCCGCACCGCGGCCGGCCCGAGGCGGCCGCCACTCCGGGGGCGACACGCCCTCCGGTTTCACCGCCCCGGCGTCACGGCCGCCCGAGGCACCAGACCCCGAGGACCAGCGAGACCCCGCCGGAGAGCAGGGCCACTGGTACGGCCACGACGGGGCGCACGCCCTCGGCCACCGGCGCACCGCGCAGGGCGCGCGCCCCCGTCCACGCCAGCAGAGCGGCCCCGAACAGCAGGAACACGGCCGCCGCGAAGATCGCCGGACCGTGCTCCATGCCGCTCACCTCATCCCCCGGGCCGCTCCCGGGATCCCCCCGGATCCCGCTGAACCGGAGGATTCCAGCCCCGGGGAGACATCAGGCGAACCTGGGGTTACATCCCGGCTCCGGCTGCCCGACGGCCCGGCGGCCCACCGCTGCGCGCCCCCCGCGCACCACCGCGCACCACCGCGCATTGCCGCGCACCGCCGCGCCGCCGCCCCTACTCCCCGGCGGCTCCCGCCCCCGCTCCCGCTTCCGTTTCCGCCCCGGTCACCGGCTCCAGGAACCCCTGCTCCACCAGCATCCGGATCGCCTCGGGCGTCCGGTCCCGCAGCACCACCGGGTCCTCCTCCACCAGCTGGGCGATGGCGTCCAGAATCCGCCCCGCGCTCAGTGATCCGTCACACACCCCGGCGAAGCCGGCCCCGACCGTGTCGACCTTGGTGGCGCGCCGCATGCCCCGGTTCTGCCGCAGCACGACGTGCTCCGGATCCTCCGCGCCGGGCGCGCCGACCTGCTCCTGCACCACCTCCGCGGTCAGCCGGAAGTAGCCCGTGAGCAGGGCCGCGTCATCGTGGTCGCGCAGGTAGTCCTGACGTGCGAAGTGGGCCACGACGGCCTCCCCGAGGGGCTGTTCCACCGAGTGCGGCCACTCCTCGACCACGATCGACGGCTCCGCCGCGTCGCTGCGCCGCAGCGTGATCCAGCCGAAGCCGACCGCCTTGGTCTTGCGGGCTTCGAACTCGTCGAGCCAGTCCTCGTACCGCTGTTCGTACTCGGCGGGGTCGGTGCGGTGGTCGCCCGCGTCGCGCAGCCACAGCTCCGCGTACTGCGTCACGTCCTGCACGTCGCGCTGCACGATCCAGGCGTCGCAGCCGCGCGGCACCCAGGCCCGGACCCGGTCGTGCCAGTCCTCGCCGTCCACGTGCTGCCAGTTGCCCAGGAACTGCGCGTATCCGCCCGGGTTGAGCCGGGCCCCGGCCTCCTGGACCAGGGTCCGGCACAGGTCGTCGCCGCCCATCCCGCCGTCCCGGTACGTCAGCCGGGCCCCGGGGGAGATCACGAAGGGCGGATTCGACACGATCAGGTCGTACGTGGCCCCGCCGACCGGCTCGAACAGCGACCCGGCGAGCAGTTCCGCCTCGGGGGCCCCCGACAGCGCCAGCGTCAACCGGGTGAATTCCAGGGCCCGCGGGTTGACATCGGTCGCCGTGACCCGGGTCGCGTGCTGCGCGGCGTGCAGCGCCTGGATGCCGGATCCGGTGCCGACGTCGAGCGCCGAGCCGACCGGCGTGCGGATGGTGATCCCGGCCAGCGTCGTGGAGGCGCCGCCGACCCCGAGGACCACGCCCTCCTCGCGATGGCCGATCCCGCCGGCCCCGCCGACGGCGCAGCCAAGGTCGGAGACGATGAACCAGTCCTCGCCGTCCGGCCCGCCGTACGGGCGCACGTCCACGGTGGCGTGCAGTTCGTCGCCCTCGCGCCGCAGCCAGCCGTCGGCGAGCGCCGCGTCGACGGGCAGGGCGGCCGCGGCGTGCGCGTACGGCACCGGCTGGCGCAGCAGGAACAGCCGGATCAGGCTCGCGAGCGGCCCGTCGCCGCTGCTCCGCGTGGCGCGCAGGGCGGGGACCGTCTCGCTGCGGGCCAGCGCGGCGTACGCCGGGGCGCCGAGCAGGTCGAGCAGCCCGTCGGCGGTGAAGCCCGCGGCGAGGAAAGCGGCGCGGAGCTCGGCCGCGCGGGCCGGCGAGGGGAGGCGGACGGGCAGGCCGGGGGGAAGGCTGGTGGTACTCACCCGCCCATTGTGGCCGCTGCCGCCGCCATTGCCCGCGCCACACGGCCTTCGGCGTGGGCGGCCGCCGGCGCCGCGAGCTCCCGCCCGGGGGGACGCACCCCGGGACGGGCCCCGACGGGGCGCAGCTCCGTAAGGCCGGACCCGGCCTCGCACGCGTCCCCCGACGCCTCCGGCCCCGGCGCGCGTCCCCGGCCGCGGACGCGCGACCCCGGACATGCGCCGGGGCGGCCCGGTCCCGAAGGAGCCCGGCCGCCCCGGCGTTGCGGCGCCGCCGCCAAGGCGGCGGTCCGCACGGGTACTTCTAGGACTTCGCCGGCGACGGGGTCGCCACCTGGCAGCCCTTCTGACCGTTCATCGCCTTGTCGAGCCCGCCCGCCTTGAGCTGGTCGAGGGCTTCCTTGCCGCCCTTGGTCGCTTCCTCCAGGCCGCCCGCCACGTCCTTGAGGCCCTCGGCGAACTTGCCCTGGTCCTTGGCGTCGAGGGCGTCCATCTTCGTCTTCAGGGCGGTGTAGCCCGCGGACGTGGACTCGAAGCCCATGACCGCCGCGGCCGAGGTCTTCTCGCCGTCCTTGACGGGCGGAACTCCCGCACTCGTGAGGGCCGTACCCATCGCCTTGTACGACTCCGACATGGTCCCGAAGGCCGCCGAGTCGGTCGACTGGACCTCCTCGGGCTTGCTGCTCTCGGTCGCCACCCGCTTGATGTCGGCGTTGGCCTGCTCGATCTTCTTGAGCTCTGGCTGCCAGCTGTCGCAGACCTTCTTGGCCCAGGCGTCGGTCTTCTTGTCGCCGTCGTCCCCGCCGCAGCCGGACAGGACGAGCATCAGCACCGCAGCGCCCGATACCGCGGCCGCAAGCTTCTTGTTCACCGGATTGGTCCCTTCGAAGGCTCTCGGCCCGGAAGATACACGTCCACCATCCGGGAAACGCAAAGGCGGACGGACGGCGCGTCAGTCCGCGCCCCCCGTCCGCCGTTCGGGCGTACGGTCGAGTCGTGCCGGCCGGGCCCGGGAGTGCCGGGTCAGAGCCGCAGGAGCCGGGTCAAGCCCGCGAGGGCCCGGCCCGCCGGAGCCCGGCCCGCGAGGGCCGTCTGCGCGGCGGCCGTCTCAGGAGGAGACCGCCGTCGCCGGGTCGCCCTGCTGGGCCGTCCGCTCCGCGGTGGCGCCTTCGCCCGCCCCGTCGTCGCCCACGGAGATGCCGCGGCGCTTCGAGACGTACACCGCGCCGACGATGACGCCGATCGCGAGGACCGCGACGATCGCCCGTACCGTCGGGCTGGCGTCCGCTCCGTAGCTGAACTGCACGATCGCGGGGGCGATCAGCAGCGCCACCAGGTTCATGACCTTGAGCAGCGGGTTGATGGCGGGACCGGCGGTGTCCTTGAACGGGTCGCCGACGGTGTCGCCGATGACGACGGCCTCGTGGGCCGCGCTGCCCTTGCCGCCGTGGTGCCCGTCCTCGACGAGCTTCTTCGCGTTGTCCCACGCACCACCGGAGTTGGCGAGGAAGACCGCCATCAGGGTGCCGGTGCCGATCGCGCCGGCGAGGAAGGAGCCGAGGGCTCCGACGCCGAGCGTGAAACCGACGGCGATCGGGGTGAGGACGGCGAGCAGGCCGGGCGTGGCCAGTTCGCGCAGGGCGTCCTTGGTGCAGATGTCCACGACGCGCCCGTACTCGGGCTTCTCGGTGTAGTCCATGATCCCGGGGTGCTCCCGGAACTGCCGGCGCACCTCGTAGACCACCGCGCCGGCCGAGCGGGAGACCGCGTTGATGGCGAGGCCGGAGAACAGGAACACGACGGCCGCGCCCAGGATCAGCCCGACCAGGTTGTTGGGCTGCGCGATGTCCAGGCTGAGGTTCATCTCCCCGGCGGTCTTCGCGCCGACCTCCTTGACCGCGTTCGCGATGGCGTCGTTGTACGAGCCGAAGAGCGCGGCCGCGGCGAGCACGGCGGTGGCGATGGCGATGCCCTTGGTGATGGCCTTGGTGGTGTTGCCCACCGCGTCCAGGTCGGTCAGCACCTGCGCGCCGGCGCCCTCGACGTCCCCGGACATCTCCGCGATGCCCTGGGCGTTGTCGGAGACCGGGCCGAAGGTGTCCATGGCGACGATGACGCCGACGGTGGTGAGCAGGCCGGTGCCGGCCAGCGCCACGGCGAAGAGCGCCAGCATGATCGAGGTGCCGCCGAGCAGGAACGCCCCGTACACGCCGAGGCCGATGAGCAGCGCCGTGTAGACGGCGGACTCCAGGCCGACCGAGATGCCGGCGAGCACGACCGTGGCGGCGCCCGTCAGGGAGGACTTGCCGATGTCCCGGACGGGACGGCGGTTGGTCTCGGTGAAGTAGCCGGTGAGCTGCTGGATCAGCGCCGCGAGCACGATGCCGATGGCGACGGCGACCAGCGCCAGGATCCGCGGGTCACCGGAGTGCCCGGAGATCGCGGCGTCGTCGACGCCGACGAGCTCCTTGTAGGTGCCCGGCAGGTACGCGTAGACGGCGATCCCGACGAGGACCAGCGAGATGGCGGCCGAGATGAAGAAGCCGCGGTTGATGGCGGTCATTCCGCTGCGGTCGGTGCGGCGCGGGGAGACCGCGAAGATGCCGATCATGGCGGTGACGACCCCGATGGCGGGGACGATCAGCGGGAAGGCCAGGCCCAGGTCGCCGAAGGCGGCCTTGCCGAGGATCAGGGCCGCCACGAGGGTGACGGCGTAGGACTCGAAGAGGTCGGCGGCCATTCCCGCGCAGTCTCCGACGTTGTCGCCCACATTGTCGGCGATGGTCGCGGCATTGCGCGGGTCGTCCTCCGGAATGCCCTGCTCGACCTTGCCGACCAGGTCGGCGCCGACGTCGGCGGCCTTGGTGAAGATGCCGCCTCCGACACGCATGAACATCGCGATGAGCGCGGCTCCGAGGCCGAAGCCCTCCAGGACCTTGGGCGCGTCGGCGGCGTAGACGAGCACGACGCAGGAGGCGCCGAGCAGGCCGAGGCCGACGGTGAACATGCCCACCACGCCGCCGGTGCGGAACGCGATCCGCATGGCCTTGTGGGAGACCTCGGTCAGGTCCTTGGCGGGCTCGCCCTCGGCGGGGGTGGCCTCGCGCGCGGCGGCGGCGACGCGCACGTTGGCGCGGACCGCGAGGCGCATGCCGATGTAGCCGGTGGCGGCCGAGAAGATGGCGCCGACGAGGAAGAAGGCGGAACGTCCCGCCCGCTGCGTCCAGTCGTCGGCGGGGAGCAGGAACAGCAGGAAGAACACGACGACGGCGAAGACGGCGAGAGTGCGGAGCTGCCGGCCGAGGTAGGCGTTGGCACCTTCCTGGACGGCGGCGGCGATCTCCTTCATGGAGTCGGTTCCCTCGTCGGCCGCGAGGACCTGGCGGACCAGGATCTGCGCGACGACGAGCGCGGCGAGGGCCACGGCCGCAATGACGATCACGATGAGCCGATTGTCATCCGTGAGTACTGCTGATGCCAGGTCTGTGGTGCGACCCGGCGCGATAGGGGTGAAGAGCCCCGTCATTCGTCCTCCTTGACGTGATGAGCTCAAGATGTGGACGGATTGTAGGGAGCGGGACCCGATCAAAACAGTACGCAGGAAACGGAATTGGCTCGCACTTGCTCCTCACCAATAGATCTGGTCACTCCATTACCCTCGAAAGCGGTAACGGGGCAAAAGCATTGACGCTTGATCAGCGATCAATAAACCTCGCGGAGAACGATCACATAATTGATCTACAGCCACTCAAAAGGCCCTGCTAGGCAGCCCGTTGAAAAAGATCGGACGATACGCCGCCCCCCGCGGCGGAACATCACCGGCGCCCCCGCCGGGCCGCCTCCGACGCCTTACCGGCACCCGCCCGGTCCCCCGCCGCCAGACGACCGGCCTCCGGGAACGCCCCGCGGCAGACCCCACCCGGGGCACGAAACCGACGGGGAAGCCCCAAACCAGGAAGCCGGAACCAAAACCCGCCGGGCACCCACAGACCCCCCAGGCCCCACAGACCCCCGCAGCCCCAGAGCCCCACACGAGGCACCGCCGCCGCGCGGGCGGCACCAAGCCCCCGGGCAGCACGAAAACCCGCCGGGCGGCACAAGGCCTCCCTGCGGGGCGGGCAGCGATGGGACGGCGAGGTGGGGTCCGGGCCGGGCCGGGGAGCCGCCGGTTACCCGGTCACGGCAGGCCAGCAGGCCGGTTACGGCCGGCCGACAGGCCGATTACCCGGTTACGGCAGTTCGGAGGTCCCCGAGACGGGCCAGCTCATCCGGATGGTCCCGCCGCTCTCCCCGCTGATGACATCGACGTCATCGACCAGGCCGCTGATCACGGCAAGGCCCATCTCGTCCTCGCCGTCCGCGTCGGGGTCCAGGACGGCATCGATTCCGGGCACGGCGTCGGCCGGGCCGCCGGCCGGTCCGGGTACTTCGTCGCTGACCTCGATGGAGAACACCTTCTCCTCCTCGGTCAGCACCACCCGGACGGGCGCGGTCAGGCCGTTGGTGCGGTGCAGTCCGACGGCACGCGAACAGGCCTCGCCCACGGCGAGGCGGACCTCGTCGAGGACGGCTTCCTCCACGCCGGCCCGCCGCGCCACGGCGGCCGCGACCAGGCGGGCCGTCCGGACGTGTTCGGGCTGGGCGCTGAAGCGCAGTTCAACGGTGGCCATGCGCGTCCCCCTCGGACTACGGGCGTGCCTTACAGGGGCCCGGACCGCTTGTGGTCCGGTACCCCCCGCTCCATCATCGGCCGGTTCGCAGCCGAACGCCGTCAGTCGGTGGCGTTGACGGCGTCTTCCACCGAGTTGTGGATCGGAAACACCTTGGTCAGGCCGGTGATTCGGAAGATCTTCAGGATGCGCTCCTGGTTGCAGACCAGACGCAGCGAGCCCTCGTGCGCGCGGACGCGCTTGAGGCCTCCCACGAGCACACCAAGCCCGGTGGAGTCGAGGAAGTCCACTCGCTCCATGTCGACAACCAGGTGGTAGCTGCCGTCGTTCACCAACTCGACCAACTGCTCGCGCAGCTTGGGCGCGGTATACACATCAATCTCGCCACCGACCTCCACGACCGTACGGTCGCCGACAGTGCGAGTCGACAGGGACAGGTCCACGGATCCTCCAGCACCTTGCTATCGAGCGGCGCCCCCCAGGGGCCTCCCCACCCGAAGGCGGGCGAGGGATTGGCTGCCGCGATGGCATTCAATCACTTACCGGCAGGCGCGCACGACGCCTTCGGTCCATTGTCCCGCACGCCGGTGACACACTCGGTTCCAATGGCCAACACTCACCGTCCCGGTCGGCCCACGGCACCCGAGGACATCAGACCCACCCCCGGCACGGTCCTGGACCGTCTGTCACGGGGGCCTTCCCGAGCTGCGCGCATCACCCATACGGAGCACTTGCCCCCTCGGGAGGGTCGTCATGCGGTCTGGCCCGATCGCATCCGAACGGATGTCGTAGCCGCAATTCAGGCCGCCGGGATCGACCATCCGTGGGAGCACCAGGCCGCCGCCGCCGAGCACGCCCTCGACGGCGAGTCCGTGGTCGTCGCCACGGGCACCGCCTCGGGCAAATCGCTGGCCTACCTCGCGCCCGTGCTCTCCGCCCTCGCCGACGGGGCCGAGGCACCCAACGGCCGGGGCGCGACCGCCCTGTACCTGGCCCCGACCAAGGCCCTGGCCGCCGACCAGCGCCGGGCCGTACGGGAGCTGGCCGGCCCCCTCGGCAACGCCGTCCGGGCCGCCGTCTACGACGGGGACACCCCGTTCGAGGAACGCGAGTGGGTGCGCCAGTACGCCAACTACGTCCTCACCAATCCCGACATGCTGCACCGCGGGATCCTCCCGGCCCACCCGCGCTGGTCCTCCTTCCTGCGGTCCCTTCGCTACGTGGTCATCGACGAGTGCCACACCTACCGGGGCGTCTTCGGCTCCCACGTGGCCCAGGTCCTGCGGCGGCTGCGCCGGCTGTGCGCCCGCTACGGCTCCGATCCCGTGTTCCTGCTGGCCTCCGCCACCGCGAGCGACCCGGCGACCGCGGCGTCCCGGCTGACGGGCCTGCCGGTGGTGGAGGTGTCCGACGACGCCTCCCCGCGCGGCGAGGTCGTCTTCGCCCTGTGGGAGCCGCCGCTGACCGACCTCAAGGGCGAGCGGGGCGCCCCCGTACGCCGCACGGCCACCGCCGAGACCGCCGACCTGCTCACCGACCTGGTGGTCCAGGGCGTCCGTACGGTCGCCTTCGTCCGGTCCCGGCGCGGCGCCGAGCTGATCGCGGTGATCGCCCAGGAGAAGCTCGCCGCCGTGGACCGCTCGCTGCCCCGGCGGGTCGCGGCCTACCGCGGCGGCTACCTGCCCGAGGAGCGCCGGGCCCTGGAGCGGGCCCTGCACTCCGGCGAGCTGCTCGGGCTGGCCGCGACGACCGCCCTGGAGCTGGGCGTGGACGTCTCCGGCCTGGACGCCGTTTTGATCACCGGCTACCCGGGCACCCGGGCCTCCCTGTGGCAGCAGGCCGGCCGGGCCGGACGCTCGGGCCAGGGCGCGCTGGCCGTCCTGGTCGCCCGCGACGACCCGCTGGACACCTACCTGGTCCACCACCCCGAGGCCCTCTTCCGGCAGCCGGTCGAGGCCACCGTCCTGGACCCCGACAACCCGTACGTCCTGGCTCCGCACCTGTGCGCGGCGGCCGCCGAGCTCCCACTGACGGAGCCCGACCTCGACCTCTTCGGACCGGCCGCACGCGAGCTCCTCCCCCAGCTCGAAGCGGCGAAGCTGCTGCGCCGCCGGGCCACGGCCTGGCACTGGACCCGCCGGGAACGGGCCTCGGACCTCACCGACATCCGGGGCGGCGGCGGACGCCCGGTCCAGATCGTCGAGGCCGCCACGGGCCGGCTGCTGGGCACCGTCGACGAGGAGGCCTCCCACACCGCCGTCCACGACGGGGCGGTCCACCTCCACCAGGGCCGCACGTACCTGGTGAAGCACCTGGACCTGGAGGACTCGGTCGCGCTGGTCGAGCAGGCGGACCCGCCGTTCTCCACCACGGCCCGCGATACGACCGCCATCTCCGTCCTGGAGACCGAGACGGAGATCGCCTGGGGCCGCGGCAGGCTCTGCTTCGGCTCCGTGGAGGTCACCAACCAGGTGGTCTCCTACCTGCGCCGCAAACTGATCACCGGCGAGGTGCTCGGCGAAGCCAAACTGGACCTGCCGCCCCGGACCCTGCGCACCCGGGCCGTGTGGTGGACGGTCACCGAGGACCAGCTCGACGAGGCCCGGATCAACCCGGAGATCCTCGGCGGCGCCCTGCACGCCGCCGAGCACGCCTCCATCGGCCTGCTCCCGCTCTTCGCCACCTGCGACCGCTGGGACATCGGCGGGGTCTCCGTCCCGCTGCATCCCGACACCCTCCTCCCGACGGTCTTCGTCTACGACGGCCACCCGGGCGGTGCGGGCTTCGCCGAGCGCGCCTTCCACACGGCCCGCGCCTGGCTGACGGCGACCCGGGACGCGATCGCCGCCTGCGAGTGCGAGGCCGGTTGCCCTTCGTGCATCCAGTCCCCCAAGTGCGGCAACGGCAACGACCCCCTGCACAAGCGCGGCGCCATCCGCCTCCTCACCCACCTCCTCTCGGAACCCCCGCCCGCCACCCCACTACCGACCCCCTGAGCCCACGGGAGCCCCGGGGCCGGGTACTCCGGGCCCGATCCTCCGGGCCGGGGCCCCAGGCCAGGTGCTCCGGGCCGGGGCCCCAGGCCAGGTCCCCGAGCCAGGTGCCCCGGGCCGCCGGGAACCGACAGGCCGGCCCCTCGCCCGCCACCCCACCACCGGCCCCCTGAGCGAGCCCTCGGGCCGGGTGCTCCGGGCCGGGGCCCCCAGGCTGGGTCCCGGGCCATGTCCCCCGGGCCGCCGGGGACCGCCAGGTCCGCCCCTCGCCCCGCGACCCCGCCACCGGCCCCGTGAGCCCTGCGGGCGCCCCCGGCCCGGGGTCCGGGCCCAGCAACCGGACCGTCGGCCCTCGGGCCGGCAGGGGGGAACTCAGGCTTCCGCTTTCACCGGCGATTGGCTGAATATCGCCCCTGACGCCGCCCAAACCGGGACACCCGGCCCTGAACCCGCCCCGACGCCCGCAGGCCCTCCCAGCAGCACTCCCGGGCCCCCTCGGCCCCTCCCGGAAGAGAGACGGGCCGCCCGCCCTCCCGGAGGCCCCCTCAACGGGACTCCCCGGCCAGCGGTGGGCCCGCGCGGGAGTGCAGCTCCGGTCCGAAGGGGCCCGCCCGGACCCGGGCGGTGACCTCCGCGACCTCGCCCGTCACCGTGCACCCGGTGACCTGGGCGCCCTGCGCCACCGCCACCCGTACCGCCGTGGCACAGGCGGCCTCCGGGCCGTGGGCCCAGGTCGCCGCCGCGGCGAGGGCGGCCAGGTCGGCGGCGGCCGCGGCCCGGTGCCGGGAGACCACGGCCTGCCCGAGCAGGAGCACCCCGCCGAACACCGCCGCCAGCACGGTCGCCACCAGGACCCCCCACACCGTGGCCGACCCCCGGTCCCGCGGGTCGGCCCGCGCCCCGCTCACGGCGGCGGCCCCACGGTGTCCTCGGCCAGGGCGGCGGCCAGGGCGGTGAGGCGGACCGGCAGCTCGGCCGGGCCCGGGGCGGGAGCCGAGACGCTGACCCGCCACAGGTCGCCCGTCCGCGAGAGCTCCACCCGCGCCCCGGGCGGGGCAGCAGCCCGGGCCGCGGCCACCACCGCGCCCGCCGGCTCCGACCGGGCCGCCGCCCGGGCACCGGCCCGAGCGGCGTCCACACACCGGATCTGCGCGGCGGCCGCCATGAGCGCCCACACCAGCAGCCCCGCGAACAGCACCAGCGCCGGAATCACCAGGGCCGTCTCCGCCGTCACGAATCCGCGGTCAGAACGGCGCATCGAGCGCCTTCCCGATGGTCGACTGAAGTGCCGTGGAAACCAGTTCACTCGTCACCACCTTGTACAGGACGGCCGCGAACGCACAGGCCGCGATCGTGCCCATGGCGTATTCGGATGTGGTCATTCCCGCATCACCCCGACGGCGCCTCAGTCCCGCCAGTCCCTTCAGTACCGTCCGCATCCGAAACCAGATGATCGACATGACAACCTCCCGTTGATTCGACTTTTTGACGTGCTCTCAGATGGTCATTTCAGGTGGTCATTTCAGGTGGCGAATGCGGCCGGCCGGCAGCCGATCTCAAGCCGGTGATTCGCCCGGTCATTCGCCAGGTCATTCAGGCGCGCCTCACGTGCCGGACAGGAGCCCGGAGGCCATTCCGATCACCACCGGCGCCACCCCCAGCGCGAGGAACGCGGGGAGGAAGCACAGGCCCACCGGTGCGGTGACGAGGACCGCGGCCCGCTGCGCCCGGGCCCCCGCCCGGCGGGCGCGGTCCGCCCGGAGCGTCGAGGCGAGCCGGGAGACCGATTCCGCGGCGGGCGCCCCCGTCCGCGCGGAGCGCTCCAGGCATTCGGCCAGGGCGCGGGCTCCCGGTATCTCAGCCAACCTCCCCCACGCGGCGCCCGGTTCGCCGCCGAGCCGCAGCTCCGCCCCGGCCATCGCGAGCCGCTCGCCCACGGGGCCGCCCAGCGACTCCCCCACCGCCTCGGCGGCGTCCACCGGCCCGGCTCCGGCCGCCAGACAGGCGGCCAACAGGTCGGCGGCGAAGGGGAGCTGACGCTCGGCCTCCCCGGGGTCGAACCCCGCGGCCGGCCTTCGCCGCGCGAGCCACCTGCGGAGCGCGAAGCCCGCGGCACAGCCGGCCGCCACACCCGGGAGCCCGCCGATCAGCACCCAGGCCGCGGCCAGCGCTCCGGCCGGCCCGGCCCAGGCCGTCAGCTCCGCCCGCAGCCGGGGCCCGAACAGCGGCCGCCTGCGCGGTGCCTCCACCGCGAGCAGCCGGGTGAGCCGGCGCCTGGCCGCCCGCGCCCTGAGCCGCGCCGCCACCAGCGATGCCGCGCACAGTGCCGCCGCCGCGAGGCACAGGGCCGTCCCCAGCCTGTGGACGGCGAGGCCGCCCGTCACCGCTCCCCCGCCCGGACGATCCGCCCGCACCACAGCAGCCCCAGCGCTTCCAGCGCCGCGCCCGCCAGCAGGCAGCCCCATCCCACCGGCGTGTGCAGGAGCACCCGCAGCGGATCGGCCCCCAGCGCGGTACCGATCAGCAGACCGACCCCGGGGAGCAGGGCCAGCACCGCAGTCGTCGATCTGGCTCCCGTGAGCTGGGCGCGCAGTGATTCCTCCCGGTCCCGCTCGGCCCTCAGCGCCCCTTCCAGCCGGTCCAGTCCGGCGGCCAGCCCGGCGCCGCCGTCCACCGAGACCCGCCAGCAGGCGGCCATCGCCGCCAGCCCCTCCGCGCCCGGCTCCCGCGCCGCCTGCCGCAGTGCCGCGACGACGTCCCCGCCGAAGGCAGCAGCCGCCAGGACCCCGGCCTCCTCGGCTCCCGGGCCGCCGGGGCCCGACACCGTGCGGCGCATCGCCTCGGTCAGTGCCCGGCCCGGCTGCGCACCGGCGCGGAGCTCGCCCACCACCGCGCCGCACAGGGCCACCACTTCGGCGGCCCGCGCCGTCCGGGCCCGCGCCCGCCGACCGGCCCGCAGCCACCGGCGCACCAGGGGCACGGCCGCCGCACCCGCGAGCAGCGGGATCACCGAGCCGCCCAGCAGCGCGAGCACCAGCCCGGCCCCGAGGCAGGCCCACTCCCGGCCGTGCGCGGCCCGGACCCGGACTCCGGCCGCCAGCCGCTCCCACGGCGCGGGCCCCGCCGGGACCGGCCGCCCCGGGCCGGCCAGGACCGCCCGGGCCCGCCGGGACTCCCCGTCGGCCCCGGCGAACGCCCGGGCCGCCGCCGCGGCGCACAGCACGGCGGCGAACACCGGCACCGCCGCCACCGCCCCGGCGCTCACCGGGCACCCGCGAGCAGCGGGCGCAGCCGCTCCCAGCCCCGGTCCCGTACGAACCCGCGGGCGCCCCAGCGCAGCGCCGGCACGGTGACCACGAGCCCGGCGGGATCCCGCTCCAGGACGTGGACCTCGGCGACCCGGCGCCGGCCGGCCCGGTCCCGTACGAGGTGGACCACCAGGGTCAGGGCCGCCGCCAACTGGCTGTGCAGGGCTGCCCGGTCGAGCCCCGCGGCCGTCCCGAGGGCCTCCAGGCGGGCCGGTACGTGGGCGGCCGCATTCGCGTGGACCGTGCCGCAGCCGCCCTCGTGACCCGTGTTGAGGGCGGCCAGCAGGTCCGCGACCTCGGAGCCCCGGACTTCGCCGACGACGAGCCGGTCCGGCCTCATCCGCAGCGCCTGGCGGACCAGGTCGGCGAGGGTGACCTGGCCGGCGCCCTCCTGGTTGGCCGGCCGGGTCTCCAGCCGCACCACGTGCGGATGGTCGGGCCGCAGCTCGGCGGAGTCCTCGGCGAGCACGATCCGCTCCCCGGGGCCGACCAGCCCGAGCAGGGCGCTGAGCAGCGTGGTCTTGCCGGTGCCCGTCCCTCCCGAGATCAGGAAGGACAGGCGGGCCCGCACCATGTCCCGCAGCAGCCGCTGTCCGCCGGGCGGCAGCGTGCCGGCCGCGACCAGTTCCTCCAGCGTGAAGGCGCGCGGCCGCACCACCCGCAGGGACAGGCAGGCCGATCCGACGGCCACCGGAGGCAGGACGGCGTGCAGGCGGGTGCCGTCGGGCATCCGGGCGTCCACCCAGGGGCGGGCGTCGTCGAGGCGGCGCCCGGCGACGGCGGCGAGCCGCTGGGCGAGCCTGCGCACGGCGGCGGCATCGGTGAAGGTCACCCCGGTCAGCTCCAGTCCGCCGCCGCGGTCCACCCACACCCGGTCGGGGGCCGCCACCAGGACGTCGGTGACCTCGGGGTCGGCGAGCAGCGCCTCCAGCGGTCCGGCGCCGACCAGTTCGGACCTCAGCTCGGCGGCGGCGCCGAGCACCTCCGCGTCGCCCAGCAGCCGGCCCTGGGCCCGCAGGGCCGCCGCCACCCGCGCCGGGGTGGGCTCCGCACCGCTCTCGGCGAGCCGCTGGCGCACCGCGTCGAGGAGCACGGTGGTCATGCCGTCACCCCCTGGGCGGAGCCGAGCGCACGCTGCCAGAAGCCGTCGCAGAAGCGGGCGAGGGCGCCGCGCCCGTGCGATCCCGGGGGCTCGCCCTCGGCCACCCGGCCCGGCAGGCCCACCTCGACCGGTACTTCTCCGGCCAGCGGCACCCCCAGCAGTCCGGCGACGGCCTCCGCGTCGAGTCCGCCGGGCGCGGGGCCCCGTACGACCACGCGGACGTCACGGGCCACCATCCGGACCCCGGCGGCCACCCGGCCGGCCGCGGCCACCGCCCGCAACTCGCCCCGCACCACCAGCAGCACCAGATCGAGCTGTGCGAGCACCTCGGCCACGGCTTCGTCGACCCGGCGCGGCAGGTCGACCACGACGACCCCGCCCCGGCGCCGCGCGGCGGCCACCACCGAGCGCATCGCGGCGGGCGGCACCACCACGCGGTCCCCGCGGTCCCAGCTGAGCACCCGCAGTGCGTGCAGCTCGGGCAGGGACTCCGCCAGGGCTCCGGCGCCGACGCGGCCGCGCGAGGCGGCGAAATCGGGCCAGCGCAGCCCTTCGGCGGCTTCGCCGCCGAGGAGGACGTCCATGCCTCCGCCGAGGGGGTCGCCGTCGATGAGGATGGTCCGCTCCCCGGCCCGGGCGGCCCGCAGGGCCAGTGCGCAGGCGAGCGTGGAGGCTCCGGCTCCGCCGCTGCCCCCGATCACCCCGACCGTGAGGGCGGGGCGCCCGGCCCCCTCCACGACATCGGCGATGCGGTCGACGAGCCGGTTCTCGGCGTCGGGGAGGGTCAGGACCTCCTCGGCGCCGATCTCCACCGCCCGCTGCCACACGTGGGGGTCGTCCAGATCCCGGCCGACGAGGAAGACCCCGTCCCGCCGGGGTGCGCCGCGCACCCGCCGCGCGGCATCGTCGCCGACCAGGACGAGCGGCGCCGATTCCCAGCCCACGCCCGCGACGGCCACGGCGCCCGCGCCGCTCCCGCTCCTCGCGCTGCTCCCGTCGCCCCCGCCGCTCCCGCCACTCCCGTCGCCACCGCCGGCACTGCCGTCACCGCCGGCTCCGCTTTGCTCGGGCACCGCATGGTGCACGTGCGGCTCGGCCCCCGCGGCGGCGCACAGCCGCAGCAGGTCGTCGAGCAGCAGGGGGTCCTCGGTGATGATCAGTGGCCGCCCACCTGCGGCCACGGCCCCGCCGGCCCCGGGATGCGGCCCGGCCCCGCCCGCCATCGCGAGATCCCGGACTTCACACGACTTCGATCCAGCCATGATCTCCGCCTCCTTCTCACAGCAAATCCAGCGCCGCGGACTTCGCGGCCGGAATCACCGTGACGGGATCGCGAAAAAGAAGTGGATCTTGCTCTAAAACCGTGGAGGGCCGCCCCATTGTGAATAACCCGCTCACCCCAACAGGTGAGTTCCGGAGCGCGCCGGAACGACTACGCACCGTGACGAGTTCGTGGGGTGAGGGCCTTCGCCGCGCAGGCCCCTCAAAGACGAGGAGGCCCGAGGAGTGATCACTTGGGGTCGAAGGCAGGGACGCAAACCGCGTCCGGACATGCGACGACCCCCGCCGGGGGGGAGAGCGGGGGTCGTCCCCACGGTCCGACTCGGGGGGGGAGGAGCCAGACCGGGTTAGCACGGTCGCGAACGATCCGTGACTTCCATGGTGTACCCGAGAGGCTTCTCAGGCAAACCCACGCGCCGCACTTTACGCCGAATGGTGGGCGCATATGCTCGGGTCGTGGAAAATCAGCCCTTGCCGCACTCCTTGCCTCGCACCGCAGCCTTCTTCGACCTGGACAAGACGGTCATTGCGAAGTCGAGCACTCTGACGTTCAGCAAGTCCTTCTACCAGGGCGGCCTGATCAACCGAAGGGCCGTGCTGCGCACCGCCTACACGCAGTTCATCTATCTGGCCGGCGGCGCCGACCACGATCAGATGGAGCGGATGCGGGAGTACCTGTCCGCCCTCTGCAAGGGGTGGAACGTGCAGCAGGTCCGGGAGATCGTCGCCGAGACCCTGCACGACCTCATCGACCCGCTGATCTACGACGAGGCCGCCTCCCTCATCGAGGCCCACCACACGGCGGGCCGCGACGTGGTGATCGTGTCCACCTCCGGCGCCGAAGTCGTCGAGCCCATCGGCGAGATGCTCGGCGCCGACCGGGTCGTCGCCACGCGGATGGTCGTGGGCGAGGACGGCTGCTTCACCGGCGAGATCGAGTACTACGCCTACGGCCCGACCAAGGCGGAGGCCGTGCGCGAACTCGCGGAGTCCGAGGGGTACGACCTCTCGCGCTGCTACGCGTACAGCGACTCGGCCACCGACATCCCGATGCTGGAGGCGGTCGGCCACCCGCACGCGGTCAACCCCGACCGCGCGCTGCGCCGGGAGGCGGTGGCCCGCGAATGGCCGGTACTGGTGTTCAACCGGCCGGTGCGGCTGAAGCAGCGGCTCCCGGGACTGTCGATGCCCGCCCGGCCGGCGCTGGTCGCCGCCGCCGCGGTGGGCGCGGCCGCGGCCACCGCGGGACTGGTCTGGTACGCGAGCCGGCGCCGCGCACTGGCCGCCGCCGCACCGCGCTGACCTGCGGGAACACCAGGTGTCCGATACCTCCGCGATCGCCCCGGAAAGCAAAGAAATGCGGCCAGGGGTTTCGCTCCACTCGGAAGCGGAGTACAAAGGAGTCAACGGCCCGCGAGACCAAAGAACATCCGAGAGGATCATCTTTAAAACGCAGTAAGGCCCACGGACCGAAGCATGAACGCCGAGCACCCACGCGACGTCGACCCGTCGATTACGGGCCAGCCGCACCAGGTGACGGGCAAAGCTCCCGACCTGATGGGCAATCATCGAGGACGCTTGGTAACTGGGCGTAAGTGCCAGCGGCGACACCAGAGCAGTACGGTGTCGCCGCAACCCATGTCCGGCTCCGGCCGCCCCGACGGGGGCCTCCCGGAAGCCTCAGGCCGCGCCGCGCTGGAGCGCCTCGCAGACCGCGGTCGACTCCCGGACCCCGAGCCCGATCGCGCGCCCGCAGTGCGCGATCCACGCCGACATCCCCTCCGCGGTCCCGGAGACGTAGCCCTCGAAGGCCGTCACATAGGCCTCCCGGCCCTGTTCCGCGTGACCGACCTCCGCCGGGCAGATCGCCTTCGGGTCCAGACCGCTGTTGATCAGCACGATCCGCTCGGCCGTCCGCGCCACCAGCCCGTTGTACGAACCGAACGGGCGCAGCGCGAGCAGCTCGCCGTGCACCACCGCCGCCGTGATCAGCGCCGGGGCGGAGCCGCCCGCGATGATCAGGCGGGAGAGCCCGTCCAGCCGGCCCGCCACCTCCTGGGCATCGGGCAGGGGCAGGTCGATCAGCGGCTCGTCCACCGGTTCGCCGGCCAGCCGGGGCCGGCCGACCACGTCGCCGTCGGCCGTGGAGCCCGAGGCCACCAGGTGGAGGCGGGCCAGGACCCGTAGCGGCGACTGGCGCCAGATGCTCAGCAGCTGGCCGGCCTCCGCCGTCAGGCGCAGGGCGGCGCCCACGGTGCGCGCCTCCGGCTCCGAGCCGAAGTCGGACCGGCGGCGGACCTCCTCCAGCGCCCAGTCGGCCCCGGACAGCGCCGCGCTGCCGCGGGCTCCGCGCAGCGCGGCCTCCGAGGTGATCTCACCGGCGCGGCGGCGCATGACGCGGTGGCCGTAGACCCGGTCCACGGCCTTGCGTACGGAATCCACGGACTCGGCGACGCCCGGCAGACCGGCCAGCGGGGCGAGCGGATCGGCGGCGGCGGCTCCAGAAGAGGCCGGGGCGGCGGAAGCAGAGGCGCTACTCATAAGTAAGGAGCCTACGCACTGCTCCCCCATAGCACCGACCCCTCCTTGGAGTGGTGTTCTTCACTCAGGGATACAACACAAAGCCACCGACCCACTACGCTTCGTGAACATGAAGATCGCTTTCGTGGGGAAGGGCGGCAGCGGCAAGACCACGCTGTCCTCCCTTTTCATCCGCCACCTCGCCTCCAATGAAGCCCGTGTCGTCGCGGTGGACGCCGACATCAACCAGCACCTGGGCACCGCGCTCGGACTCAGCGAGGACGACGCGGCCTCGCTGCCCGCGCTGGGCGCGCACCTGCCCCTCATCAAGGACTACCTGCGGGGCTCCAACCCGCGCATCGCCTCCGCCGAGACGATGATCAAGACCACGCCGCCCGGCACCGGCTCCAGGCTGCTCCGGGTCGACGAGGACAACCCCGTCTACGACGCCTGCGCGCGCACCCTGACGCTCGACGGAGAGCCCGTACGGCTGATGGCGACGGGGCCGTTCACCGAGTCCGACCTGGGCGTGGCCTGCTACCACTCCAAGGTCGGCGCGGTCGAGCTCTGCCTCAACCACCTCGCCGACGGCCCGGACGAGTACGTCGTCGTCGACATGACGGCCGGGTCCGACTCCTTCGCCTCGGGCATGTTCACCCGCTTCGACGTGACCTTCCTGGTCGCCGAGCCGACCCGCAAGGGCATCTCCGTCTACCGCCAGTACAAGGAGTACGCGCGGGACTTCGGGATCACCCTCAAGGTCGTCGGCAACAAGGTGCAGGGCCCGGAGGACATCGAGTTCCTCCAGGACGAGGCCGGCGAGGACCTGCTGGTCACCGTCGGTCAGTCGGACTGGGTGCGCGCGATGGAGAAGGGCCGCCCGGCCGCCTTCGAGCTGCTGGAGGCCACCAACCGGCTGGCCCTGCAGTCGCTGCAGGACGCGGCCGACGACTCCTACGCGCACCGCGACTGGGAGCGGTACACGCAGCAGATGGTCCACTTCCACCTGCGCAACGCGGAGAGCTGGGGCAACGCGAAGACCGGGGTCGACCTGGCGGACCAGATCGACCCCGGTTTCGTCCTACGGGAACTGCTCACTCCTCGTTCTGACTCGCTTCAGCCGGCTCCGCAGCCGGCTTGACCCCGGCGGGGGCGGCCGGCTTGGCCGGCGGCCCCGCCGTCAGGAACTTGTTCCAGCCCTCCTTCGGCGCCTCGCCGACGTCGAGGGTGCGCATCCACTCCAGGGCCTTCGGGTCCTGGGCGTCGAGCCAGTCCACGAGCTCGCGGAAGGGCACGCAGCGGACGTCCTTCTGGGTGCACATGGTCTTGATGGAGTCCTCGACGGCGTGCATGTAGGTGCCGCCGTTCCAGGACTCGAAGTGGTTGCCGATGATCAGCGGCGCGCGGTTGCCCTGGTAGGTCCGCTCGAAGGCCTTGACCAGGCCGTCGCGCATCTGCTCACCCCAGTACGCGTGCTGGGAGGGGTCGCCCTGCGTGGTGGTCCCGGACTGGTTGACCAGGTAGTTGTAGTCCATGCTGAGCGTTTCGAAGGCGCGGCCCGGCATGGGGACGAGCTGGAGCGGGATGTCCCAGAGGCCGTCCGTCTTCTTCGGCCAGATCTGCTTGCTGATGCCGCTGGAGTCGTAGCGGAAGCCGCCCATCTCCTTGGCCGCCAGCATGAAGTTCTTCTGGCCTTCGAGGCAGGGGGTGCGGGCCCCGATCATCTCCTTCTCGTAGTCGAAGGGGAGCGCCTCCATGTCCTTGAACGCGGGCGAGTTCGTCTTCCAGTTCTTGACGAACGACTTCGCCTGGTTGATCTCGCTCTTCCACTCGTCCACGGACCAGGTCCCGACCCCGCCCTCGGGTCCGCAGAAGTGGCCGTTGAAGTGGGTGCCGATCTCGTTGCCCTCCAGCCAGGCCCCGCGCACCTGCTCGGCGGTGTCCTTGATGCCCTGGGGGTCGCCGAAGCCGATGTCGGAGCGGCCCGCGGAGTGCTGGGGCGCGGTGTAGAGGGAACGCTTCTCCTCCGGGAGCATGTACACGCCGCTGAGGAAGTACGTCATGCGGGCGTTGTACTTCTTGCCCACCTCACGGAAATGCGAGAAGAGCTTCTGGCTGTCCTCGCCCGCCCCGTCCCACGAATAGACGACGAACTGCGGCGGCTTCTCGCCGGGCTTCAGCTTCTCCGCCTTTCGTACGTTCGGCTGCAGGCCCGTGTACGAGGTCGAGCCGTCCCCGATGAGCCGCTTGACGCTGCCCGGAGCCGGGCCTTCCGGGACGGGTGCGCCCTTCTTCGCCGCCTGACCTCCGGGGGCCGGACGGCCGGCGGGCTCCGAGGTGCTGCACCCGGCCACTCCCAGGACCAGAGCCGTGGCGACGAGGCCGCCGGCGATCCTCTTCCCGGCTGCCTTCTTCGTGGCGGTCCTCTTCGTGGTGGCAGTCATCCGCCGCACCTCTTCCCTCGCAGTTCCATCGCAGGACTTCCGCGCCGCAACGTCCCATGCGGTCCGTTTTAAGGAAGGTGTGACAAGCCGGACTAAATGCCTAATCACTCGTGAGCGCTAATTCCTAGGCCGTTTGCCCGCATTACTCACCACAGACCTTTACTCTCCATTACCGTTCATTTACCGAGTGTTGAGACTCCCGCCGCTTCACCCCTCCCCCGAGGAGACGGGACCTATGACCGCCATCCCCTCCCCCACTTCCCCTCCCCCCGCCAAAGGCCTTCCGGGCGGCCTCCAGGCCGACCTCTCCGCCTCCGTGGCCGTCTTCCTGATCGCCCTGCCGCTCTCCCTCGGCATCGCCCTGGCCACCGGCGCCCCGCTCCAGGCGGGGCTCGTCGCCGCGGCGGCCGGCGGGATCGTGGCCGCGCGGCTCGGCGGGACACCGCTCCAGGTGAGCGGTCCCGCGACCGGACTCACCGTCGTCACCGCCGAGTTGATCCAGCACTACGGCTGGCGAACCACCTGTGCCATCACCGTGCTCGCCGGGGTGTGCCAGCTCGGCCTGGCCGCACTGCGGACCGCCCGGTCCGCGCTGATGGTCAGCCCCGCGATCGTCCACGGGATGCTCGCCGGTGTCGGCGTGACGATCGCACTGGCCCAGCTGCACATCGTGCTCGGCGGCACCCCGCAGAGCTCCGCCCTGGCCAACGTCCGCGGACTTCCCGACCAGTTGGCCGATCTGCATCCCGCCGCACTCGGCGTCAGCGTGCTCACCCTGGCCGTCCTGCTCTGCTGGCCGCGGCTGCCCGGGCGCACCGGGCGGGCCCTGCGCAAGGTGCCCGCCGCGCTGGCCGCCGTCGCCGTCGCCACGGCCTGCGCCGCCCTGGCCGGGCTCAGCCTGCCCCGCGTGGACCTGCCGTCCTGGCGCAGCCACGCCCTGCCGGAACTCCCCGAGGGCCCGGTCCTCGGCATCATCGCCGCGGTCCTGACCATCACCCTGGTCGGCAGCGTGGAATCCCTGCTCTCGGCCGTGGCCACCGACAAGCTGATCGCCGCCCAGCGGGGCACCGCGGGGCGTCCCCCACGGGCCGACCTCAACCGCGAACTGCGCGGCCAGGGCGCGGCGAACATCGTCTCCGGCGCGCTGGGCGGGCTGCCCGTCGCGGGCGGCGCCGTCCGCAGCATGGCGAACGTCAAGGCCGGCGCCGTCAGCCGCCGTTCGGTCATGCTGCACGGGCTGTGGATCCTGCTCGCCGCCGGACTGCTCGTCCCCGCCCTCGACCTGATCCCGCTCGCCGCACTCGCCGCGCTGGTGATGGCGGTGGGCGTGCAGATGGTCAGCGCCACGCACCTGCGCACCGTCACCCGGCACCGCGAGATCCTCGTGTACGCCACGACCATCGTGGCCGTGGTGCTCGGCGGGGTCCTGGAGGGCGTCGCCATCGGCATCGCGATGGCCGTCGCCCTGGCCCTGCACCGCCTGGCCCGGACCCGGATCACCGTCGAGCTGCTCGACAGCGGGGTCCACCGGGTGTGGGCCCGCGGGCAGTTGACCTTCCTCGCGGTACCGCGGCTGAGCCGCGTGCTGAACCAGATCCCGCACCACGGGCACGCCGTCATCGAGCTGGACGGCTCCTTCATGGACCACGCGGCCTACGAGACCCTCCAGGACTGGCAGGACTCCCACCTGGCCCACGGGGGCTCGCTGGAGGTCACCGGCCGGTCGGGAGCCAGGATCGCCGAAGCCGAGCAGGCCCAGCGGGCCGAGCGAAGCGCTCAGCGAGGCACCCAGCGCGGGGCGCAGCGCGGGGACCACCAGTGCTGCCGGCCCTGGACCCCGTGGCAGAACCACTGCGACCACCGCGGCACGGTGGACCGTACGGACCAGGCGGCGGCCGAGAGCCCGGCCGCACCTCCCGCCCCGGCCCCCGCCCCGGCCCGGCCGGCCGGGCCCCGCGGGCGCGGCGCCGGACAACTGGCCAACGGGATCAGTGCCTTCCAGCGGGACACCGCTCCGCACGTGCGCGAGGAGCTGGCCCGGCTGGCCCGGGAGGGACAGCGGCCCTCCCAGCTCTTCCTCACCTGCGCGGACTCCCGCCTGGTGACCAGCATGATCACGGCGAGCGGCCCCGGGGACCTGTTCACGGTCCGCAACGTCGGCAATCTCGTCCCGCTCCCGGGGGCCGAGTCCACGGACGATTCGGTCGCGGCGGCCATCGAGTACGCCGTGGACGTGCTCCAGGTGGACAGCATCACGGTGTGCGGGCATTCGGGGTGCGGGGCCATGCAGGCGCTGCTCAACTCCGTGCCCGGGGTGCCCATGACCCCGCTGCGGCGCTGGCTGCGGCACGGCCTGCCGAGCCTGGAGCGGATGGCCAGCCGCCACCACGCCTGGGCACGGATCTCCGGGAGGCTGCCGGCGGACGCCGTGGAGCAGCTGTGCCTGACCAATGTGGTGCAGCAGCTGGAGCACCTGAAGGCCCACGAATCGGTGGCCCGCCGACTCGCCGAGGGCACGCTGGAGCTGCACGGGATGTACTTCCACGTGGGCGAGGCACAGGCCTACCTGCTGTCGGAGGGGCAGGACTTCTTCGACTGCCGGGTCTTCGACACCGTCGGCGCGGGCACGGTCCGCGGCTGAACCGATACCCTCCCGTATCCGTGCCATTCGGTGGCCCCCTTCCGCGCCCTGCCGCGGGAGGGGGCCACTCGTGCGTGGGCACGGGAGGGTAATAGGTCTACACCAATTCCCGGCAACCTCTTGTCACCCGGGCCATTGACTGATGAGCTATGCCCGGGGACACAACCGGGGACACAACGGACACCCTGGGAAAGGGAGATGCGTCGTGAGCAATGAAAGCCTGGCCAATCTGCTCAAGGAGGAGCGGCGGTTCGCACCGCCTGCCGATCTGGCCGCCGCCGCCAATGTGACCGAGGCTGCGTACGCACAGGCCGACGCGGACCGGCTGGGCTTCTGGGCCGAGCAGGCGCGCCGCCTGAGCTGGGACACCGAGCCCACCGAGACGCTCGACTGGAGCAACCCGCCCTTCGCGAAGTGGTTCGCGGACGGCAAGCTGAACGTCGCGTACAACTGCGTGGACCGACACGTCGAGGCCGGCAACGGCGACCGCGTGGCCATCCACTTCGAGGGCGAGCCCGGCGACAGCCGCTCGATCACCTACGCCGAGCTCAAGGACGAGGTCTCCAAGGCCGCGAACGCCCTGACCGAGCTGGGCGTGCAGGCCGGCGACCGGGTCGCCGTCTACCTGCCGATGATCCCCGAGGCGGTCGTCGCGATGCTCGCGTGCGCCCGCGTCGGCGCCGCGCACTCGGTCGTCTTCGGCGGTTTCTCCGCCGACGCCGTCGCCTCCCGCATCCAGGACGCCGACGCGAAGCTGGTCATCACCTCCGACGGCGGCTACCGCCGCGGCAAGCCCTCCGCCCTGAAGCCCGCCATCGACGAGGCCGTCGCCAAGTGCCCGCAGGTCGAGCACGTCCTGGTGGTGCGCCGCACCGGCCAGGACACCGCCTTCACCGAGGGCCGGGACGTCTGGTGGCACGAGATCGTCGAGCGCCAGTCCGCCGAGCACGCGCCGCAGGCCTTCGATGCCGAGCACCCGCTGTTCATCCTCTACACCTCGGGGACCACGGGTAAGCCCAAGGGCATCCTGCACACCTCCGGCGGCTACCTCACGCAGGCCTCGTACACCCACCACGCGGTGTTCGACCTGAAGCCGGAGAGCGACGTCTACTGGTGCACCGCCGACATCGGCTGGGTGACCGGGCACTCCTACATCGTCTACGGGCCGCTCGCCAACGGCGCCACCCAGGTGATGTACGAGGGCACGCCGGACACCCCGCACCAGGGCCGGTTCTGGGAGGTCGTGCAGAAGTACGGCGTCACCATCCTCTACACCGCACCCACCGCGATCCGCACCTTCATGAAGTGGGGAGACGACATCCCCGCGAAGTTCGACCTCTCCAGCCTGCGCGTGCTGGGCTCGGTCGGTGAGCCGATCAACCCCGAGGCCTGGATCTGGTACCGCAAGCACATCGGCGGCGACCGCTGCCCGATCGTGGACACCTGGTGGCAGACCGAGACCGGCGCGATGATGATCTCCCCGCTGCCCGGCGTCACCGACACCAAGCCCGGCTCCGCGCAGCGCGCGCTGCCCGGAATCGCCGCCACCGTGGTGGACGACGAGGCGAACGAGGTCCCGAACGGCGGAGGCGGCTACCTCGTCCTCACCGAGCCGTGGCCGTCCATGCTGCGCACCATCTGGGGCGACGACCAGCGCTACATCGACACCTACTGGTCCCGCTTCGAGGGCAAGTACTTCGCCGGCGACGGCGCCAAGAAGGACGAGGACGGCGACATCTGGCTCCTCGGCCGCGTCGACGACGTCATGCTGGTCTCCGGCCACAACATCTCCACCACCGAGGTCGAGTCGGCCCTCGTCTCGCACCCCTCGGTCGCCGAGGCGGCCGTCGTCGGGGCGAACGACGAGACCACCGGTCAGGCCATCGTGGCCTTCGTGATCCTGCGCGGCAGCGCCTCCGAGACGGACACCCTGGTCGGCGAGCTGCGCAACCACGTGGGTGCCACCCTCGGCCCCATCGCCAAGCCGAAGCGCATCCTGCCGGTGCAGGAGCTGCCGAAGACCCGCTCGGGCAAGATCATGCGCCGCCTGCTGCGCGACGTGGCCGAGAACCGCGCCGTCGGCGACGTCACCACCCTCGCGGACTCCTCCGTCATGGACCTGATCCAGAGCAAGCTGCCCGCCGCCGGCAGCGAGGACTGAGGTCCCGACACACGGTGAGGGGCATCCGGCGCGCCGCGCCGGATGCCCCTTTCGCACATAAAGTGACGATCACCGGATCCGCCCATGCGTACACCCTGTAAAGTATTAGATACTTAAAGAATTACTCCACAGGGTGCGCCGGGAAGTCTGGTCGGCAACGTGTTCCGCCATGCCGTCCAACCCACCCCGGAGGTGCCCCCCGTGGCCGCGCCCAACCCCACCGACACCCAGAGCCGCAAGCTCCTCGGCCGCCTCTCGCTGCCGGAGCGCCGCTTCGTGGCCGACGCCCTGCGCGCCGAGACGGTCGGCGGCGTCCTCCTCCTCGCGGCCGCGATCGCCGCCCTCGTCTGGGCGAACGTGCCCGCCATCTCGGCGAGCTACGACAGTGTCCGGTCCTTCCACATCGGCCCCGCCTCCCTCGGCCTGGACCTGTCCCTCCAGCACTGGGCGGCCGACGGCCTGCTCGCCGTCTTCTTCTTCGTCGCCGGCATCGAGCTCAAGCGCGAGCTCGTCGCGGGCGACCTGCGCGATGCCAAGGCGGCCGCGCTCCCCGTCATCGCCGCGCTCTGCGGCATGGCCGTGCCCGCGCTGGTCTACGTACTGACCAACGTGATCGGCAACGGCTCGACGGACGGCTGGGCGGTGCCGACCGCCACCGACATCGCCTTCGCGCTGGCCGTCCTCGCCGTCATCGGCACCTCGCTGCCGTCCGCCCTGCGCGCGTTCCTGCTGACCCTGGCCGTCGTCGACGACCTGTTCGCCATCATGATCATCGCGGTGTTCTTCACCAGCGAGATCAACTTCCTGGCGCTCGGCGGAGCGGTCGCGGGCCTGGTCCTCTTCTGGTTCCTGCTCCGCGTGAACGTGCGCGGCTGGTACGTCTACGTCCCGCTCGCCCTGGTCATCTGGGGCCTGATGTACAACAGCGGAGTCCACGCCACCATCGCCGGTGTCGCCATGGGCCTGATGCTGCGCTGCCACCGCAAGGAGGGCGAGGAGCACTCCCCCGGCGAGCACATCGAGCACCTGGTCCGGCCGATCTCGGCCGGTCTGGCCGTGCCGCTCTTCGCCCTCTTCTCGGCGGGCGTCTCGCTCTCCGACGAGGCCATCGGACAGGTCTTCACCCGGCCCGAGACCCTCGGCGTGGTGCTCGGCCTCGTCGTCGGCAAGACGCTCGGCATCTTCGGCGGCACCTGGCTCGCCGCCCGCTTCACCAAGGCCGAGCTCAACGACGACCTCGCCTGGCCGGACGTGTTCGCGGTCGCCTCGCTCGCCGGCATCGGCTTCACCGTCTCGCTCCTGATCGGCGAGCTCGCCTTCACCGACGACCTCGTCCTCGCCGACGAGGTCAAGGCCGCCGTCCTGATCGGCTCGCTGATCGCCGCGGTCCTCGCGGGCATCCTGCTGAAGATGCGCAACCGCAAGTACAAGGCGCTCACCGACGACGAGGAGCGCGACGAGGACGCCGACGGCATCCCCGACATCTACGAGCAGGACAAGCCGGACTACCACCTGCGGATGGCGAAGATCTACGAGGCCAAGGCCGCGGAGCACCTGCGCAGGGCCGAGGAGGCCGCGGCCGGTGCACGGCAAGCGGCGGCCGAAGCCGCGGGCGGGTCCAGCGCCGACGGCGGCCGTCCGGCATGATCTGACCTGACGACAGGACAGCCGTCGCAGTCGGACGACAGAGGGAGAGAGCGATGAGCGCAGTGGACCAAGGGGCCCCAGGAGCCGAGCGCACACTCGGCCAGCTGGTCGCCTCGGCCACCGCCGAGATGTCCGCCCTGGTGCACGACGAGATCGCCCTCGCCAAGGTGGAGATCAAGCAGGACGTCAAGCGCGCGGGCATCGGCAGCGGTGCCGCGATCGCCGCCGGCGTGCTCCTCCTCTTCTCGCTGCCGGTGCTGAGCTTCGCGGCGGCGTACGGGATCCACAACCTCGGCCTCGGGCTGGCCTGGTCCTTCCTGATCGTCGGCGTGGCGTTCTGGCTGCTCGCGGCCGTGATCGGGCTGATCGCCATGGCGAAGTTCAAGAAGATCAAGCCGCCGGTGAAGACCATCGCCTCGGTCAAGGAGACCGCGGCCCTCGTCGGCACCGTCAAGCCCCATGCCCGCTCGGTCAGTGACAACGCCGTGGGTGTGGCACGCTCGTCTTCATGACCTCCCCCTCGTCGGATTCCGGCTCGTCCGGTACGCCCCCCACCGCCGCCACGGCGGTCCGGATCGCCTTCCCCGGCGGGCGGGACGTAACGCACCGGGACGTCGCGGCCAATGGGGCGCGGTTCCACGTCGCCGAGCTGGGCGACGGACCGCTGGTGCTGCTCCTGCACGGGTTCCCGCAGTTCTGGTGGACGTGGCGGCACCAGATGATCGCGCTGGCCGACGCGGGCTACCGGGCGGTCGCGATGGACCTGCGCGGGGTGGGCGGCAGCGACCGCACCCCCCGCGGCTACGACCCGGCCAACCTGGCGCTGGACATCACCGGGGTCGTACGGTCCCTCGGTGAGCCCGACGCCGCCCTCGTGGGGCACGACCTGGGCGGATACCTCGCCTGGACGGCGGCGGTGATGCGGCCGAAGCTGGTGCGCCGGCTGGTGGTCTCCTCGATGCCGCACCCGCGCCGCTGGCGGTCCGCGATGCTGTCCGACTTCGGGCAGACCCGCGCCAGCTCGCACATCTGGGGCTTCCAGCGGCCGTTCGTGCCCGAGCGGCAGCTCGTCGCCGACGACGGGGCGCTCGTGGGCGAGCTGATCCGGGACTGGTCGGGTCCGCGGCTTCCCGAGGAGGACGACATCGCGGTGTACCAGCGGGCGATGTGCATCCCCTCCACGGCGCATTGCTCGGTCGAGCCCTACCGCTGGATGATGCGGTCCATGGCCCGGCCCGACGGCCTGCAGTTCAACCGGCGCATGAAGCGGCCGGTACGGGTGCCGACCCTGCACCTGCACGGCTCGCTCGATCCGGTGATGCGGACGCGGAGCGCGGCGGGGTCCGGGCAGTACGTCGAAGCCCCGTACCGCTGGCGGCTCTTCGACGGGCTCGGGCACTTCCCCCACGAGGAGGACCCGGCGGCGTTCTCCACCGAGCTGGTCAACTGGCTGAAGGATCCCGAGCCCGACCGCTAAACCGTTCAGCCGCTTATATGACAAGCATTCAATTGCCTGACGCATAGGCCAAATAGCCGCCCCCAGCGCGATTACCGACCTTGGGCCACGGGCACCAGTCGGAGTATGAGCTGGATGCACGACCACGGTGACACCGCACACGAACGCCGCTCGACGGTCACGCCGGGCACGCACAGGGGGCAGGGCCGCGAAGGCCACGACGACCCCCGCCTCGGGATTCCGCGCATCCTGCGCCGGCGGGCCCGTTGGGTCTCCGCCCGGCTCAGGCACCAACGCACGTAGGCAGGGGCCCGGCAGGGCCACGGAAGCCCTTCAGGACCCCCTTCAGGGCTCCCCCGGGGCTCCCCTCGGGGTTCAGAGGGCGCAGCCCTGGCTGTCGACCCGCCGGTCCGCCGTGGACCCGGTCCTGATGTCCTCGCGGATCTCGTCCGCGGTCAGGGCGTAACCGGTGTTGGGGTCGTCGAGCGACTTCGCGAAGACGACCCCGTACACCTTGCCCTCGGGCGTCAGGAGCGGGCCGCCGGAATTGCCCTGGCGGACCGTCGCGTACAGGGAGTAGACGTCCCGTCGCACGGTTCCGCGGTGGTAGATGTCCGGGCCGTTGGCGTTGATCCGGCCGCGCACGCGCGCCGAGCGGACGTCGTACGAGCCGTTCTCCGGGAAGCCCGCGACGATGGCGTCGCTGCCGCTCGCCGCGTCCTTGTCGGTGAACTCCAGCACGGGCGCCTTCAGCTTGGGCACGTCCAGGACCGCGATGTCGCGCTCCCAGTCGTAGAGCACGACCTTGCCGTCGTAGAGCTTGCCCTCGCCGCCTACCTGCACCGTCGGCTCGCCGACCCCGCCGACGACGTGCGCGTTGGTCATCACCTTGCCCGGCGCGAAGACGAATCCGGTGCCCTCCAGCACCTTGCTGCACGAGGGCGCCGTGCCGACGACCTTCACGATCGACTGCTTGGCGGCCTGGGCCACGGGGCTGCGCGCCAGCAGCGGGTCGGGCGGCTGGACCTCGGTGATCGGCTCGTTGGAGAACGGGCTGAAGACCTGCGGGAAGCCGTTGCGGGCCAGGGTGGAGCTGAAGTCCGAGAACCAGGTGTTCGCCTGCGCGGGGAGGACCCGGGAGACGCCGAGGAGCACCTTGGAGCTGCGGACTTCCTTGCCCAGCGTGGGAAGTGACGTACCGGCGAGCGCGGACCCGATCAGCCAGGCCACCAGCAGCATCGCGACCACGTTCACCAGGGCGCCGCCCGTCGCGTCCAGCGCACGGGCCGGGGACCATGTGATGTGGCGCCGGAGCTTGTTGCCCAGGTGGGTGGTCAGCGCCTGGCCGATCGAGGCACAGATGATGATCACGACCACGGCGATGACGACGACCGTGGTGGACACCTGGGTGCCGTTGTCGGTGACCCGGTCCCAGATCAGGGGCAGCAGGGACACGGCGACGAGACCACCGCCAAGGAAGCCGATCACCGACAGGATGCCGACGACGAAGCCCTGGCGGTAGCCGACGATCGCGAACCATACGGCGGCGAGCAGCAACAAGATGTCCAGCACGTTCACAGGGGTCACCGTCTCATGAGCGCCAGTCGAGCGGGACTTCCCGAGACCGGTCCCAGGGACGCTCCCAGCCGGCGAAGTGCAGGATCCGGTCGATCACCCCGGCGGTGAAACCCCAGACCAGAGCCGATTCCACGGTGAAAGCAGGGCCGTGGAAGCCACCGGGGTGCACGACGGTGACCCGGTGCCCGGGGTCCGTGAGATCGGCCACGGGCACCGTGAAGACGCGGGCGGTCTCGGCCGGGTCGACCACGCCGACCGGGCTGGGTGCGCGCCACCAGCCGAGCACCGGGGTCACGACGAACTCGCTGACCGGGATGTAGAGCGGGGGCAGCACCCCGAAGAGCTGGACCCCGTCCGGGTCCAGGCCGGTCTCCTCCTCGGCCTCGCGCAGCGCGGCGCGCAGCGGGCCGGTGGTGCGCGGGTCGCCGTCCTCGGGGTCGAGGGCGCCGCCGGGGAAGGAGGGCTGGCCGGGGTGCGAGCGCAGGGTGCCGGCACGCTCCATCAGCAGCAGCTCGGGGCCGCGGGGGCCCTCGCCGAAGAGGATCAGCACCGCGGACTGGCGGCCGCGGCCGTCCTCCGGCGGCAGGAACCGGCTGAGCTGCGCGGGCCGGACCGTCCGGGCCGCCTCGACGACGGGATCCAGCCAGCCGGGCAGCCCCTCGGTGCGGAGGTCGATGCTTCCGCGCCGGCCGCCCTGGGTCCGGCCGCTCTGGGCGTCGTACGGGGTCCCGTGCGCGGCGGTGCCCGCCCGGCGGTTCTGCGTGGCCTCTGTCATAGGCACCCCTGTCCGTGCTTCTGCGTTTCCCCACACCGCCAAACGCGGTGCGGGCAGCGATTCGTTCCTTGCAAGTGCGGGTCCGTTGCCGGGGCCGGCCGGGATCCGGACGGGATGGGGCAAGGCTCGTAAGCCCTGGGGCTCACGGGGCGGAGGAGCTGCCCAGTGGCAGGGCCGGCAGGCCCGGGTAGTCCGGGGGCGGGGTCAGGCGCTGGCCGGGCTGGCCGCCCTTCTCGTACTTCAGGAGCTTCGCCGCCTTCTCCGGGTCGGTCTCGCCCTCCCCGTAGGACGGGCAGAGCGGGGCGATCGGGCAGGCTCCGCAGGCGGGCTTGCGGGAATGGCAGATCCGGCGGCCGTGGAAGACGACGCGGTGCGAGAGCATCGTCCACTCGCTCTTCGGGAAGATCGCGCAGATCTCCGCCTCGACCTTCTCCGGGTCCTCCTGCTCGGTCCACTTCCAGCGCCGCACCAGTCGGCCGAAGTGGGTGTCGACGGTGATCCCGGGGACGCCGAAGGCGTTGCCGAGGACCACGTTCGCCGTCTTGCGGCCCACCCCGGGGAGCGTCACCAGGTCCTCGATCCGGCCGGGCACCTCACCGCCGAAGTTGTTGCGCAGGGCCTGCGAGAGGCCGAGCAGGGACTTGGCCTTGGCCCGGAAGAAACCGGTCGGCCGGATGATCTCCTCCAGCGCCTCCGGATCGGCTCCGGCCATGTCCTCGGGGGTCGGGTACGCCGCGAAGAGCGCCGGGGTCGTCTGGTTCACGCGCAGGTCGGTGGTCTGCGCGGACAGGACGGTGGCGACCAGCAGCTCGAAGGGGTTGCGGAAGTCGAGTTCCGGGTGCGCGTACGGGTAGACCTCCGCCAGCTCGCGGTTGATCCTGCGTGCCCGCCGCACCATCGCCAGATGGCTCTCCGGCTTCGCCCCGGCCTTCTTGACCTTGCTCTCTGCCATCCCCGAAGGCTACGCCGCACAGCCCTCCGCCCGTGGCCGTACGTGGCCTCCGCCCGGGCGGGGTTTCTTGGCCCAAGTTTTGCCCTGAACCGGGCGCGACTGCTCCGGGAGGGCTCCCGCCCGGCCGTGTTCGCCCACGGCTGAATTCTCCGTGGCCGTCACTCCCCCGGACCCCTTGGCCTGTGCTCTCACCGGCCTGTTGGACACCCGGCCGGTCCGGGACACGGGGGCGACGACACTCCCGGACCTCAGGTAACACCGTCCCGATCGGCCTCTCGCCGCACAGCACACCCGTACGTCCGGCATCCTTGTGATGAACGTGATTGATCGCACTGTTTGAGCCGTCCGGCAAAATGGGGGAGCGATCCCCCGGCTGGTCGACATAGGAGAGAGACTCGTGGACGACGTACTGCGGCGTGCCCCGCTCTTCGCGGCGCTCGATGACGAGCAGGCCGCGGAGCTCCGCGCCTCCATGGGCGAGGTGACCCTCGCACGTGGTGACGCCCTGTTCCACGAGGGCGACCCCGGTGACCGGCTCTACGTCGTCACCGAGGGCAAGGTGAAGCTGCACCGCACCTCCCCCGACGGCCGCGAGAACATGCTGGCCGTCCTCGGCCCCGGTGAGCTGATCGGCGAGCTGTCGCTGTTCGACCCGGGCCCGCGCACCGCCACCGCCACCGCGCTGACCGAGGTCAAGCTGCTCGGTCTGGGTCACGGAGACCTCCAGCCCTGGCTGAACGCCCGGCCCGAGGTGGCGACCGCGCTGCTGCGCGCCGTCGCGCGGCGGCTGCGCAAGACCAACGACCAGATGTCCGACCTGGTCTTCTCCGACGTGCCGGGCCGCGTGGCCCGTGCGCTCCTCGACCTGTCGCGCCGCTTCGGCGTGCAGTCGGAAGAGGGCATCCACGTCGTGCACGACCTCACGCAGGAGGAGCTGGCCCAGCTCGTCGGCGCGTCGCGCGAGACCGTGAACAAGGCGCTGGCCGACTTCGCGGGACGCGGGTGGCTCCGCCTGGAGGCGCGTGCGGTGATCCTGCTGGACGTGGAGCGGCTCGCGAAGCGCTCGCGCTGACGCCGGTCCTAGCCGGTAGAGGGGTCCTGCCCGGGTGGGCGGGGCCCCTTTTCGTGTGCCCGCGGCGCCATTGCGGGGACTCGGCCCCCGCGCCCCCCGACGCCGGCGGGGCCGGATTGTGCACAGTGGACCCATGGAGCACAGAGGCCTTGACGCGTACGGGTACTTCGAGCGCGAGGGGTCGCTCGGGCAGGTGCAGGCCGAGTTCCGGGGGCTCGTCGCCGCCGCGCGGGAGCGGATCGGGGAGGCGTACGGGCGACGGCTGCACAGCGCCTACCTCTACGGGTCCGTGCCGCGCGGGACCGCACGGCCCGGGCGCTCCGACCTCGACCTGCTGATCGCCCTGCACCACCCGCCCGGCGACGAGGACCGCGACACCACCGAGGCACTGGCGCGCGGCCTCGACGAGGAGTTCGCGCAGATCGACGGGGTCGGGGTGCTGCTGTACGGCAAGGACCGGCTGCTGAGCGAGGCGGAACGTTACGACCTGGGCTGGTTCCTCGCCTGCCTGTGCACCCCGCTGCTCGGCGCGGACCTGGCCGAGCACCTGCCCCGCTACCGCCCCGACGGCCTGCTCGCCCGCGAGACCAACGGCGACCTGGCCGCGCTGTTGCCGGCCGTGCGCGAGCGGATCCGGGACGCGGCCACCCCGGAGGAGTACCGGAAGCTGTGCCGGGCCGTCTCCCGGCACCTGGTGCGGACCGGGTTCACCCTCGTGATGCCGCGGTGGGGCGGCTGGACCAGCGACCTCGCCGAGTCGGCGGAGGTGTTCGCGCGGTACTACCCCGAGCGCGCCGACCAGATGCGCGCCGCGGCCGCCGCCGCGCTGGACCCGGTCGCCGACCCGGCGGTGCTGCGCGGCTACACCGAGGACCTCGGCCCGTGGCTCGCGGACGAGTACACGGCCCTGCACGGGACGAAGACGGCCCGTCCGGCGGGCTAGGGGGTGTCCGCCAAGCCCGCCTGCGGCCCGCTCACTCGGGGGCCCCGGGGATCAGCCCGTGCTCCTTCAGGTACTCCAGCTGCGCGCGTACGGACCATTCCGCGGCCGGCCACAGCGACCGGTCCACGTCCGCGTAGACGTGGGCCACGACGGCCCCGGGGGTGGTCAGGCCGTTCTCGACCGCCGTCTCGACCTGCGCGAGGCGGTGCGCGCGGTGGGCGAGGTAGAACTCAACCGCTCCCTGCGCGTCGTCCAGGACCGGCCCGTGCCCCGGGAGCACCGTGTGGACCCCGTCGTCGACCGTCAGCGAGCGCAGCCGGCGCAGGGAGTCCAGGTACTCGCCGAGCCGCCCGTCGGGGTGCGCGACGACGGTGGTGCCGCGCCCCAGGATCGTGTCGCCGGTCAGGACCGCCCGGTCGGCCGGCAGGTGGAAGCAGAGGGAGTCCGCGGTGTGCCCGGGCGTGGCCACCACGCGCAGCTCCAGACCGCCCGTACGGATCACGTCCCCGGCGGCCAGGCCCTCGTCGCCGAGGCGCAGGGCCGGGTCCAGGGCGCGGACCTTCGTCCGGGTCAGCTCGGCGAAGCGGGCCGCGCCCTCCGCGTGGTCGGGGTGTCCGTGGGTGAGCAGGGTGAGCGCGACCCGCTTGCCCGCCCGCTCGGCGGCGGCGACGACCGCGCGCAGGTGTACGTCGTCCAGCGGGCCGGGGTCGATCACCACGGCCAGGTCGGAGCCGGGCTCGGAGACGATCCAGGTGTTGGTGCCGTCGAGGGTCATCGGGGAGGCGTTCGGGGCCAGGACTTTGACCGCGCGGGCGGTGGCCGGTCCGGAGGCGACCATTCCGCGCGGCTGGCCGGGCAGGGCGGCGGCATCGGTCATGCGGGGGCTCCTCCCGGGTGCGCGGGGCCGGGCTGTGCGGGGCCGGCGGCGCCGAGGCGGACGCGCTTGGTGAACTCGTCGTGGCCCGGCCAGCTCAGGACGAGCTCCCCGCCCTCCAGGGCGGCCCGGGCGAGGACCGGGGTCAGGTCCTGGGCGCCGGCCGCGGCGAGGGCCTCGGCGGGGCTCCCGTACCGCTCCAGGGAGCGCAGGGTGGTGATGGTGGGCGGCATCATCAGCAGCTCGCCCTTGTCGTACCCGGCGGCCGCGTCGGCGGGGCGGATCCAGACCGTGCGGTCGGCCTCGGTGGAGGCGTTGCGGGTGCGCTGGCCTTCGGGGAGGGCCGCGACGAAGAACCAGGTGTCGTAGCGGCGCGGCTCGAACTCCGGGGTGATCCAGCGGGCCCACGCACCGAGCAGGTCGGAGCGCAGGTGCAGGCCCCGGCGGTCGAGGAACTCGGCGAAGGACAGCTCACGGGCCACCAGGGCCGCGCGGGCGGCCTCCCAGTCCTCGCCGGTGGTGTCGCCGACGACGGTGTCCGCGGACTCGCCCGCGAGCAGCACCCCGGCCTCCTCGAAGGTCTCCCGGACGGCTCCGCAGACGATCGCCTGGGCGGTGGCGGGGTCGGTGCCCAGCCGCTCGGCCCACTCGCCGCGGCTCGGGCCGGCCCAGCCGATGAGGTGGTCCTCGTCGCGGGGGTCCACGCCGCCGCCGGGATACGCGTACGCGCCTCCGGCGAAGGCCATCTCGGCACGGCGGCGGAGCATGTGCACGGCGGGGCCCTGGGGGGTGTCGCGCAGCAGCATCACGGTGGCGGCGCGCCTGGGTTCCACCGGGGTGAGGGCGCCGTCCGCGAGGGCGCGGATGCGGTCGGGCCACTCCGGCGGGTACCACTGACCTCCGGCGGAGGTCTCTTGCTGACCGTACTGACCATTCGGCATGGCGGGATGCTACGGGCATCCGGGCCGATGTTCGAGGGGTGGCCCCGGAGCACCGCTGCGCGGGCCAGTGCCCGGCTCCGCCCCGGACCCCGCTCCTCACACGCCGGAGGGGCCGGAACTGCCCTACGGGCAATCCGGCCCCTCCGGGGACGCTGAGGTCAGGCTCCCGGGACCAGTTCGACCTGGATCTCGACCTCGACCGGGGCGTCGAGCGGGAGGACCGCCACGCCGACCGCGCTGCGGGCGTGGACGCCCTTGTCGCCGAGGACGGCGCCCAGCAGCGCGCTCGCGCCGTTCAACACGCCCGGCTGGGCGGTGAAGTCGGGGGCGGAGGCGACGAAGCCCACCACCTTCACGACGCGGGCGATCTTGTCGAGGTCGCCGATGACGGACTTCACCGCGGCGAGCGCGTTCAGTGCGCAGGTCGCGGCCAGTTCCTTGGCCTGCTCCGCCGAGACCTCGGCGCCGACCTTGCCCGTGACGGGCAGGTTGCCCTTGACCATCGGGAGCTGGCCGGCGGTGTACACGTAGGCACCCGACCGCACGGCCGGCTGGTACGTGGCCAGCGGCGGGACGACCTCGGGCAGGGTCAGGCCGAGTTCGGCCAGCCGCGCCTCGACCGCTCCGCTCATGCCGCCTTCTCCCGCTTCAGGTAGGCCACGAGCTGCTCGGGGTTGTTCGGGCCGGGGACGACCTGGACGAGCTCCCAGCCGTCCTCGCCCCAGGTGTCCAGGATCTGCTTGGTGGCGTGGACCAGCAGCGGGACGGTCGCGTATTCGAACTTCTTGGTCATGGGAGCGAGCGTAGTGCCTGCCGTGCGGGGCCCCGCCACCACCGCCGCCGCCCGGGAGGAATTAGGCTCGGGCCCTGTGAGCAGGCTCCAGGTGGTCAGCGGCAAGGGCGGCACCGGCAAGACCACGGTCGCCGCGGCACTCGCGCTCGCCCTCGCGCGCGAGGGCAGGCGGACACTTCTGGTGGAGGTCGAGGGCAGGCAGGGCCTCGCCCAGGTCTTCGGGGCGGAGGCGCTCCCCTACGAGGACCGGAAGATCGCCGTCGCCTCGGGCGGCGGGGAGGTCTACGCGCTCGCCATCGACGCGGAGCGGGCGCTCCTGGACTACCTCCAGATGTTCTACAAGCTCGGCTCGGCCGGCCGCGCCCTCAAGAAGCTCGGCGCCATCGACTTCGCAACGACCATCGCGCCGGGGCTGCGGGACGTGCTCCTGACGGGCAAGGCCTGCGAGGCCGTCCGGCGCAAGGACAAGGCCGGCCGGTTCGTCTACGACCACGTGATCATGGACGCTCCGCCGACCGGCCGGATCACCCGCTTCCTGAACGTCAACGACGAGGTGGCGGGCCTGGCCCGGTTCGGGCCGATCCACAACCAGGCGCAGGCCGTCATGAAGGTGCTCAAGTCCCCCGAGACGGCCGTGCACCTGGTCACGCTGCTGGAGGAGATGCCCGTGCAGGAGACCGCCGACGGGATCGCCGAACTGCGGCAGGCGGGCCTGCCGGTGGGGCGGGTCATCGTCAACATGGTCCGGCCGCACCACCTCGACGAGGACGCCCTGCGCGCCGCCGCGGGCGAGCGGCGCTCCGACGTGTCCCGGGCGCTGTCCCGGGCCGGCCTCGGCAGCGCCCGGCGCGGCGGGCCGGCCGAACGGCTGGTGGGCCCGCTGCTCGCGCAGGCCTCGGAGCACGCGAGCCGGGTGGAGCTGGAGCGCGCCCAGCGCGCCGTGCTGGCGGAGCTGGACGTGCCGACGTACGAACTCCCCGCCCTCGGCGCGGGGATCGACCTGGCCGGGCTCTACGGGCTCGCCGCGGAGCTGCGGAAGCAGGTGGGCGAGGAATGAGCGAGACCGGAACGACGGAGGCGACGATGGAGACTCCCCCGCGGCTGGAGGTCGACCGGCTGCTGGACGATCCGCAGACCCGGATCATCGTGTGCTGCGGGGCGGGCGGGGTCGGCAAGACCACCACCGCCGCGGCGCTCGGGGTACGGGCCGCGGAGCGCGGGCGCAAGGTGGTCGTCCTGACCATCGACCCGGCGCGCAGGCTGGCCCAGTCGATGGGGATCGACTCGCTCGACAACACCCCGCGCCGGGTGAAGGGCGTGCAGGGAGCCGAGGGCGGCGCCGGCGGCGAGCTGCACGCCATGATGCTCGACATGAAGCGGACCTTCGACGAGATCGTCGAGGGCCACTCCGACCCCGAGCGCGCGCAGGCCATCCTCGCCAACCCCTTCTACCAGTCCCTGTCGGCCGGCTTCGCGGGCACGCAGGAGTACATGGCAATGGAGAAGCTGGGGCAGCTGCGGGCCCGGGACGACTGGGACCTGATCGTGGTGGACACCCCGCCGAGCCGCTCCGCGCTGGACTTCCTGGACGCGCCGGGGCGCCTGGGGTCCTTCCTGGACGGGAAGTTCATCCGGGTGCTGATGGCTCCGGCGAAGGTGGGCGGCCGGGCGGGGATGAAGTTCCTCAATGTCGGCATGTCGATGATGACGGGCACGCTGAGCAAGCTGATGGGTGCCTCGCTGCTGAAGGACGTGCAGACCTTCGTGGCCGCCATGGACACGATGTTCGGCGGCTTCCGCACCCGCGCGGACGCGACCTTCCAGCTCCTCCAGGCCCCCGGTACGGCGTTCCTCGTGGTCTCCGCGCCCGAACCGGACGCGTTGCGCGAGGCCGCGTACTTCGTGGAGCGGCTGGCCGCTGAGCGGATGCCGCTGGCCGGGCTGGTCCTGAACCGGGTGCACGGCAGCGACGCCGAACAGCTCTCCGCGGAGCGGGCGTTGGCCGCCGCGGAGAATCTTGAAGAAGGCGGCATTGTGGATCAGGAGTCCGGGAAAGCTGGACTTCGTGACTCCACCGAGGCCGACCCGGAGACCGACACCGACACCGCCGCCCGCACTGCGCGAGAGACCGGCGCCGACACCGTAGAAGCCGGCGCGGACACGAGCGCGGACACGGACGCGCGCGCCGACGCGGAGACCCGCGCGGACGCGAACGCAGACGTGGACGCCGACGTGGACGTGATCACGGCAGGGCTGCTGCGCCTGCACGCCGAACGCATGCAGGTCATCGCGCGCGAACAGCGCACGCGTGACCGCTTCACCTCGCTGCACCCCGAGGTGGCGGTGGCCGAAGTGGCCGCCCTGCCCGGCGACGTACACGACCTCGCCGGGCTGCGGGCCATCGGAGAGCGACTCGCGGCCGGGGTTCCGGCCGGAGCTTAGGCGTTCCTACGACATGGTGCCCGGGTGGTCTACCCGGCTGCCAGGTACGCCTCGTACGGAACGTCGATCTCCTCGTCGGCATCCATGGTGAGGATGCCCGTACTGCGCTCGTACTCCGTGCGGGCGGTTTCGAGCAAGCGCCGCCACGAGGTGACGGTGGGACGCCGGCGCAGCAGCGCACGTCGTTCCCGCTCGGTCATTCCGCCCCACACTCCGAACTCGACACGGTTGTCGAGCGCATCGGCCAGGCACTCGGTCCGCACCGGACATCCGGTGCACACCGCCTTGGCCCTGTTCTGTGCCGCTCCTTGAACGAACAGTTCATCCGGATCGGTAGTGCGGCAGGCTGCCTGCGCACTCCAGTCGGTAACCCAGCCCATCCCGGCGCCGTCCTCTCCCGAATCGAGGCTCCCCCACGGCGGTAGCGGCATATTCACCGCTGCCAGTTGAGGACGTTACGGAAGGCGGGCACAGTGCAACACCCCCGACGGGCCCAATCTTGAATGGTCCGAACGGACTATGGGTAAGCGGCAGATCACCCGACGGAGTGATCCTGCGACATGCCCGACCATTCCGGCGATTTGGGTGAAATCGACGGGGCATGCTGATCACAGGAGGCGAGATTCGGACATGCGTCCACCCCATTCGGGAAGGGTGAAAAACAAGCCGAGGGGTTGATGTCCCACCGCACTGCTGTGACAGTTGAGGACAGCTTAGGCCAAGGCATTCGCGTGTGTCCGGCGAATGAGAACGTAGGCTGCCCTCCATGGGAAAGAAGCGCTCGGGCGGCGGGCTCACGGGGCCACAGCAGGCCGCCAAGTTCCTCGGTGTGTCCGTTCTCTCCGGAGTTGTACTTGCGGGCATCGCGATCCCGGGCGCAGGCGCCCTAGGGCTCGCGGCCAAGGGCACGGTCGAGGGGTTCGATGAGATCCCGGCCAATCTCAAGACACCTCCGTTGAGCCAGCGCACCACGATCCTGGACTCCGAGGGTGGCTTGATCGCCACGGTCTATTCACGTGACCGGCAGGTGGTCCCCATCACGGCCATCTCCCCGTACATGCAGAAGGCCATCGTCGCCATCGAGGACTCCCGCTTCTACGAGCACGGGGCGATCGACCTCAAGGGCATCCTGCGTGCGGTCAACCGCAATGCCCAGGAGGGCGGCGCGGCGCAGGGCGCCTCGACGCTGACGCAGCAGTACGTGAAGAACGTCTTCGTCGAAGAGGCCGGCGACGACGAGACGAAGGTGCGCGAGGCGCAGGAGAAGAGCCTCGGCCGCAAGATCCGCGAGCTGAAGTACTCGATCCAGGTCGAGGAGGAGCTCGGGAAGAAGAAGATCCTCGAGAACTACCTCAACATCACCTACTTCGGGCAGCAGGCGTACGGAATCGAATCCGCCGCCCAGCGCTACTTCAGCAAGCCCGCCAAGGACCTGACCCTGGACGAGTCGGCGATGCTGGCCGGCGTGGTGCAGTCGCCGAGCCGGTACGACCCGGTGAACGACTCGCAGGAGGCGACGAAGCGCCGCAACATCGTCATCCAGCGAATGGCCGACATAAAGGATATTTCGCAGGCCGAGGCGGACGCGGCGAAGGCGAAGCCGCTCCAGCTGAAGGTGACCAAGCCGAAGAACGGCTGCATCACCGCCGTCAAGGGCGCGGGCTTCTTCTGCGACTACGTGCGCAACAGCTTCCTCGACGACACCGCCTTCGGAAAGACCCGCGAGGAGCGGGCGAAGGTCTGGAACCAGGGCGGCCTGACGGTCCGCACGACCCTGGACCCGCAGTCGCAGGAGTCCGTCAACGACTCCATCAAGGACCACGTGGACCAGGACGACAAGGTCGCGACGGCCGTCACCCTCGTCCAGCCCGGCACCGGCCGGGTCCTCGCCATGGGCCAGTCCAAGCCGTACGGCTTCGGCAAGAACGAGACCCAGATCAACTTCTCGGTGGACAAGAAGATGGGCGGCTCGAACTTCGGCTTCCCGACCGGCTCCACCTTCAAGGCCTTCGTCGCGGCCGCGGCCATCGAAGGCGGCCTGCCGCCGACGAAGATGTACCAGTCCCCGTACGACATGGACTACCCGAGCCCGGTACGGACCTGCGGCGACAAGCCCTGGGTCAACACCGGCAACGCGAAGGTGGAGAACGAGACCGAGTCCGAGGTCGGCCCGTACGGGATGAAGGAGGCGATGGCCAAGTCGGTCAACACCTACTTCGTGGAGATGATCTCCGAGATCGGCCTGTGCCCCGTCACCGAGATGACCGCCAAGCTCGGCGTGATCCAGGCCGACGGCGCCAAGCTCCCCGAGGTCCCCGCCATCGCGCTCGGCAGTCAGGGCATGTCCCCGCTGACGATGGCCAACGCCTACGCCACCTTCGCCAACCGCGGCGTGTACTGCACCCCGGTCGCCATCGAGTCCATCACCGACTCGCACGGCAAGGCGCTGACGGTCCCGAAGTCCAAGTGCGGCCGCGCGATGACCGAGCGGACCGCCGACACCATCAACACGCTGCTGCTCGGCGTGGTCGACTCCGGTACGGGCCAGCAGTCGGGTCTGACCGACCGGCAGAGCGCGGGCAAGACGGGTACCACCGACAGCCGTTACAACGCCTGGTTCGTCGGCTACACCCCGAACATGTCCGGCGCGACCTGGGTCGGCTCCGGCGGCGCCAAGCAGGTGTCGATGGAGAACATCACCATCGGCGGCCAGTACTACGACAAGGTCTTCGGCGGTGGCCTGCCCGGCCCGATCTGGAAGCAGGCCGTCTCCGGCGCCCTCTCCGGCCGCGAGGCCCCGGGCTTCACCACGGTGAACATCCCCGACACCCCGAGCCCGGCGGCCGGCGGCAAGCCCAGCAGCGGCAAGCCCAACAAGCCCGGCAAGCCGGGCCGCGACGGCAAGCCCGGCGACGGCCGGCCCGGCGGGGGCACCGCCGCCGGACCCACCGGCGGGAACACGGGCGGGAACAACGGCGGCACGGGCGGGGACGACCCGCTCAGCGGGATCTCGCTCCCGCCGGGGATCATCGGCGGCCGCGACTAGGCGCCGTAACCGCACCGAACGACGGAGGGCCCCCACCAGATCCGCATCCGGATCGGGCGGGGGCCCTCGGCGTTCCCTGAGGGGAACCCCGTACAAGGAATCCCGTACGGGGAACTCCATACGCGGCACCCCATACGCGGCACCCCGTACGGGGAACCCGTACTAGGACAGGTGCTTCTTGACGGCGGCGGCGACGCGCCCGCCCTCCGCCAGACCCGCGACCTTCGGGTTCACGATCTTCATCACGGCGCCCATGGCCCGCGGCCCCTCGGCGCCCGCCGCACGGGCCTCCTCGACGGCCTGCGCCACGATCGCGTCGAGCTCGGCCTCGCCGAGCTGCTTGGGCAGGTAGGTGTCGAGGAACTCGCCCTCGGCGGTCTCCCGCGCGGCCTGCTCGGGACGGCCACCCTGCGCGAAGGCATCCGCGGCCTCGCGGCGCTTCTTCGCCTCCTTGGCGATCACCTTGAGGACTTCCTCGTCGGAGAGCACCCGGGCTTCCTTGCCCGCGACCTCCTGGTTGGTGATGGCGGAGAGGGTCAGGCGCAGCGTGGACGAGGCGAGCTCGTTGCGCGCGCGGATGGCGGTGGTGAGGTCTTCCTGGAGCTTGGCCTTGAGCGTGGTCATGCCCCGAGTCTGCCAGGTACGGGGGCTCCGGCGCCCGCCGGTTTCCCGGCGGGCTTGCCGGGTCTGCGAACATATGGGCATGCGTGCGCGTTACGGAGTACCTCTGAAGGTCACCGCCGGGATCGCCGCGGCGGGGGCCGCCGGTCTGGCCTATGCCGCCGGTTTCGAAGCCCGGTCCTTCCGCCTGCGCCGGGTCACGGTCCCCGTGCTGCCCCGAGGGATGCGCCCGTTGCGCGTCCTGCAGGTCTCGGACATCCACATGGTCGGCGGGCAGCGCAAGAAGCGCGCCTGGCTGCAGTCGCTCGCCGGGCTGCGCCCCGACTTCGTGGTGAACACGGGCGACAACCTCTCCGATACGGAGGGCGTGCCGGAAGTGCTCGACGCGCTCGGCCCGTTGATGGACTTCCCCGGCGTGTACGTCTTCGGCTCGAACGACTACTACGGCCCGCGGCTGCGCAATCCCGGCCGCTACCTGCTGGAGAAGACGCAGGGCAGGCACGGGCTGAACGGCAACGCGCCGGTCGTCGGGGCCGTACACAACCCGTGGGAGGGCATGCGGGACGCCTTCGACGCGGCCGGCTGGCTCAACCTCACCAACACCCGGGGCCGGCTCAAGCTCGACGGACTGGAGCTGGCCTTCACCGGCCTGGACGACCCGCACATCAAGCGCGACCGGTACGCGAAGGTCGCGGGCGGACCGGAGGCGGACGCGGACTTCTCGATGGCCGTCGTCCACGCCCCGTACCTGCGCGTCCTCGAAGCCTTCACCGCCGACCGGTACCCGCTGATCCTGGCCGGCCACACGCACGGCGGCCAGCTGTGCATCCCCTTCTACGGGGCCCTCGTCACCAACTGCGACCTGGACACCAAGCGGGTGAAGGGCCTCTCGACGCACGAGGCGGAGGGGCAGCGCGCGTACCTCCACGTATCGGCGGGCTGCGGGACCAACCGCTTCACCCCGGTGCGCTTCGCATGCCCGCCCGAGGCGACACTGCTGACACTGACTCCGAAGGCCTAGGGACGGGCGGGCGCGCGGGTACGTTGGCAGGATGATGATCACACCCGGCGCCCTCCGCCTCCCGACCGTCGCCTTCCGTGCGCTGATCGCAGCCGCGGCCGTCACCGGCCTGGTCATCGATTGCGCGTACGGGAGCGTGCCCGTCGTCCTGAGCTTCTTCACGATCTGGACGAACATCCTGGTCGCGATCACCTTCGGGCTCTCCGCCTACCGCCTGGCGCGCCGCGAACCGGACGTGGCCCCCTTCTGGCGGGGCGGGGTGCTCCTCTTCATCCTGATCACCGGGCTGGTCTTCCACCTGGTCCTGGCCAACCCGTCGAGCCCCTTCAACGTGGTCGAGGACCTGGACAAGCTGTCCGGGGCGAAGGCCGTCTCCAACCAGCTCCTCCACACGGTCACCCCCATCGGCGCCGTCCTGGACTTCCTCCTCCTGACCGCCCCCCGCACCCTGCGCCCGCGCTACGCCGCGCAGTGGCTGGCGTACCCCCTGCTCTACGTGGTCTTCGCGCTGATCCGCGGCGCCCTGCTCTCCCCCGACGTCCCGACCCGGTACACGTACCCCTTCATCGACGCCGCCCAGTACGGCTACGCCCGGGTCGCCCTGAACGCGGTCGTCCTGGGCCTCGTCTTCTACGCCGTCGGCCTGGCCCTGGTCCTGGCGGACCGCTACCGCCCGTACCGACCGGCCCGCGAAAACCGGATTTCGTCTCCGGCCGAGGGTCCGCTAAAGTAATCGATGTCGCCAGGGCAGCAAGCGCTGCAAGGGTGGACATCGGGGTGTAGCGCAGCTTGGCAGCGCGCTTCGTTCGGGACGAAGAGGTCGTGGGTTCAAATCCCGCCACCCCGACTTCGTAAGACCAGGTCAAGGGCTTGATCCGCATCGCGGGTCAGGCCCTTCCTGCGTTTGTGGAGATCGTTCTCCTTGCGTCCGTCAGTCCGTCGGGGGGCGCATCCACGGGTCCGGGACGGGGTTGCCGCCTTCGGCGTGCAGGGTGAGGCGGTCGATGTAGTGCTGCCAGAGCTCCGCGTGGGCCTCGCACGCCTCCGTGGTGGGCAGGCCGCTGTGGATCAGGTGGAGCAGGGTGCCCGCGGGGGTGGGTTCGAGGGTGATCTCCACCCGGGTGGAGCCGGGTGCCAGGGGCGTGCCGGCTCCCTCCCAGCCCCAGGTGAAGACGAGCCGCTCGGGCGGGTCGACCGTCAGGAAGCGGCCGGACGCCACGTTCTCGCCGGTGACCCGGGTGCGGTACGCGCCGCCGGGCTGGAAGGAGAACGTTGCGTCGGCGTCGCCCATCCAGGACGGCTGCTTCTCCCGGTCGGTGAGGAGGCCGAAGACGGTTTCGGGGCGGGCCGCGATGCGGCGCTCCAGCGTGACGGTGTCCATCGGGGTCGCGGGAGTGGTCATGGGACCAGTCTCCCGCGACGACGGGGTGGCGGGGCGGCGGCTCGGCCGATGCCGGTGGGCGGTTGCCGATGGTGGCCGGCTGCGGCCGAACGCGGCCCCGGGGTCAGCCGGTGATCTCTATCTTTCCGTTGAGGGCGGGAGCCGCCGGGGTCTGGGAGTCCTTCGGGGTGGTGAGGCCCTTGAGGAGTTCGGCCAGGTCGACGCCCGTGGTGGAGCTCAGGAGCTCCATGCCCTGGGCGACGTTGTCGGTGACCGTACGGGAGAGCCTGCTCGCGCCGTCGGTGGAGATGACGGTCATCTTGTCGATGGCGGACAGCGGCTCGGCGGCCTTGGCGACCACCTGCGGCAGCGCCTCGACCATCATCTGGATCATCGCCGCGTCACCGTACGTCTCGAAGGCCTCCGCCTTCTTCTGCATCGCCTCCGCCTCGGCGGAACCCCGGGCCAGGATGGCGGCGGCCTCCGCGTCGCCCTCCAGCCGCACGGCCTCCGCGATCGCGGCACGGCGGGCCCGCTCGGCCTCGCCCCGCTTGGCGCCCTCGATGGCCTCGGCCTCGGCCAGGGCGGAACGGCGCTGCTTCTCGCCCTCACCGGTGAGACGGGCGCGCTCCGCCTCGCCCTGGGCGGCGGCGATGGCCGCGAGGCGCTCGGCCTCGGCCTGCTTGACCCGGGCCACCCGCTTGGCCTCCGCCTCCTGCTCGGCCTCGTAGCGGCGGGCGTCGGCGGGCTTGCGGACCTGCGTGTCGAGCTGGCGGTCGGTCAGGGCGGCCTGGCGCTCGGCCACCTTCTCCTGCTCGCCGAGGATCTGCTGCTGGCGGTCGGCCTCGGCGAGCGGACCGGCGGCGTTGGCCTGGGCGGCCGCCGCGTCGGTCTCGGCCTTGATCTCCGCCTTGCGCAGGTAGAGGGTGCGCTCGGCGACCGCGATCTCCTCCTCCGCCTTCAGCCGGGCCTGCTCGGCCGCCCGGCGGGAGTTGGCCTCCGCTATGTCGGCCTCCTGCTTGGCGCGGGCGGCTTCGGGGCGGCCGAGGTCTTCGAGGTAGGAGCCCTCGGTGGTGATGTCCTGGATCTGGAAGGCGTCCAGGACCAGGCCCTGCCCGGACAGGCTGGCCTCCGCCTCCTCGGCGACCTGCCCCGCGAAGGCGGCGCGGTCACGGATGATGTCCTCCACCGACATGCGGCCCACGATGGCGCGCAGGGCTCCGGAGAGGACCTCCTGGGTGAAGCCGACGATGCCGTCCTGCTGCTGGAGGAACCGCTGGGCGGCGGCCCTGATGGCGTCCTCGTTGCCGCCGACCTTGACGATCGCGACGCCTTCGAGGTTGGCCTTGATGCCGCGCAGGGTGACCGCACCGCGGACGGCGATGGGGATGTGCCGGCTGGAGAGGTCGAGGGTGTAGCGCTGCTGCACGAAGGGGACGACGAAGACCCCGCCGCCGACCACGACCTTCTGGCCGGTGGTGTCGGTGGATATCCGGCCGGTCTCCGGGTCGGTGGACCTCTTGCCGCGCCGGCCGGTGATGATGAACGCCTCGCTGGGCCCGGCGACCTTGTAGCGCGTGACGACGACCAGGGCGAGCAGGACGAGGAGCACGGCGACTCCGACGACCGCGGTGACGACTGGACTCATGGCGGATCCCCCCTGCCTCCCCGTGGGAGCAGATCGGTGATGGTGGTGAGTGGTGAGTGGTAAGTGGTGGTGAGGCCTCAGTGCTCTACGGGGCGGACGCTGACGGAGCTGGACGACGGAGCCGCCGTCACCCACACCTCCGCGCCGCGGGCCAGTGGGCCCTCGGCGGTCGCCGCGTACTTCACGGGCTGGCCGGCCAGGCGCAGGAGCACCTCGCCGTAGCCGGAGAGCGGGATCGCGGTGACCACGGTCCCGGTCGAGCCGACGAGGGAGTCGTGGTGCGGGGCGGCCCCGCTGCGGTCCCGCATCAGGGCGCGGCTCAGGCGGTACGTCGCCCAGCCCGCGCCGGCTCCCGCGAGGGCGCCCGCGGCGGTCGCCGGACCCGGCCCGCACCCGGTGGTCCCGAGCACGATCGCTCCCGTGAACCCGAGCATCGAGACGAAGCCCGCGAGCACCGGAAGCGACAGCCAGCCGTCGAACAGTCCGCCGAGCGCACCGTCGAAGAGGCCTTCCAGCACGCCGTCGAGGATCAGGGAGAGGGCCAGCAGCACGATCCCCGCAATGCCGAGACCAAGAAACAAGCCCATGGAGCACCTCCCCGCCCGTGTGACGTTCGTGCCGGACACCGGCATCGTGTCAGCGGAGGGGTGCTTCGCACATTGCCTGCCGTCGGCAATCTTGACGCCTCTTTGACGCACGGCTTCAGGGCATGTCTTCAGAGCGCCGCTTCAGCGCACGCTTGCACGGCGGGCCTTCACCGTACGGGCGCCCGGATCAGGCGCCGTCGCCCGGCCAGCCCAGCAGGCGGGCGCCGATCACCGCGGTCTGGAGCGTGTAGCGGTTCAGCGGGTCGGCCGGGTCGGCGCGGGTGAGGGTGTGGATGCGCTCCAGCCGGTACGTCAGCGCGCGCACGCTGAGCGAGAGCCGCCGGGCCGCCTCCGTGGAGACGCAGCCGCTGTCGAAGTACGCGGTGAGCGTGTCGAGGAGCGGCTGCGCGCCGCCGCGGGAGGCGCGCAGCGGGCCGAGGGTGCTCTCGACGAGATCGGCCATGGCCTGCCGGTCCCGGGTCAGGACCGGGAAGACGAGGAGGTCGACGGCGTGGAGCACCGGGCCCTCCAGGTCCATCCGCCGGGCCAGGTCGAGGGCGTTGAGGGCCTCCTCGTAGGAGTGGACGACCCCGCCCGGGCCCGGGTGCGAGCGGCCGATCCCGACCCGGCCGCCGTCGGTGGCCGCGTGTGCCCGCTTCGCGAAGTACGCCAGGACCTCGGGCTGGTCCCCGGGGGCCACGCAGACCAGGCGGCCGTCCTTCGTGCTCAGCAGCACCTGCCGGCCGGGGAACCGGGCGAGGACCGCCGACTCGATCCCGCGCGCCACCGGGAAGCCGTCACCGTACGGTTCGGGGCCGGTGGCCACGGCGACGCCGTGCGACTGCGAGAGGCGCAGCCCGAAGCGCTCGGCGCGCTCCGCGAGCCGGCCCAGGTCGCTGCCGCCGTAGAGGAGGTCGTCGATGAACTCCCGGCGGGCCGCCTCCTCCTGACGGACGGCGTGGTGCTGGGCGCGCTCGTACCCCTCGACGAAGGCGTCGACCGCCTGCTCGACGGCCGCCAGGAGCAGGGCGGACGGGGGGAGCGGCCGTACGAGCTGCGCCGCGGCCAGGTGGTGGCGTATCAGTGCGCGGAGCGGCTGTCCGGCCTCCGCCGCCCGCTCGCCCTCCGCACGGCGCGACTCCAGCTCGGCGCGGGTCAGCCGGCGTCCCGTGGCACAGGCGTCCACCAGCAGGTCGGCGTATCCCGGGAGGTGGTCCTCCGGTGCTTGCGGTCCTGCCACGCCCTGCCCCCGATCCTGCCCGCGCCCGCGGCGCGCCCTTGGTACGGGGACAAGGGTCACACGGCCGTGAGCGCCGCCGCGCCGAAGGAGACGTCGAAGCGGTCGCACCAGATGGTGACGCTGCCGTAGTCGGAGGGATTCACGTCGGCGGGGAGCGGGTAGTTCTGGTCGCCCTTGTTGCCCTTGAGCTTGCCCAGGCTGAGGTACTTGCCGTCGTCGAAGACCCGCCAGCCCTCCGTGCCCTCCTTCACGGGCGCGTCCGTCAGCCAGACCCGCAGGTCCGGGCCGTTGCTGGTGTCGAGCCCCTCCAGGCGCAGGGTGAGGGAGCCGTCCGGGAGCCGGATGAGCTTCGCGGTGCCGGTGGTGGTGTGCTCGTGGCTGATCAGCGAGCCCTGGGCTAGGGTCCGCGGGGCCGCGGGGGCCGCGGGGGCCGCCGGGGCGGTGGGCGGGAGGGTCGGCGCGGGCCCGGGGGCGGTGGGGGCCGTGGCGGGCGGCGCCGCCGGGAGGGACTCGTGGACCGTGGCGTCCTGCCAGAGCTTCCACGGCTGGAACCAGTACAGGCCGAGGCCCAGCAGGAGGGCCGCCGGGAGGGCGAGGACGGTCAGGATCCTGCGTGCGCCCCGCTTCCTCGGCGGGTGCTGCGGCTGGTTCCGCGGCTCGTCTCGCGCCGGGTTCTGTGTCACTCGTCGGGCCCTTCCTCGCGTGCGGCCGTCCGGCCCCGGGTCTTCCGGCCGTCCCGGGTATTCAACGCGCGGGCGCGGGGCGGGACCAGGCCCGGCCGGATGACGAAAGGCTTACGTCATCCGGCCGGGTGGGGCCTTGCCCGTCGAGCCGGGCCCGTCAGGTCGGGCCCGTGGGGCGGCCGGTCAGTCGGCTCAGAGGGTGCGGAGCTTGGTGGTGAAGACCTGGCCCGCGACCTTGTCACCGAGGACGAGGCCGTCCGCGGCGTCCCACGGGTAGTGGACGCCGAGCCAGATGCGGCTGTCGGCGTCCTCCTTGGCGGCGGCGCTGAAGCTGGTGAAGTGGCGGGTCTTGACCGGGGCCTGCGGTTCGTCGGTGGTGAGGTCGAAGGAGATGGCGTCGCTGCCGAAGTAGCGCTTCATCACCCCGGCCCAGGCGGCGCCGAAGGAGGCGTGGCCGGAGACGTACGCGGGGAAGCAGGGGCTGACGTTGACGCCCGTCGGGCTCTTCAGCAGCGGCTTCCACTGGGGGTCGAGGCCACCCTCGCGGATCGCCGAGACGGGCCGCCACAGGTCGATGGGGGTGGCGAACTTGGCGTCGCGGACCGCGATTCCGGTGTCGGCCATGGCGAGGGAGACCAGGGCGAAGAGCCGGGCGTTGGCGTAGACCCCGAGGCCGCGGGCCTTGGCGATATCGCGGGTGGCCTGGAGCATCTGGCCCGGCGGCTTGTAGGTGCCGTTGTTGTCGTTGGCCCAGAACCAGGCGGCGGCGAGCTGGTCCGGGGTCCGGCTGATCACCGGGGTGGCCGCCGTGGGCTTGTCAGCGCCGGCCGTGCGGACCGCGTCAACCTGCCGCTTGTACTCGTCGCTCGCCACCAGGGCCTCGTACGAGCCGTACTGGGTCAGGGTGGTGGGGCGGAACTGGGAGCCGGAGGTCAGCGAGAACGGCTTGACCTGGCCGTAGAACGGGCTGACCGCGTCGCTGTCCTCGTCGCAGGAGGCGTCGGGCATGTCCGGGTAGCTCGTCGGGCGCCAGGCGCCCGGCTTGTTGTCCCCCACGTAGACCTGGGGGTTGTCGGAGCCGTCGCCGGTGCGGGCGTCGGTCATCTGCTTGACCATCGCGCCGACCACGGAGAGGTCGAGGAAGTCGCCGGCGGTGGGCTCGGTGCCGAACCGCTCGCGGAAGCGCGCGTCGAGGTACTGCGTCTGATCGGCGTAGCGGCTCTGCTTGTTGCCGTAGAGGCCGAGGAGGATGTTGTAGGCCGTGCGGCCGATGACCCGCTCCTCCTCGTCGGGGCCCTCGACCCAGCCCACGTAGTTCTCCGCCTTGATGTACGGCTCCGAGGTGATTCTGCCCTTCCACTTCAGCTGGTACGAGGACTCCGCGTCGTAGATCGCCGCATTCATCATCGCGGCGGAGCGGGCCAGCGGAACGGGCCCGCCGCCGACCCGGCGGAAGACGTTCTGCAGCACGTCGTTCCAGTAGTGCACGGGGTCGGATATCGACTGCGCCGGCAGCGCGGCATGGGCGGGCTGCGGGGCGGCGGCGAGGACGGTTCCGGTCGCGGCCAGGACGACGGCGCTCGCCAGGGCGCGGTGCAGGAGCACCCTGCGCCGGGTGGCGCCGCGCAGGATCCGGCGAGCGGTGCGGTCAGGCGTGCGGACGGTCTCGTGCATGGGCTCGACTCCCTTTGATCACAGGCGTGTTGATCACCACGGGAGGTGGCGGCGCGATCGTGTCCCGAAGCGGGCGCGGGTTCTTGTAGAAATTGGAGCGCCCACGCGGAATGGCCGGTCCCGCCCGGCTGGACGGCGCGAACCCATCACAGCCCTGCGCCCGGATCACGGATCGCGGATCGCGGATCGCGGATCGCGGATCGCCGGAACTGCGGGCCCCTTCCGTCCGACCAACTCCATGCGGAGAAACGGCCGGTGACAGCGGAAGGGCGTGGAATGGGCGGGCTGGACGTGCGGATGGAGGGGGTGGGCTGCCGGCACGGGCGGGTCGAGGCCGTGACCGGCGTCGACCTGGAGATCGCCGCCGGGGAGCGCGTCGCGCTGACCGGTACGAACGGATCGGGCAAGACCACCCTGTTGCGCGCCGTCCTCGGACTGCACCCGCAGGTCAGCGGAAAGATCCTGGTCGGCGGCCGTACGGGCGATCCGGTCTGGCGGCGGCGGGCGTGCGCGTGGATCCCGCAGAAGCCCGCCGCCGGACGCTTCCCGCTCCTGGGCGGCGAACTCCTCGCCAGCAGCGGGGATCCGCGCGCGGCCGCCGAGGCCGCCGGCCGGCTGGGGGTGGGGCCGCTGACCGCACGGCCGCTGCACACCCTGTCCGGCGGGCAGTTGCAGCGGATGTACCTGGCCCGGGCGATCGGCTGCGTGGCTGCGGGGGCCGGTGTGCTGCTCGCCGACGAGCCGACCGCCGCCCTGGACTTCGCCGGGCAGGACGAGGCCGCCGACGTGCTGGCCGCGCTGCCCGTGACGCTCGTCGTCGTCACGCACGACCGGGCGCTCGCTGAACGCTGCGACCGGGTCCTGGAGATGGCCGCCGGACACCTGCGGGAGGTCCGGTGAGCGCCACCCTCGCGGCCGCCTCCCTCGCGAGCGCGGACCTCGGCACCCTGCTGCAACTGGCCCCCGTACAGCGGGCGGGCTTCGCCCTGCTGCTCGCCGCCGTCGGACTGCCCGTGATCGGTGTGGTCATCGTCGGGCTGGACATCATGCCGGTGCGCTTCGCGATGATGCACGTCGCGCTGCTGGGCATCGCCGTCGGACTGCTCACCGGACTGGACCCCATGCTGTGCGCGCTGGTGGCCTGCGCCCTGGCCGGAGCCGGGGTCTCGCCGCTGGCCCGGACCCCGGACGGGCTGTCGGGGGCGATGGGGCTGCTGATGAGCCTGGCGATCGCGGCCGCGCTGCTGCTCCTCGCGGTCTCCGGGGTGAACGCCTCGGGCGCGTTCGCGCTGCTGTGGGGTTCGATCCTGTCCGTCGGCGGCGCGGACCTCGTGGTGCTGGGCGTGCTGGCCGTCCTCGTGCCCGGCCTGTTCTGGTGGCGGCGGCGCGAGGTGGCCCTGCTGCTGTACGACCGTGAGCTCGCACAGTGCTCGGGCGTGCCGGTGCGGGCACTGACCACGGTCCTGCTGGTCCTCGTCGCGGTGGCGGTCGCCGGGGCCATCAAGCTCACCGGCGCCCTGCTGGTCGACGCGCTCACCCTGCTGCCCGCCCTGGCCGCGCGCCGGCTGGGCACCTCGCTGAAATCGATCACCGGGTGGGCGGTGGGCATCGGCGTCTTCGTGAACCTGACCGGTTTCCTCGTCGCCCTCCGGCTGGACTGGCCCCCCGGGCCCGTCCTCGTCCTGACCGCGGGGGCGCTCGTCCTCGCGGTGCACCTCGTACCCGAACGGAGAATCCGCTCATGGCGCCGCGAACCCGCGTCCGCAGCAGCTCGGCCCGCATCACCTTCCTCCTCGCACTGAGTTCGGCACTGGCCCTGGTGGCCGGCTGCGGAACCGAGGGCGGGAGCGGTGGCGGCGGCGCCTCCGCCTCCACCGGGGGCGCCGCGCCGTCCGCGGTGCACGTCGTCGTGACCACCACCTGGGAGGGCGCCTTCGCCAAGGCCGCGGGTGCGCAGGACGTCAAGGTGATCGTGCCGCAGTCCGTGCACCACGCCCCGGACTACGACCCCAAGCCCTCCGACCTCGCCGCCGTCGCCGGGGCCGACTTCGTGCTCTACGCGCCGTTCGAGCCGTACGCCGCGAAGATCAAGGACGCCGCCGGGTCGAAGGCGAAGCTGGTGGAGGTCGCCCTCGACAACGACGCCGACAAGGTCAAGGCCGAAGTCACCCGGCTGGGCGCGCTGTTCGGCACCCAGGCGGCCGCCGCGAAGTGGACCGCGGACTTCGACGCCGAGTACGGGCGGGTCACGAAGGACGTCCGGGCCGCCTGGCCCGGCGGCACGAGCCCGGCGGTGGTGAGCCAGGTCTTCACCGCCTGGTCCGCGAAGCTGGCGGGCGCCACCACGGTGGGCACCTACGGCCCCGAGGCGGTGACCCCGGCGCAGCTGGCCGAGCTGTCGGCGAAGAAGCCGGCGCTGGTCCTGGACAACGCGCACATGTCGACCGGGACCGTGCTGCCGGACTCCGGCGCGCACCAGGTGGAGATCGTCAACTACCCGGGGACCGACCTGGACCTGCTGCCGGTCTACCGCAACGCGGGCGCCGAGCTGAAGAAGGCCATGGGCAAGGTGGGCGGGTCCGCGGGGTAGGCGACGGTACGGCGGGGGGCCGCGCGCCCCCGGTACGGCGCGAGGGCGGGGCGGTCCACCGAGGGCCGCCCCGCCCTCGGCTACGCGCCGACCCCGGCCGGGGCCTGGGCGGCGAGGCCAGTGCTCGGCCCGGCGGGCTCCGTACGGGCCGGGGTGGCGGGCTCGGGGAGGAGCGGGGCGGGCCCCTGGGCGGCGGAGGCGGCCGCGAGGCGGGCCCGTAGCGTCGCGCGGTCGGGTTTGCCGGCCGGGGTGAGCGGGAGCTCCGCCGTCAGCAGCAGGCGCTCGGGGTGCTTGCGCCGGTCGAGGCCGCGCAGGGTGAGGTGCCCGGCGAGGGAGTCGAGGGTGGGGAGCTGCGCGCCGCGCGGGACGACGCAGGCGGCGAGGCGTTCGCCCATCACCTCGTCCGGGACCCCGACGCAGACGACGTCGCGGACGAGGGGGTGGGAGGAGAGCTCCCGTTCCACCTCGGCGGGGCTGATGTTGGAGCCGCCGCGGATGACGATGTCCTTGAGGCGGCCGACGACGTGGAGGACCCCGTCCCCGTCGATGAAGCCGAGGTCGCCGGTGCGGACCCAGCCCTCGGGGGTGCGGTACAGGGCGTCCAGGTCCGGGGAGGCGACGTAGCACATGGGGGTCATGGGGCCGCGCGCGATGATCTCCCCGATCGCGCCGTCGGGGAGCCGTTCGTGCGTCTCGGTGTCGGTGATGCGGATCTCGGCGACCCGGGGGTCGGGGCGGCCGGCGGCGACGCCCGTGCCCTCGGGGTCCGGGGCCGCGGCGCCCAGTCCGGTGTGGCAGTTGACCCCGTCGGCCGAACCGTAGAGGTTGACGACCGGGCAGCCGAAGGCGCGGCTCGCGCTCTCGGCGGTGGTCTCGTCGAGGGGGGCGCCGCCGAGGATCAGGGCGGTGGGCGCGGGGAGCGGCTGCGCTTCTCCCGCGGCTGCCTCCGCCTCCAGGCGGTCGAGCATCATGCGGATCATCGTGGGTACCCCGAGGACGTGCGTGGGCCGGTGCTCGCGCACCGCGGCGAGGGCCGCCTCCGGGGTGAAGTGGTCGAGGACGATCAGGGTCCCGCCGTGCCGGGCCAGGGTGACCGCGGTGCCGCTGGAGCCGAAGGCGGACGCGAGCGGGACGAGGAACAGGCAGCGCGGCGGGGTTCCGTCGGGCATCAGGGAGGCGAGGAAGTTGCCGCGGCCGCCGGCGAGGGCGTTGTGGGAGTAGGCGATCATCTTCGGCTCCGCCTCCGAGCCCGAGGACACCAGGATGCGGGCGGCGCTGTCGGGGTCGGGGCGGGCGGGGACGAAGGCGACCGGGTCGGAGCGCAGCAGCTCCGCGAGGCGAATCGTTCCTTCTGGCTCGGTCCCCGCCGGTCCGCCGACCGCGACGACGTGGCGCAGCGCGGGCAGTTCGGGGACCAGGGCGAGCAGGTCGGCGGCGTGCCGGTGGCCCCGGTGCTCCACGGCGGCGATCACCGCCACGGCCTCGGCACGGCGCAGCAGGCAGCGGGCCTCCTGGCCGCCCCGGCCCACGGGGAAGGGCAGGGCCACCGCTCCGATGGCGGCCAGGGCCAGGTCGGCGACGACCGCGTTGCGTCCGTTGGGGAGCTGCACGCCGACCACGTCGCCGGGCCGTACGCCGAGCTCCGCGAGGCCGGTGGCCAGACATCGCACCTTGCGGTCGAGCGCGGTGTAGCAGAGCTTTCCCTTGGCGTCGATGACCGCCGTGTGGTGCAGGTCGGCGATCTGGCGGGCCCGGAAGAGGCTGTAGAGGTCGAGGTCGGGACAGGTTCCGTCGACCGCCCACGAGCGGCGCAGGCCCACGGGCAGCAGATCGTGCAGTGCGACGGTCATACGAAGCTCCAGGGGTCGGGAACGGCGGGGGCACCGTGCGCGTCCCGGCTGATCGAGCCGGAGAAGCGCGAGTCGTGGTGCAGATCGGCAAGGTCGGTGGTGACGGCGGTCGCGCCCAGCCCGCGCGCCCGCAGTGCGCCCAGGGCGTCCTCGGTGGACGGTTCCCCGAGCCCCTGGACGACGGCCGCCGCCGCGCGGGCGTCCGCGTCGGCCGGGGCGATCCACCCGTCGGCGGTGCGCAGGGGCGTACGGAAGCCCGCGGGCCGGCGGCTCCGCCCCCCGCTGCGGGCGCGCTCCAGGGCCGGAGCGGTGAGCAGGTCGGCGGCGCCGAGCAGCGAGGAGTCCACGCGGACCCCCCGCCCGGTGTGCTCGCGCAGCAGCAGCCCCGCGAGGACGGCTTCGGCGCCGAGCAGCCCGCCCATCACGTCGAGCAGGGTCATCAGGGAGGGCGCGGGCACCTCGCCCTCGGGGCGGGCGGCCTCGCCGACGCCGGTGCGGGCCTGGACCATGAAGTCCGTGCCCATCGGCGGGTCGGCGATCCGGCCCGTGCCCCAGCCGCCGGTGTACGCGTAGACGAGCGCGGGGTTCACCTGCGCGAGATCCGCGGAGTCCAGGCCCAGCTCCGCGGCCTTCCCCGGCGCCCAGTTGTGGAGGAACACATCGGCTCCGGCCGCCAGCGCGGTCAGCCGCAGCCGGTCGGCGGGCGACTTGATGTCGATCTCCACGGCGTGCTTGCCCCGGTTCAGGGCGAGCCAGCGGGCGGAGATCCCCGCACAGGCGGGCGGCATGCCCCGCAGCGGGTCACCGCCCGGCGGCTCGATCCGGACGACCTCGGCGCCGAGCAGCCGCAGCAGATGGGCCGCGAGGGGCGCCTGGACGCGGCGCCCGGCCTCCAGGACGGTCATCCCGGCGAGCGGGCCCGGGGCGGGGGCGGTGGCCGGGGCGGGGGCCAGGGCCAGGGCGGAGGGCGCCTGCTCGGTGCGGACACGGCCGCCGGGGCCGTACGGGGCCAGGGACCAGGGGGCGGCTCCGTCGTCCTCGGCGGCGCGCTCCTCCAGGGTCCGCAGCCGGCAGACCTCGGCCCCCGAGGCGGCCGCCGCGTCGCGGATCCGCTGCCAGCCGTGGGCCCGGGCGGTGGCGTGCAGGGCTCCGGGGAAGGGCGCGCACGCGGTGGCGTACCGGAACTGGAAGGGCCGCCACCCGGCCCGTACCGCGTCGGACGGGGCCTCCAGGGCCCGCCAGAACCCGGCCCAGGCACCCGGATCCAGGGTCTCCAGCTCGAAGAGCGTGCCGTCGGCCGCGGTGAAGGGCGGACCCCCGGGCGCGAGTTCCGCGGCTTCGCCTTCGTCGGCGCCGCTCGCGGCGAGGTACTGGGACACGACAAGCAGCCCGGCCCGGTCCACGTACGTGTGCGACGGCCCGGCGGCGCCCTCGCACCCCCGGGCCCGGGCCAGCAGGGCGGCGAGCAGCCCCTGCGTGGTGAGGACGGCCGTCGCGGCGGTGGCGTAGTCGACGGCGAGCCCCCGCGGCAGGCCGTCGCGGCGGCCGTGCACGGCCATGATCCCCGTCGCGGCCTGCACGGTCGCCTCGTCGGTGACGCCCCTGCGGGCCGCCTCCGGCGAAGCCCAGGCGATGGTGGCGGCCGCGCTGCCGGGGAGGCCCGGGGAGCCCGGGAGGCCCGGGAAGCCGGGGAGGCCCGTCAAGGTGACCCGGGCCGTATCGGGGCCGCCCCCCGCATCGGGCCCGGCGTCGGCGTCCGGCCCTGCATCGGGCCCGGCGTCCGGCCCGGCGTCCGGCCCGGCGTCCGCGGCGGCGCCGAGCAGCCTGAGGTGCCCGGCCACCGGGTCGGCCAGCGCGGGCGGTCCGGAGGTGGTGAAGCGCAGCCCGTCGAGCGGCCGAGCGGTCTGGGTGACGGCGGGTGACGCCATGCCTCTCCTCTTCTCCCGGCCCGGCGATCGGCCGGCGCCGCAGGTGATCCCGTACGCGGGAACCAAGGGGCGGGCCCGCCCGACCAGTTCCTCGGGAAGACAGTCGGACTGCCGTTCCCACGGGTTCCCGGCGGGCTGGAGGAAAGTGATGGAGAAGCACGTGACGCAGAACGAGGAGGGCACGGCACCCGAACCGGCTTCCACGACAGCGGAGTTGAAGATCCGGGTCACGGAGTTCGTGCGGACCCGCGTCACGCCCCTCGAACCCGTCCTCGACGCGGGCGGCCCCGCCGCCGCGGAGGCCCTGCGCGGACTGCGGGCCGCGGCGAAGGAGGCGGGCCTCTGGGCCCTCCCCCTCCCCGCGGAACTGGGCGGCCAGGGACTCGACCTGGCGCGCTACGCCCTCCTCGCCGAGGCCGAGGGCGCCAGCGACCACGGGCCGGCCGCACTGGGATCGGCCCCGCTCCTGGACGCGACGATGCTCTGGCGGCACGGCAGCGACCGGATCCGCGCGCTCTACCCGCGCCGGCTGACCGCCGGCGAGCTGCGCGCCTGCTACGCCATGACCGACCCGGACACCCCGGGCACCGACCCGTACCTCACCGCGACGCGCGCCGAGGAACAGGCGGACGGCAGCTGGATCCTGAGCGGCCGCAAGTGGTTCACCTCGCACGCCGCCGAGGCCGATCTGGTCACCGTCCTGGCCCGCACCGACGGCCGACCCGGAGACCGCACGGGGCTCTCCCTCCTCGTCGTCCCCACCTCGGCGCCGGGATTCCGGGTGGTGCGGGAGCTCCCCGTACTGGGGGCGTCCGGCCAGTGGGAGATCGCGTTCGACCGGGTCCCCGTGGCCGCCGACCACCTCCTCGGCGAACGCGGCCAGGCCCTCGCCATCGCCGCGGAACGCCTGCAACTGGGCCGCACCCTGCGCTGCCTGCGCTGGCTCGGCCAGGCGCAGCGCGCGTTCGACCTCATGTGTGAACGCGTGAACTCCCGTACCGGCTCCCGCGGTCCCCTCGGAAGCCACCAGCTCGTACAGAGCCACGTCTTCGAATCGCTCCTGGCCCTGCGCACCACCCGGCCCCTCGTCCACGAGGCGGTGGCCGGGATCAGCGCCGGCCGCGACGCCCACGTCGAGGTGGGCCTCGCCAAGGTGGCCGCCGCCCGCATGCTCCAGCAGGTCGCCGACGCGGCCATCCAGATCCACGGCGCGGCCGGCCTCGGCCCCGACACCCCCCTCCCCGCCCTCTACCGCACGGGCCGCACGGCCCGGATCCTGGACGGCCCGGACGAGCTCCACATCACCGGGGTGGCTCGGAGGGTACTGCGCGGGTACGGGGGGTAGGCCGTCTCCTTCGGATCGTGCCGGGGCGGGCCGCGCAAGCCCCTCGGGGCCGGGGATCAGACCGTGCGGAGGTCCGCCCGCCCGGTCAGGGCGGCCAGGCCCAGGGCCAGGAAGAAGTCCCCCCACACCAGTTCGTGGCGGACCGCGACCCCCTTGTCCGCGTCGTAGCAGCCGTTCAGCAGCCGGCCCCCGGAGAAGTGGCGGCCGACCAGGTGCTCCAGGATCTCCGCCGCGCGCTGTGCGTACGAAGCGGCGCGGGGGCCGGGCAGCAGGGACAGCTTCAGGAGGGCGACGGCCGTGACGGCCGCGGCGGAGGTGTCCGGCGGGCCGTCCGGGCGGGCCGCGTCCGCAGGCGGTACGAGGGGTGTCCCCGGGCCGGTCCACACGTCGGCGAGGCGTTCCGCCAGTGCCCGAGGCCGGCCCGGCAGGCACGCGGCCACGGCGGGCCGGTGCAGTGCGTCGGCCAGCGCGAGCAGTAGCCAGGCCGGCCCCCTGCTCCAGCCCGGCGCCGGCTCCGCGCACTCCCGCCAGCCCGTCTCCGCCGCGTAGGACCAGGCCGGTACGAGGTCACGGGCGGGGCGGGCCTGCGTCCCGGAGCCGGGCAGGCACAGGGCCAGGTGGCGCTGGAGGTGCGATGCCGCGGCAGCCGGGCCGACGGTGGCGAGCAGGGAGACCGTGCCGGGCAGGCCGTCCACCCGGGCCAGCAGTCGCGGACCGCCGAAGGCCGACCCCCAGGGCAGCAGCCCGAGTTCCCCGTCCATCGACGACAGGCAGGCTCCGGCCGCGCGGGAACGCAGCTGTCGCGCTCCGGGATCCTCGACGGCCAGGGCCGTTCCGTACCAGAGGATCAGCCCGCGCGTGGAGGTGTCGGCGTCCACCCAGCCGGCCAGGCGCGCGGTGCAGGCGGAGGCCGCGGCCCTGTCGGCGGCGGTTCCCGTGTGCCGGGCCCTCAGCCACAGCAGGCCCGCCCAGAAGCCTCCGGCCCAGGAACCGCGGCCGGTCGTCGTCCACTCCCCCGTGTCCGGATCCGCGTACAGCGGGAAGCGCTCCGCGTCGATGGCGGACGCCGTGACGGCCACCTGCGCGAGGAGCCGCGCGAGGGCCCGTTCCGCCCACGGATCCGTCCGCGTCGTCAACGTCCCCGCCCCCGCATCGCCCAAGTCACGCCGACGGCGCCGGCCGCACCGAACTCGGCCGCCACCAGCAGCCAGCCCGTCCCGTAGTGGCCGGCATTCGCGAGGGGGCCGAAGAGGAGGGGGCCGACGGCGAAGCCGGCGAAGAAGCCGGCGGCCACGAGGGCGGAGTCCTGGCCGGCCCGGCCGGGGGCGGAGCGCTGCATCACCAGGACCATCGAGACGGCGTTGGCCGATACCGCGAACACCCCCACGGCCACCGCGGCCACCCACACCAGCGCGCCCGCACCCGGGGCCGCGAGCAGCAGGACGGCCGCCCCCACCGCCCCGGCCGCAAGGGCCCCCGGCAGCCACTCGGCCCGCCCCGGCCGGGCCGCCCTGGACCAGCCGACCCGCCCGGCGATGCCCGCGACCCCGAGCACCGCGACCAGCGCGCCGGCCGCGGTGGGGCCCATACCGAGCCGCTGCGCACCGAAGAGGGCCACATAGGTGTTGACCGAGGCGATCCCGCAGCCCAGGAACAGGGAGAACACCGCCAGCCAGGCGATGTCACCCCGCGGGACGAGCGAGGCCCGGGCCCCGGCCGGGGCCGCCTGCGGGTCCGCGGGCAGGGCGCGCAGCGCGCACACCGCCGCCAGCGCGGCGGTGGCCGCCGCCGTCCACACCGCCCCGCGCCACCCGATCCCGCCGGCCAGCGCCGTGAGCGGCAGCCCGGCGGCGAAGGCTCCGAGCTGCACGCCCGACTGCTTCATGCCGGTCACCGGCCCGCGGCGGCCGGGAGGCACGGCGGCGAGGATCGCCTTGTTGGTGGCCGGATTGGCCAGGGCCTGGGGCAGCCCGCCCAACGCCACCGCAGCGAGCAGGTACCCGGGGCCGGGCGCGGCACCGATCAGCGCGAGCGCCGCCGCGGACACCGACAGCAGCAGTACGAGGGAACGGCGCGGCCCGATCCGGTCCACGAGCCTCCCGCCGAGCGGCGACAGCACCGCCGCCGTCCCGAACCCGACCGTGGTGGTCCAGCCGAGCAGCGCCGGCGACACCCCCAACTCCCCGACCAGGCGCGGACCGAGCGCGCCGAGCAGGAAGAGCTGGAGCATCGAGAAGGCCATGGCACCGGTGAGCAGCGCAGTGAGCCCGCCCGTCGCCCCCTCGACCGCTCCTCCGGGCGTCGCCCTCTCCGCCGTACTGCGGTCCACCACCGCGCACCCCTCGCTTCCCGCCCTCGGCCCCCGGTCCTCGGCCTTCAGCCCTGGCCCCTCAGCTCCGGCCCCTCAGCCTTGAAACTCGGACCGTGACCCTTGGACCCCGGACAGGAGTCGGACGGCTCAACACCCGGGTTCCCGGCCCCCGTTGTGTCGTGCACCACATCCGGCGCGGACACGATTTCCGGCCGATGAGAAAACCTGATGCCCTCTGTCGCCCCTGCCCGGCCGATGCAACGATGGCCCCGCCATGACACCCGGTCGATGTTGCCGAGCCGTACGGGCCGCGATGTTCGCGGCCACCTGCGTGCTGCTCTCGTCGCTCGGGCACGTCCTCATGTCGGGAACCCCGGTTCCCTGGTGGGGCATGACCGCGGCGTTCGCCGGGACCTCGGCGACCGGCTGGATCCTGGCCGGGCGGGAGCGCGGCCTCGCGGCCGTCGTCTCCGCCACCGTCGGCGTCCAGGCGGCCCTGCACGGCGGATTCGCGCTGGCCCAGGCCACCGCGGCACGGCCCAAGGAACCGGGCGGTCCCTCGGCCTTGACCTCCCTGGGCCGCCGCTGGATCCAGTACCTGCTCTGCGCCGCCCCACCGGCGGCCGAAGCACCCGGGCCACACGGCACGCACGCCATGCACGGCATGCACGGCATGGCCGACGGCGCCGCCCCCCTCGCGACGAGCCTCCCGATGCCGAGCGCCCACGCCATGGGCTCGATGTCGCCGACGGGCATGCTCGCGGGCCACCTCCTGGCCGCCCTGCTCTGCGGTCTCTGGCTGGCCCACGGCGAACGCGGCGCCTTCCGCGTCCTGCGCGCCGTCGCCGCCCGCTTCCTCGTACCGCTGCGCCTGTTCTTCCGGCTCCCCGCGCCCGCACACCGGCCCCGCGTCCGCCCCACCCGGAACCACCGGGTCCGGACGCCCCGCAGGCTGCTGCTCGCCGACGCCCTCACCTCACGGGGTCCACCTCACGGGATCGCTGTCGTCTGACAGCCGGCTTCCCGACGCGCCGCGCACGGGCGGAACACCCGTACCCGTACTCGTACCGCGCCTCGGGCATCGGTCATGCCGTCCGGCAGGCCGTACTCCCCGTTCCCCGGCCCTCGCGATGCCCACGCGCCGAAGCAGTGGGGCAGCCGCGCAGCTGCGGTCCCTCAGGTCACTCCTGTCACCGCATGCACGGCGCTGCCCGCACGCCCGCGCCGCGGCCTCGCATCCGGCCGGATTCCCAGAAGGACACCAGGCGATGACCGCTGCCCTGCTCACGCGCCCGAACACCACCCGCACCACGAGCACCACCCGCACCGCTCTCCCCACGCCGGCCCCCACGCCCGCTCCCGCCCGCCGGGCGGCCGGCCCCGACGAAGCGGTCACCCTCCTCGCGCTGGCCGCCCGCGACGGCGACCCCGTGGCGGTGGACCAGTTCGTCCGCGCCCTGCACCACGACGTGCGCCGCTACGTCGCCTACCTCAGCGCGGACCCGCAGACCGCCGACGACCTGACCCAGGAGACCTTCCTGCGCGCCCTGGGCAGCCTGCACCGCTTCGAGGGCCGTTCCTCCGCCCGCACCTGGCTGCTCTCCATCGCGCGGCGCACCGTGGTGGACAGCCTGCGCCACAAGGCGGCCCGCCCCAAGATCGCCGACAGAGACGACTGGCAGACCGCGGCCGAGCAGAGCCAGCCCCGCGACGTGCCCGGCTTCGAGGACGGTGTCGCCCTCGCGGAGCTCTTGGCGGCGATCCCCGCCGAGCGCCGCGAGGTCTTCGTCCTCACCCAGCTCATGGGCCTCCCGTACGCCGAGGCGGCGCTCATGCTCGGCTGCCCGATCGGCACCGTCCGCTCAAGAGTGGCCCGGGCCCGCTCGTCCCTGATCGACCTCCTGGAGGACACGGACCCGGCCGCGGCCTGATCCGGAACGCCGGCCTGATCCGGAACGCCCGAACGGGGGCCCGACCGCGAGAACACGGCCGGGCCCCCGTTCGGCGGGCAGGGAGGGCTGCCCTCAGGCCAGGAGCTTCTCCTTGGCCTTGTCGAATTCCTCCTGGGTCAGGTGGCCCTGCTCCTTGAGGGAGGACAGCTTCGCGAGCTCCTCGGCAGGGCTGCTGCGCGGACCGGCGGCCTTCTGGACGTAGTCCTGGAAGGCCTTCTCGTTGGCCTGCGCCTGCTTCACATCGCGCCCGCTCATGCCCTTGCCGCGGACGATCAGGTAGACGAGGACGCCGATGTAGGGCAGCAGGAGCACCAGGATCAGCCAGCCGGCCTTGCCCCAGCCGTGCAGGTCGTGATCCCTGAAGATGTCAGTGATCACCTTGAACAGCAGGAAGAACCACATGACCCACAGGAAGAGCCAGAGCATGGTCCAGAACAGGTTGAGCAGTGGATAGTCGTCCACGCTTCACTCCGATCACATAAGGGACATATCAATTCATACCGTCCGCTCGGATGATCCGCACGCGGAGTAGCCGCTCCGCCCCCACCGCGGGACGATGAACCCATGGAGGAGGAGCGCCCCCTCACCGGGATCAGCCCCGCCGGCCGGATCGCCGCACCGGGAGAGGGCATCGGCCAGGACGAGCTGGCGCTCGCCGCCCGCAACCACGGGCTCCCGCTGGAGGCCCTGCGCTACGAGGTCACCCCGGCGGGCCTGCACTACGTGCTCGTGCACTACGACATCCCGGACACGGGCGCTTACACGGACGCGGGCACACGCACGGACGCCGGCACGTACACGGACGCGGGCACGATCCCGGCAACACCCCCCGCCCCCGGCCACACCCCCTGGCGCCTGACCGTCCGCGGCCACGTCCGGACCCCGCTGGACCTGACCCCGGACGACCTGCGGTCCCTGCCCTCCGTCACCCACCGGGTCACCATGGAGTGCGCCGGCAACGGGCGGGCCCGGCTGTCCCCGCGGCCGGTCAGCCAGCCCTGGCTGGTGGAGGCGGTCGGGACGGCCGAGTGGACCGGGGTGCCGCTGCGCGCGGTGCTCGCGGAGGCCGGGGTGACGCCGGAGGCCGTGGAGGCGGTGTTCACCGGCGCCGACCACGGGGTGGAGCGGGGCGTCGAGCAGGACTACCGGCGCAGCCTGCCGCTGCCCGTCGCCGTCGGCGGGGACGTGCTGCTGGCCCACACGATGAACGGCGGGCCCCTGCCGCCCCAGCACGGCCATCCGCTGCGGCTGGTGGTACCGGGCTGGTACGGCATGGCCCACGTGAAGTGGCTGCGCGACATCGAGCTCGTCGGCGCGGCGTTCCGCGGCTACCAGCAGGCCACGGCCTACCGGCTCAGGCAGAGCCCCGGGGAGCCCGGCGAGCCCGTCACCCGGATCGCCCCGCGCGCGCTGCTGATCCCGCCGGGGTTCCCCGATTTCATGTCCCGCACCCGGATCGTCGGCCCCGGCCCCGTGCGGCTCGCCGGGCGCGCCTGGTCGGGGCACGGGCCGGTCGTGCGGGTGGAGTTGAGCTCCGACGGGGGCGCCGGCTGGGCCGACGGCGAGGTGCTGCCGCAGGGCGCCCACCCGTACGCCTGGCAGGGCTGGCACGCCGACTGGACGGCGGTGCCGGGCCGTCACATCCTCCTGGTCCGCGCCACCGACGCCTCGGGACGCACACAGCCGGTCGAACAGCCGTGGAACCGCGGCGGCTTCGCGAACAACCAGACCCAGGCCGTCTCCGTGGTCTGCCGCTGAGGCCCGCCGTCCGCCGACCCCTTGCCACAGCGCTCCCCTTCCCCCGAAACTGACACATCGTCAGATCATTGCGAGGGAACGAGGAAGGGAACCGGGGATGCAGACCATCTGGCTCGGCGGGCCCGAATGGGTCGCCGTTCTGCGGATCGGGCTCGGGCTGTGGTGGCTGGAGAGCTGGCGGCACAAGGACAAGAAGGACTGGTTCGGCGGAGGCGGCATCCGCTGGGCGGCCGGCGTCGCCGAGAAGCACCGCTGGGGGTTCGTGACGCGCGGCTTCGACGTCGTCGTCAAGCCCCGTCCGCGTGTCATGGCCTACCTCGTCGCCTACGCCGAACTGGCCCTGGGCCTTGGCCTCATCGTCGGATTCCTGACCCCGATAGCCCTGCTCGCCGGGCTGCTGCTCAACCTGGTCTACCTGATCCTGATGATCCACGACTGGGGCGAGCAGGGGCAGAACCTGATGATGGCCCTGATCTCAGGCGTCGCCTTCTTCGCGATGGGCTGGCAGGTCTGGTCCCTGGACAACGCCCTCGGGCTGTTCTAGCCGCGCCGGTCGAGCGGGTTCGCCGCGATGCGCTCCTTCGCGCCGCTCGCCACGTAGGCCGCCGCCGCGCACTGCGGCTTGCGCGCGGCCTGGTCGGCGACGAGCGCGAAGAAGGCGTCACCGAAGCCGAGGCGCGGGTACTCCGTGAGCAGCGCGGCGGTGAAGACGGGGTCGGCGTCGAGGACGCCGACCCCGGAGACGTCGGCGGTCGTACCGATCTGGAGCAGGTGGCTCTCCACGTCCTCGGCGGCCGTGACGTCCTCGCGCATGTGCCGCACGATGATCTCCTCGGCCCGCGCCCGCCGCTCCGCGGGCCAGCCCAGGCCCGCCGTCAGCACGCGCGCGACGTGGCCGCCCGCTTCCTCGAAGGGCAGGGTGTGGCTGTCGAAGGGCGCGGTCAGCCCGAGATCGTGCACCAGCGCGCTGACGTAGAAGAGCTCGCGGTCGTACGCGAGGCCGTGCCGGTCCGCGTACTCGGCCCCGAAGGCGTACGACCGGACCGAGTGGTTCAGCAGCGCCCCGTCCGTGTATTCGGTGGCGATCTCCAGGGCCGCGCGGGCCGACGGAGTGTCAAGGGTCCATGTCACGAAGGTCATGGCAGGTCAGCGTAGGCGGGGGCGGAAGTCCACCTCCGACGGCCCCTCCTCTCCCGGCCAGGCGAGCAGCCGGGGCGGAGCCGCCGGGGTCTCGGCCAGGACGGTGCCGCGCGAGACGACGTAGCGGGGGCGGACCTGGCGGCGGACCGCCTCGGTGGGCGATTCGGCCGGCAGCAGTACGAAGGAGGCCGGGTTGCCCTGGCGGACCCCGTACTCGGAGGGCGACAGGCCCAGGACGCGCGCCGCGCGCTCGGTCACCATCTCGAAGGCCACCGGGATCTCGTCGGCCCCGGTGAGCTGGGCGGCGTAGATGCCGACGAGGGCGGTCTGCAGCGGGTTGCCGGTGCCGAGGGCGTTCCAGGGGTCCATCACGTCGTCGTGGCCGAAGGCCACGTTGACCCCCGCCGCCAGCATCTCCTTGACCTGGGTGAGGCCGCGGCGCTTGGGGTAGGCGTCGAAGCGGCCCTGGAGGTTGAGGTTGGCGAAGGGGTTCGAGACGAGGTTGATCCCGGAACGCGACAGCAGACGCTGGAGTTTGAAGCTGTACGCGCCGCCGTAGGAGCCCATCGCCGTCGTGTGCGAGGCCGTCACCTGCCCGCGCAGCCCCGAGCGCAGGGCGTGGGCGGCCAGCACCTCCACGAAACGGGACTGCTCGTCGTCGATCTCGTCGCAGTGCGCGTCCACGCGCAGGCCCTGCTCCTCGGCCAGCGCGAAGGCGACGGCCAGCGAGGCCACCCCGTCCTCCCGGGTGTCCTCGAAGTGCGGGATGGCCCCGACCACGTCGGCCCCGCGCCGGACCGCCTCGCGCAGCAGCCGCTCGCCGCCGGGGAAGGAGACGATCCCCTCCTGCGGGAAGGCGACGATCTGCAGGGTCATGACCTCCCGGACCCGGTCGCGCACCTCCAGCAGCGCGTCGAGCGCGGTCAGCGCCGGGTCGGTGACATCGCAGTGGGTGCGCACGTGCAGGACGCCCTGGGCCGCCTGCCAGCGCAGCACCTCCGTGGCCCGCGCGATCACGTCCTCGCGGGTCAGGGTCTTCTTGCGCTCGCTCCAGCAGGCGATGCCCTCCCAGAGGGTCCCGGAGACGTTGGGGCGCGGGTCTCCGGCCGTCAGGGCCGTGTCGAGGTGGATGTGCGGTTCGACGAAGGGCGCGCTGAGCAGGCCGCCGTGCGCCTCGATCAGCACCCCCGTCGCCGGCGGCTCCTTCTGGTCGTCGTACGGGAGCACGCGGGCGATCCGCCCGTCCTGCGCGACCTCGACGTCGTGCAGGCCTTCGCTGTGCAGCAGCCGGGCGCCCCGGACGATCATCCGCATCGCGTCAGCCTACGGCTCAACCCCGCTTCGCCTGGGCCTTCTGCTGCATGCCCCGGGTCTTCGCGGCGACCGAGTGGACATCGCGGACGGCGGCCTTGGCGCGCGCCTCGGCCGCGGTGTTCTTCGCCATCGCCCGCTCGGAATCCTGGTGGGACGGCTTGCCGGTACGCGCCTTCTTCGCCATGACCGCCACTCCTTCGCACAGCTCTCCGCAGATCTGCGCAGGTCAACACGTGTCTACGCAGCCTCGTACGCGGGACCGCGTACGCACACCACCCTGCGCCCGTTCGGCCCCGTCGGCATCTCGGGGGCCGGGCCGCGGCCGATCCGGTTACATGGGGTGCATGACTGACGCCACCGCCGACACGAACGACGCCAACGGCCCCGCCACGGACGCCGCCGCCCCGCCCGACTGGGAGCAGCGCTTCCGGGCCCCGCGCGTGGGGCTGCCCGAATGGGCCGAGGACGCGCCCGACCGCTCGCTCTTCGTCTCCAACGCCACCGGCACCTACGAGCTGTACGCCTGGGACCGCGCCACCGGCGTCCAGCGGCAGGCCACCGACCGGCCCAACGGGACCACCGACGGCACCCTCTCCCCCGACGGCGCGTGGGTCTGGTGGTTCTCCGACACCGACGGCGACGAGTTCGGCACCTGGGTCCGCCAGCCCTTCGCGGGCGGCCCCGACGAGCCGGCCACCCCCGGGCTGGAGCCCTCCTACCCGGCCGGGCTGGCCATCGGGCGGGACGGGACGGCCGTCGTGGGGCGCTCCACCGACGAGGACGGCACCACGATCCACGTGGTCCGGCCCGACGGGTCGGAGCCGGCCGTCGTCTACCGGCACCGCGAGTCCGCCGGCGTCGGCGACCTGTCCCGGGACGGGACCCTGCTCGCCGTCGAGCACACCGAGCACGGCGACGCGATGCACTCGGCGCTGCGCGTGATCACCCTGGACGGCGCCACCGTCGCCGAGCTGGACGACTCCAAGGGCGGCACCGAGGAACTGGGCCTCATGGTGCTCGGCTTCGCGCCCGTCGCGGGCGACACCCGGCTGCTGGTCGGCCACCAGCGGCGCGGCCGGTGGGAGCCGATGGTGTGGGACGTGGCCGCGGGCACCGAGGAGGGGCTCGCCGTCGACCTGCCGGGCGACGTCGGCGCCGAGTGGTACCCCGACGGGTCCGCGCTGCTGATCGAGCACGGCTACGAGGCGCGCAGCGAGCTCTTCCGCTACGACCTGGCCGCGCGGGAGCTCGTACGGCTGGACACCCCGCCGGGCACCGTGTCGGGTGCGACGGCGCGGCCCGACGGGTCCGTGGAGTACCAGTGGTCCTCCGCGGCCGAGCCCAGCGTCATCCGGTCGACCTCGGGCGGGGTCGTGCTCGACCCTCCCGGTTTCCGGCCGCCGGGCTCGGTACCGGTCGAGGACGTGTGGGTCGAGGGCCCCGGCGGGCGGATCCACGCCCTCGCCCAGCGGCCCGTCGGCCACGGCGACGGCCCCTTCCCCACCGTCTTCGAGATCCACGGCGGACCCACCTGGCACGACAGCGACGCCTTCGCGGCGACCCCGGCGGCCTGGCTCGACCACGGTTTCGCGGTGGTCCGCGTCAACTACCGCGGTTCGACCGGCTACGGCCGCGAGTGGACCGACGCCCTCAAGCACCGGGTCGGCCTGATCGAGCTGGAGGACGTCGCAGCCGTGCGCGCCTGGGCGGTGGACTCCGGGCTCGCGGACCCGGCGCGCCTGGTGCTGTCGGGCGGCTCCTGGGGCGGCTACCTGACGCTGCTGGGCCTCGGCACCCGGCCGGACGACTGGGCGGTGGGCCTGGCGGCCGTCCCGGTCGCCGACTACGTGACGGCGTACCACGACGAGATGGAGGCGCTGAAGTCCCTGGACCGCACCCTCTTCGGCGGTACCCCGGAGGAGGTCCCGGAGCGCTTCGAGGCCTCCTCCCCGCTGACGTACGTCGACGCCGTGAAGGCGCCCGTCCACATCGCGGCCGGGCTCAACGACCCGCGCTGCCCCCTCCAGCAGATCGAGAACTACGTGGAGCGGCTGGCGGCGCGCGGGGCGGAGCACGAGGTGTACCGCTACGACGCCGGGCACGGCTCGCTCGTCGTGGAGGAGCGGATCAAGCAGGTCCGGATGGAGATCGACTTCGCGCTGAAGCACCTGCCGCGCTAGCCCCGGCAACGGCGAACCGGTGCGCCCCCCGTACGGTGGTGGGGTGCACCGGTTTCTCCTGACCCCGCGCTGGTGGGGGATCAACGTCTTCGTCGCCCTCGGCGTTCCCTTCTGCCTGTTCATGGGGACCTGGCAGCTCGGCCGGTTCGAGGACCGCGTCGACACCCACAAGGAGGCGACCAGCGCACGCCCCGCCGAACAGGCGGCCGCGCCGCTGGAATCGCTGCTCCCGGTGGACAAGCAGACCTCCGGACGGCTCACTTCGGTCTCCGGGGAGTACGCCGACCAGCTCCTCGTCCCCGAGCGGCGGCTCGACGGGAAGTCCGGCTTCTACGTCCTGACCCTGCTGAAGACCGACACCGGCAAGGCCGTCCCCGTGGTCCGGGGCTGGCTGCCCGGCAACGCCGACGCCAGCCGGGCCCCGGCTCCGCCGGCCGGGCGGGTCGAGGTGACGGGGGCGCTCCAGGCCTCGGAGAACTCCACCAGCAAGGGCGTCTACTCCGCGGGCGGGCTGCCGGCCGGGCAGCTCGGCGTCATCGGGGCCGCCTCGCTCGTCAACATCGTGCCGTACGGCCTGTACGACGCCTGGCTGACCGTGCAGACGCCCGCCGACGGGATGACCCCGGTGCCCGCGCAGGCACCGGCCAACACCGGGCTGGACCTGAAGGCCTTCCAGAACCTCGGCTACACCGGCGAGTGGTTCGTCTTCGCCGCGTTCGTGCTCTTCATGTGGTTCCGGCTGTACCGCCGCGAGGTGGAGACCCTGCGCGACGCCGAGGCGGGCCTCCTCGCCGAGGCCCCGGCGGAGCAGGAGCCCACCAGGCAGGACCCGGCAGCGCCGGCCCCTGCCGGGGCCGGCTCCGCCCCGGTCACCTGAGCGGGATGACGCCCGTCCGGTAGACCGTTCCGCCGCACGCCTCCGGGATGGACAGCTGCGTCGTCGGGCCGTCGGGACCGTCCGGATTGGGCGTGTGGGCCACCAGGGCGCCGAGCGGCGGGTTGGCCCCCTGGGACTGGCCCGAGTCCGTGCCCGTCCCCGCGTCCGCGGAGCCGGAGCCCTGCTCCGGCGGGTTGGCCCCGCCGTTCGCACCGGGGCAGCCCCCCTCCGGGGGCACATAGGCGAATCGGACCTCGTACTGCCCGTTCGGCGGGAGCACCAGCCGCAGGGTCTCCACCGACGGGTCGGGCAGCAGCCCGGTCGCCGCATCGCCCGTGACGTGGTTGACGACCGTCACCGGGGCGCCGCCCTGGAACGCCGGGCCCGCCGCCAGCGACTCCGGGCCGCGGACGGTGCAACTGCTCGACGACACGTTGGTCACCTTGAAACCGCCGGCGACCTTGCCTCCGGACGACGGGGCCCGGGTACTGCCCGCCACGGAGATCTGGCTCTGGGCGCAGTTGGGCACGACCCCGGGGACGGGCGGGATGCCGCCGCCGACGGAGCCGGTGGTGCCGGGGACGGGCGAGGAGGCGCGGGGCGGGGTGATGTTCGGCCCGCCGATGCTCGGAAGGCCGCCGCCCCCGCCCGGCGGCAGCGGCGGCAGGGTGCTGGCGTCGCCGTCGTCCGTCTTGTCCTTGCCGTCCTTGTCCTTGTCCTTGTCGGAGGTCTTCTTCGGCTTCGGACGGGAGCCGGAGCCGTTCTGGTGCAGGCCGGACCCCTTCGAGTCCCCGCCCTGCTGGCCGTGGCCCGCCATCGTGGAACGGTCGGAGCTCCCGCCCGTGGCGGAGGTCAGGTGCAGGCCCAAGGGGATCCCGCCGCCCAGCACCACGACGGCCGCCGCGGCGGCGACGAGGATCCGCTGGTTGCGGACCCGGCGCGCGGGGACCGCGTACCGCAGCCGCTCCAGCGCGCCACCCGAGGGCTCGATCCCGCCGACGGCCCCGCGCAGCAGATCGCGCAGCACGTCCTCCTCGGCCCTGGGCTCGGAGGCGGCGGACGCGGATCCGCCGGTCGGGCCGGTCGGCTCCGGTTCCCGGCCCTCGTTCTTCTTGCGGTCCTCACTCATGACTGCGCAGCCTCCATCGCCACCCGCAGCGCGGCAATGCCCCGCGACCCGTACGCCTTGACCGAACCGAGCGATATGCCGAGGGTCTCGGCGACCTGGGCCTCCGTCATGTCAGAGAAGTAGCGCAGCGACAGCACCTCTCGCTGGCGTCGCTGGAGCCCGCGCATCGCCTTGATGAGATCGTCCCGTTCCAGCAGGTCGTACGCGCCCTCCTCGGCGCTCGCCATGTCCGGCATCGGCTTCGACAGAAGCTTCAGGCCGAGGATGCGGCGGCGCAGGGCGGAGCGCGAGAGGTTGACGACGGTCTGGCGCAGGTAGGCCAGCGTCTTGTCCCGGTCCCGGACCCTCTTGCGGGCCGAGTGGACGCGGATGAAGGCCTCTTGGACGACGTCCTCGCAGGAGGCGGTGTCGTCGAGGAGCAGTGCGGCGAGGCCCAGGAGCGAGCGGTAGTGCGCCTGGTAGGTCTCCGTGAGGTGGTCGACGGTGGTCCCCGCGATCACCTCGACCACTTCGGCGACTTCGGCGGCTTCAGCGACCTCGGCCGGCACGTCCTCCGCGCTGTCGCGCGGGGCGGGCACCAGGCCCTCCAGCGAAGGGGCTCCGGACGCCGTGGCGGCGGGCGGAACGGGAACGATCACCGGGCGCCCGCCGGGCGTGCGGGACCGCAGGCGCGACGGGACCGGGAGCATCCCGGTGCGCGCCGGGAGGACGGGGAGTTCGAGCAATGCTTCTGCCACGCCTGTTGGACACGCGTCCCCCCGGCAGGGTTGTACGCGCACGGCAGATTCATCGGCGGGATTCTCATCGTCTTCTTGCGTAGCTGCTCACCCGGGCACGCGTCGTCGTACGACGACGGCCTCGGGCCATCACCTCGATCAAGGTATTAACGATGATCCTACAAACTGAAAGAGCCAAAATCAGCCGCGATGAGCTCCGCAGTTTGCGTGGCATTGAGCGCGGCGCCCTGACGGAGGTTGTCCGCGCAGACGAAGAACTCCAGCGAGCGCGGGTCGTCGAGCGAGCGCCGTACCCGTCCCACCCAGGCCGGATCCGTTCCCGCGGCGTCCGAAGGCGTCGGGAACTCCCCCGCGGCCGGATCGTCCACGAGGACCACCCCGGGCGCCGATTCCAGGATCTCCCGGGCGTGCACCGCCTCGACCGCGCCCTCGAACCGGGCCCGTACGGTCAGCGAGTGCCCGGTCAGTACGGGGACCTGTACGCAGGTCACGGACACCGGCAGCTCCGCCAGGTCCAGGATCCGGCGCACCTGCGCCCGTACGGCCAGCTCGTGCGAGGACCAGCCGTCCTCGCGGAGCTCACCGGACCACGGCACCACGTTGAGCGCGAGCGGACCCGCGAAGGGCCCGGTGTCCTCGCCCACGGCCCGGCGCACGTCCCCGGGATGCTCCCCCAGGGAACTGCCGGCGACGAGCGACAGCTGGCGGCGCAGTGCCTCCGCCCCGGCCCGGCCGGCCGCGCTCGCGGCCTGGTAGGTGGAGACGGCCAGATCGGCCAGCGCGTACTCGGCGTGCAGCGCGCCCACCGCGGCGCTCATCGCCGCGGTCACGCAGTCGGGCCCGGCGACGATCCCGCGCGGCCGGATCCGGGCCGCGTGCCCGTTGACCTCGGGCACCACGAGCGGTACCTCGGGGTCCTCGCGGAAAGCCGCGGACTGGTCCACCACGACGGCACCGCGCGCGGTGACGACGGGAGCCCACCGGGCCGAGACCTCGGCCGGGGTCAGGAAGAGCGCGATGTCGCCCGCCCCGAGGCCGTCGAAGGCGTCTTCGGTGAGGGCGAGCACCTCGGCCTCCGTGCCGCGCACGGTCAGCCTGCGGCCGGCCGAGCGCGCGGAGGCGATCAGGCGTACGTCGCCCCAGACGTCGGCCCGCTGGGACAGCATCTGGAGCAGGACGGAGCCGACGGCTCCGGTCGCCCCGACCACGGCGAGTGCCGGGGCGGGGGCGGACCGGGCCGCGGGCGGGATCAACGTCCCGTGCCGCCGTAGACGACGGCTTCGTCGCCGCTGTCGTTGTCGAGCCCGAAGGCCGTGTGCACGGCGCGGACGGCCTCGTTGACGTCGTCCTGGCGGGTCACCACCGAGATGCGGATCTCCGAGGTGGAGATGAGCTCGATGTTGACGCCCGCGTCGGACAGCGCCTGGAAGAACGAGGCGGTGACGCCGGGGTTGGTCTTCATGCCCGCGCCGACCAGGGAGATCTTGCCGATCTGGTCGTCGTAGCGCAGGGAGTCGAAGCCGATGGTGCCCTTCGCCTTCTCCAGGGCGTCGATGGCCTTGTGGCCCTCGGCCTTGGGGAGGGTGAAGGAGATGTCCGTGAGGCCCGTGGAGGCCGCGGACACGTTCTGCACGATCATGTCGATGTTGATCTCGGCGTCCGCGATGGCGCGGAAGATGGCCGCGGCCTCACCCGGCTTGTCCGGGACGCCGACGACCGTGATCTTGGCTTCGGAGACGTCGTGAGCGACTCCGGAGATGATGGCGTGCTCCACCGGCTCGTCCCCTTGCGGATTCTCGTTGCTGACCCAGGTGCCCGGCAGTCCCGAGAAGGACGAGCGGACGTGGATCGGGATGTTGTAGCGGCGCGCGTACTCGACGCAGCGGTGCAGCAGCACCTTGGAGCCGGAGGCCGCGAGCTCCAGCATGTCCTCGGAGTTGATCCACTCGATCTTCCGGGCCTTCTTCACGACGCGGGGGTCCGCGGTGAAGACGCCGTCGACATCGGTGTAGATCTCGCAGACCTCGGCGTCCAGCGCCGCGGCGAGCGCGACGGCGGTCGTGTCCGAGCCGCCCCGGCCGAGGGTGGTGATGTCCTTGCTGTCGGCCGACACGCCCTGGAAGCCGGCGACGATGGCGATGTTGCCCTCGTCCAGCGCGGTGCGGATACGGCCCGGCGTGACATCGATGATGCGCGCTTTGTTGTGGACCGAGTCGGTGATGACGCCTGCCTGGCTACCGGTGAACGACTGGGCCTCGTGGCCCAGGTTTTTGATCGCCATGGCCAGCAGGGCCATGGAGATCCGCTCTCCGGCGGTCAGCAGCATGTCGAATTCACGCCCGGCAGGCATCGGGGACACCTGCTCGGCGAGATCGATCAGCTCGTCCGTCGTGTCGCCCATCGCGGAAACCACGACGACCACTTGGTGGCCGTTCTTCTTGGCATCCACGATCCGCTTGGCAACACGCTTGATGCCTTCGGCATCGGCTACGGAGGAGCCTCCGTACTTCTGCACGACAAGGCCCACGTGCGCTCCTCGCTCAGTCCGTCTCATTGCTGGTGCAGTCTAACGAGCGGCCGCGATACGACCGCCTCGTACCACATCATGAGACGAAAAGATCAGAAGACGGGTTCCCCCGCCGGTGACTTTTCCCGGATGTCTCCGGATGTCTGCGGATCTCTGCCGATGTCGCCGGGTGTCTCGCGTGTCTCCCGGACGTCAGCGCCGGCCGAGCTGGCCGAGCTCCTCGGCCATGACCTGCCCTGCCTGCTCCGCGAGCTCGTCCTCGGCGAGGTCCTCGTCCGTGTCCAGCCCGTCCAGCGCGGCCAGCGGCTGGTCGAGACGGACGTGCGCGATCAGCGACTGGAGGGCGCGCAGTGTGGCCGAGGCCGTGGGACCCCAGTTGGTGAAGTACGAGAACTGCCACCACCACAGGGCCTCGGTGATCCGGCCCGCCTGGTGGTGGATGAGCCCGTGCCGCAGGTCGGCCACCACATCGGCCAGGTCGTCGGAGATCCGGTGCGGGACCGGGGCCTTGCGCGGCTCGTAGGGGTCGAAGACCTCCGAGTAGACGTCGACCGGCTCCAGCATCACCGAGAACCGCTCGCGCAGGTCCTCCACGTCCGGCTCCGGGCCCAGGTCGGGCTCGTAGCGCTCGTCGGGCAGGACGTCCTGGTACGCGCCCAGCCGGCCGCCCGCCAGCAGCAGCTGGGACACCTCCAGGAGGAGGAAGGGCACGGCGCTGTCCGGGTCCTCGCCCTTGGCCACCTCGGTGACCGCGACGATGAAGGACTCGATCTGGTCCGCGATCGAAGCCGCGAAATCGTCCGGATCCAGTCCCAGGGCGTGCAGCGTTGCGTCAGACATCGAGAAGTCGCCTTCCTTCAAAGGCCCGCCCGAGCGTGACCTCGTCCGCGTACTCCAGATCTCCCCCGACGGGGAGCCCGCTGGCCAGGCGGGTGACCTTCAGGCCCATGGGCTTCATCATGCGGGCGAGGTAGGTGGCGGTCGCCTCGCCTTCCAGATTCGGGTCGGTCGCGATGATCAGCTCGGTGACCGAACCGTCCGCGAGCCGCGCCAGCAGCTCCCGGATGCGCAGATCGTCCGGGCCGACGCCCTCGATCGGGCTGATCGCGCCGCCGAGGACGTGGTACCGGCCCCGGAACTCGCGGGTCCGCTCGATCGCGACGACGTCCTTCGACTCCTCGACCACACAGATGACCGTGAGATCGCGGCGCGGATCGCGGCAGATGTTGCACCGCTCCTCCTGCGCCACGTTCCCGCACACCGCACAGAACCGGACCTTGTCCTTGACCTCGAGCAGCGCGTGCGCGAGGCGGCGGACGTCGGTGGGCTCGGCCTGCAGGATGTGGAAGGCGATCCGCTGCGCGCTCTTGGGCCCGACGCCGGGCAGCCTGCCCAGTTCGTCGATCAGGTCCTGGACCACGCCTTCGTACAACGGACTGCCTTCTTTCGGGACGGGAGGGGCGGGACGAGCGGGAGGAGCGGGAACTTCGGGAGGGTCACCGGGCCGGGGAGGCCCGGGGAGGGACTAGAACGGGAGGCCTGGGATGCCGCTGCCGCCGCCCAGCCCCTGCGTCAGCGGGCCCAGCTTCTGCTGCTGGAGCGCCTGCGCATTCTCGTTGGCCGCCTGCACCGCCGCGACCACCAGGTCCGCGAGCGTCTCGGTGTCCTCGGGGTCCACGGCCTTCGGGTCGATCACCAGCGCGCGCAGTTCACCGGAACCGGTGACGGTCGCCTTCACCAGGCCGCCGCCGGCCTGGCCCTCGACCTCGGCCTGCGCCAGCTCCTCCTGCGCGACGGCAAGGTCCTGCTGCATCTTCTGGGCCTGCTGGAGCAGCTGCTGCATGTTGGGCTGACCACCACCGGGAATCACAGGTCACTCACTCCGTAGCGTCGGGCCAAGCGCCGGCGGCTTGGTCAATCCGAGCCTACGTGCTCCCCGCGCGCCGCGCCCTACGCCGTGAGGACCAACTCTTTCGAGTGAGAGACGCGGCGTGCGCGTACCTGATGACGCCCCTCTTGAGGGCGGAAATCCCGGGAATCGTTGCCCACCGCGTCTCATTCGAAGGTAGGAAGAGCATGCGCACCATTGCGCACACGCGCACCACCACACGTTCAGCGCAGGCAGAGGGAGTGCCCGGGTGAGTCAGCCGGAGATGCAGCCCGAGGGGCCACCCCGGGATCCCGCAGAGGACGGCGACCTTACCGGCCGGCCGTTCCCTCTCGGGGACTGGGGCGAGCCCGCCGAGCGGCTCGACGAGCTCTACCGACGGGTCGAAGCCGATGCGCTGCGGACCGCCGAGTGGTACCTGTCGGACCGGGCGTGGAAGCGCCGGGGGGCCCGGATCCTGCGGATCGCCGCCGCCGCCGGCGCGGTCACGGGCGCCGCGATGCCGCTGCTGGAACTGACCGGCTCGGTGCCCGGGGCGGCCTCGTACGGCTATCTCGCACTGCTCCTGGGCGCGGCCGCCCTGGCCTGCGACCGGTTCTTCGGCCTGACCTCGGGCTGGATGCGGGACGTGGCGACGGCGCAGGCCGTGCAGCGACGGCTGCAGACCCTGCAGTTCGACTGGGCCACGGAGAACGTCCGCGAGATCCTGGGCCCGACCGAGGGCACCGCCAGCGAGGCCGCGGAGCGGTGTCTGACCGTGCTGCGCCGCTTCTCGGAGGACGTGACCGAGCTCGTGCGCTCCGAGACCGCGGAGTGGATGGTGGAGTTCAGCTCCGGCCCCGCCCCGCTCGTCATGCAGTCGCTGGGCGCGGGCGGATCCCGCTCGGAGGCCAACGTGCCGCCGGCCCGCTTCCCGCTCCCCCCGGGCACCCGCCCGAACATGCCCCGCCAGAGACCGCCTGAGCAGCCCCGCTGAACGGGACGGGGCCGGCTCCGCGCGTGCGGAGCCGGCCCCGTCCCATGCAGCACGAGCGAGCGGCTTCAGCTTCAGCTGAAGATGATCATCGAGCCCTGGCCCAGGCTCCGGGTCGCCGCCGCGTGCAGGCCCAGCCACACGTGCCGCTCCCGCGCGAAGGGGCTGTCGTCGTACGGGATCGGCCCGGCGGGCTCCTCCAGCGACGTCGGCCGCCCCGGGGGCGCCGGGGCCAGCGGCGGGTTCCGGGGGTCTATCCCGATCGCGGGAGCCACCAGTGCCAGCTCGCGCAGCAGGCCCTGCGCGGACCCCAGCGGGCCGCCCCCGGCCAGCAGCTCCTCGTTGGCCAGCGGGTACGCGAAGTCGACGGGGACGTAGGCCCCCGCGTGGTCGTAGTGCCACACCAGGTGCGACTGCTGGGCCGTCGGCTCGAACATCTCCAGCAGTTGCTCGTAGTCCCCGCCCAGCTCGTCCACCGGGGTCACCGGCAGCCCGCAGATCTGGAGCAGGTAGGCCCGCCGCAGGAAGTGCAGGGCGTCGTAGTCGAAACCGGCCACCGGGGCGACGTCCCCGGACAGCCCCGGCATGTACGCGAACACCGGCACGGACGGCAGTCCGGCCTCGCCCAGCGCCTTGTCGTACGAGGCGATCTCTTCCGCGAAGGGATTGTCGGGGCTGTGGCACAGCACGTCGACAAGGGGGACCAGCCACAGGTCACAGGCCACTCGGCCTCCGATCAGTCGTTGCCGCCGATCGGGCCAGCGTAGTGCGCCGGACACGCTCAGCGAAGGGGTGAGCAGAACCTGGAGGTACGCAGGACGCGAACACCCCCTAGGGCTCGCCCGGGCCCACCCTCCAGACCCATACGTCGCGCACCTGCTCCGGGTCCCGGCCCAGCAGGCCGGTGAGCAGGTCCCGCAGCTCGGTGTCCCGGTCCTGGAAGGGCAGGACGACCGCGCCGGCCTTCCAGTACTCCAGGTCCTGGCGGGCCTGCAGCCGCCAGCCGGCGTCGATCTCGGGCGGCTGCGCGCCGTAGCGGACGTCGCGCAGGAGGTTCGAGAGGTGCCGCGGGGTGGCCCCGTAGATGCCGATCCGGTCGGGGCCCCACGGCCCGTTGAAGTAGCCGCCGGCCAGTCTGAAGCCGAAGTCGGCCTCCACCTGCCAGTGCAGCGCGTCCGCCTGGCCCGGGTCGGGCAGCGGTACCGGAACGAGTGCCTCCCCGTCCTTGACGTAGCCCTTCCAGTCCCCGGAAGTGATGAAGGCGGGCACCGGCGCGCGGTCCCGTACGGTCAGCGGCAGCGGCAGGACCGGGATCAGCGCGGCCGCCGCCCCCAGCAGGCCCAGCGTGCGCAGCTCCCGCGTGCGCAGCCTCAGGATCCGGTCGAGCGCCAGGGCGAGCAGGATGCCCAGGACGGGGGCGCACACCATCGCCACGCGCCCCTCGATGACCGACTCGAACAGCGGCAGCTTGATCATCAGGCGCCAGGGTCCCGGCAGCACGATCTCCGTGCGGGGTACGGGCACCCACGGCCCGAGGGACAGCAGGAGCACGACGAAGCCGGTCAGCGCGAGGGCCCGTACGGCCTTGCTCCGCCACAGCCACACGCAGACGGCGACGCCGAAGGCGAGCAGGGGCCAGCCGTAGAAGGCGTTCTGCTCGGTGGTGTTCAGGGAGAGCTTGCCGGCCGTCTCGGGGTCGCCGAAGAGCGAGCGGGAGGCGTACGCGATCAGGGCGCGCGGGCTGTTCCCGGCGTTGTCCCCGTGCAGGACCGAGTGGTAGCTCTGCGGCCCGAAGAACTGCCAGTACAGCGGAACGATCACCAGCGGCAGGCACACGGCGAGCGCGACGGCCAGCCCGGAGCCCAGCGGCCGCACGGCCGCCAGGGCGCGGCGGCGGTCGACCAGGAGGTAGGCCAGGCAGAACACCAGCATCCCGAGCGCGGCGATGAGCAGCGGCTCCTCGCCGATGAAGATCTGGTACGTCGCGAAGAGGCCGAGCAGCACCCCGTCACGGGTCACGTTCCTGCCTTCGCACAGGCGCAGGGCCCGGTCGATGATCAGCGGGATCATGAAGAGGACGACGAAGTTCGGATGGCCGTTGGCGTGCGAGACCATCGGCGGCGCGAAGGCCGCCAGCGCCCCGCCCGCGGCGGCCGCCCAGCGGCTGCGCACGAACCGGCGGCGGATCAGCCAGTACCAGGTCCAGGCGCTGGCGGCCATGCCGAGCGTGAGGACCAGCGCGAAGGTGACGGTCTCCCCGAAGAGCAGCGTGACCGGGATCAGCGGGACGTTCAGACCGAGCATCGTGGCGTTGGCCATCAGGTTCACGCCGTCGGGCATGCCCTGGGAGAGGGTGAAGAGCGGGTTGCGCAGGTGGGTGATGTTGTCGGTGGTGACGCCGACGAACCACTCCCACTGGTTCTGGTCCTGGAGCGCGTCCGCGAGGTAGGCGCCGTCGAGGTCCCTCCACAGGCCCTGGAGGACGTAGAAGGAGAGCGCCAGGAAGGCCAGGGCCACGGCGAGGCCGCCCGCGTTGAGGCGCAGCAGCTCGCCGAGGGCCTGACGGCGGTCGGGGCGCGGGGCCCCGGCCCGGGCGTGCGGTGTCTTCGGGGTGCCGCCGCGGCCTGCCGGGAGCTCGACCTCCGCCACCTGCCAGCCCCGGCGGCGGATCCAGCGCAGGACCTCCGCGTCGATGGCCGGTCCGTCGAGGGCGGAGGCGCCGAAGGCGGCGCGGGCGCGGTCGCCGTCGAAGAGGGCGAAGGCGCAGGTGTCGGCGCGGAATCCCGGTATGCCGGGGATGCCGAGGGTGCGGACCAGAGCGTTCCTGGAGCGGCCGAGGACCACGGCGGGGGCCGCGTCGTCCGGGCCCGGGGTCGCGTCCTGGTCCAGGACTTCTTCGAGTCGGGCCAGTTCGTCGAGCGGGGCGGCGAGGGCGGCGTCGGTGAGCAGCACCCGGTCGCCCGCGGAGGCGAGCACTCCGGCGCGGAGGGCCGCGCCCTTGCCGGTGGCGGCGTGCTGGGTGCCGGCGTCAGTGTCAGCGTCGGCGTCGCCACCGCCGGGACGGATGAGCCGGATCCGGGGGTCTTCGGTGACCGGGCCGTCGGTGACCGTGCCGTCGGTGGCGGCCTCGTCCGTGGCCGCGTCGTCCGTGCCCACGACGATGAGCTCCCACGCCCCGGGACCCGGCCCGCAGTGGGCGTCGAGGTGCTCGCGCAGGGCGGTGAGGGAGGCCTCCGGGACCGGCCCGGGGACGACGACGGACAGTCCGACGGCACCGAGCCAGCGCGCACCGGCCGGGCTCTGGCCGGGGGTCTGGCCGGGGCTCTGGGCCGGGGTCTCCCGGCGGGCGCCCACGGCGCCCTCTCCGCTCACGCGCCGGCCGCCTTCAGGCTGTCGGCCCAGTCGAGACCGTGCTGGTTGTACGCGTGCACGAGGCGGCGCACCTCCTCGGCGTCCGCGCGGGTCACCGCGTCCATCAGTTCGTTGTGGCCGGACCACAGGTCCGCGCGCAGGTGCGGCTCCGCCTTCAGGTACGGCACGGAGAACACCCAGCACTGCACCCGGATCCGGTGCAGGAACTCGGAGATGTAGATGTTGCCGACCAGCCCGCTCAGCTCCCTCCAGAAGCGCAGGTCGTAGCCGATCAGCACGTCGAGCGAGCCGTTCAGCGACGCCCGCCGCGCCTCCTCCGCCCGGCGGCGCACCGAGACGAGCCGCTCCCCGGTGCCGGGGGCGGTGCCGCGTTCCACGAGCCTGCGGAAGATGCCTTCCACGATCAACGTACGAGCCTCGATCATGCCCCGGAAATCATCCACGGAGAAGACTCGGACGCGGAAGCCGCGGTGCTGGATCGAGTCGAGCAGGCCCTGTGCGGAGAGATCGACCAGGGCCTCGCGGACGGGGGTCGCGGAGACCTCGTACTGCTCGGCGATCTGTTTGACGGTGAATTCGCTCCCGGCCGCCAGGCGCCCCGCGAGCACCTCGTCACGCAGCGCGTCCGCGATCTGCTGGCGAAGTGTGTTGCGGGTGACAGCGCCGCTGCCTGGCATAGGGGTCCGTCTCCATCTGTGGGCTTCGGACACCTTAGGCCAGGCGACGCGGCCGAAACCGATCGGTTTGTGGCCGCTATATGGATTTAGTGCCCGTTATCCGGACGGATCAGGGCTCAGTTCTTGATCGTTACGCTCCTGCGCGGGGCCCGTTCGGGGCGCCCGCGCAGGAGCGTTTTCGCTGCTCGGAGGGGATGCCGATGGCCCGCGGGGAGGTACGGGCGCACGGAGGCCGACCGGGGGCCGGTCAGGTGACTCAGGCCGAAACGTGCCTGTCGGCGACGGTCAGTGCGTCGTCCAGGAGGGCGAGGCCCTCCTTCGCGTCGGCTTCCGTGATGTTGCACGGGGGGACGACGTGGGTGCGGTTCATATTGACGAACGGCCACAGACCGGACGCCTTGCAGGCCGCGGCGAACTCGGCCATCGGCGCGTTGTCCGCGCCCGCGGCGTTGTACGGGACCAGCGGCTCGCGCGTCTCCTTGTCCCGTACGAGCTCCAGGGCCCAGAACGTGCCGAGCCCGCGCACCTCCCCGACGGACGGGTGGCGCTCGGCGAGCTCGGCGAGGGCCGGGCCGATCACGTTCTCGCCGAGGTGAGCGGAGTGCTCGACGATGCCCTCCTCCTCCATCGCGTTCATCGTCGCGACGGCGGCGGCGCAGGCGAGGGGGTGCCCGGAGTAGGTCAGCCCGCCCGGGTAGGGGCGCGTGGCGAAGGTCTCGGCGATCGCGCCGGAGATCGCGACGCCGCCGAGCGGGACGTAGCCGCTGTTGACGCCCTTGGCGAAGGTGATCAGGTCGGGGGTGACGTCGAAGTGCTCGGCGGCGAACCACTTCCCGGTCCGGCCGAATCCCGACATGACCTCGTCCAGGATGAAGACGATGCCGTAGCGGTCGCAGAGCTCGCGCACGCCGGCCAGGTAGCCGGGGGGCGGGGTCATGATCCCGGCGGTGCCGGGGACCGACTCCAGGATGATCGCGGCGATCGTCGCCGGGCCCTCGAAGGCGATGGTGTCGGCGAGGTGGGTGAGGGCGCGCGCGCACTCCTCGGCCTCGGTGGCCGCGTGGAAGGGCGAGCGGTAGAGGAACGGCCCCCAGAAGTGCACGACACCGGCCGCGGCCGTGTCGGAGGGCCAGCGGCGCGGGTCGCCGGTCAGGTTGATCGCGGCGGCCGTGGCGCCGTGGTACGAGCGGTAGGTGGACATCACCTTCTGCCGGCCCGTGTGCAGACGGGCCATGCGGACGGCGTTCTCCACCGCCTCGGCGCCGCCGTTGGTGAAGAAGATCTTGTCGAGGTCGCCGGGGGTCCGCTGCGCGATGAGGCGTGCGGCCTCGGAGCGGACGTCCACGGCGAAACCGGGGGCCAGGGTGCAGAGCGTGGCCGCCTGCTCCTGGATGGCGGCGACGACCTTCGGGTGCTGGTGACCGATGTTCGTGTTGACCAGCTGGGAGGCGAAGTCGAGGTAGCGCTTGCCGTCGTAGTCCCAGAAGTGCGACCCCTCGGCTTTGGCCACGGCGAGCGGGTCGATCAGGGCCTGGGCGGACCAGGAGTGGAAGACGTGGGCGCGGTCGGCGGCCTTGACGGAGGCGCCCGTGGTGACGTGAGGGGTCATGGCCGCAACCGTAGAAGTGTGCAGGTGGGGAGGGATATCGGCGGTCTGTATGCGGGTGGGGGGCGGGTCTCGGCAGTCTGTCTGGGGAATGGTTGACAGCAGACTGTCATCCCGTCAGCATGCTGTCATAGAGGGATGTGACGGCGACGGCGAACCGGAGGCGAGCACGATGAGCGAGACGCAGGCGCAGACTCAGGCGAAGACGCAGGCGGAACCCGGGGCACGGACCCAGGCGGAAACCGGGGCGCAGACGCAGGCCGGGGCGGGGACGCACCCCGCGGGCGGCGGCGCGGTCCGTACGGTCCACGTGGCGGTGTACGACACCTACGCCGACTGGGAGACGGGCCACACCACCGCGCACCTGACCCAGCACGGCTACGAGGTCCGCACGGTCGGCATCGCCACGGGACGGCCCGTCACCACGATGGGCGGCCTCCGCATCCAGCCCGACCTGGCCCTCGCGGACCTGCGCCCCGAGGAATCAGCCCTCCTCGTCCTGACCGGCGCCGGCCTGTGGGACGCGGGCGACGAGCTGGCCCCCTTCGCGGCGAAGGCCGAGGAGTTCCTCGCGGCCGGCGTCCCGGTCGCGGCGATCTGCGGAGCCACGGCCGGACTGGCCCGCGCCGGAGTCCTGGACGGACGTACGCACACCAGCGCGGCCCCCTTCTACCTCGACGGCCAGCCGGGCTACGCGGGCGCCGCACGCTACGTCGAGGCCGACGCGGTCACCGACGGCGACCTGATCACGGCCGGCCCGACGGAACCGGTGGCGTTCGCCCGCGAGGTCTTCGCCCGCCTCGGGGTGTACGAGGCACATGTGCTCGACGCCTGGTACCGCCTGTTCCACGACTCCGACGAGAGCGCGTACCCCGTCCTGATGGCCGCATCGGAGCAGGAGCAGGAGCGGGAACCGAGCGATGTCTGACGAAGCCGGCACCGACCCCGGCGCACGCGGCCGTCAGGGCCTCCTGAGCCGCACGGCCCTCGGGGTGTTCCGGCTCAACGGGCAGTTCCTCTCCGTATCGGAGGAGCTCGCCCGCCCGGCGGGGCTGACCGCGGCCTGGTGGCAGGTGCTCGGGGCCGTGCTCCGCGAGCCGCTGTCCGTCGCCGGCATCGCCCGGTCCATGGGCATCACCCGTCAGAGCGTGCAGCGGATCGCCGACCTGCTGGCCGCCAAGGGCCTCGCCGAGTACGTCCCGAACCCGGCCCACCGCCGGGCGAAGCTGCTGAGCCCCACGGAGGCCGGTCGCGCCGCCGTCGCCAGGATCGGCCCGGGCCACGCGGCCCTGGCCACCCGGCTCGCGGAAGCCCTCGGCGAGGACGGCTTCGCGGAAACGGTCCGCGTCCTGGAACGCCTGTCGGCCGTCCTGGACACCCTGCCGCCCCTCCCTGACACCCCGGCCCCCTAGGGCTTCAGGTGCGGGTGGTGCGGGGATCGACGACCCAGTGGTTGGCCCGGAGGACGCGGTCGGCGAACGCCACCTCGCGTGCGTCGACGAACCGGAAGCCGAGCGAGCGGCAGATGCCGTTCGAAGCGCCGTTGTCCGTTGCGGGAAAGGCGTGCACGAGTCCCCAACGGCCCGCGTCCCGCGCCTGTTCGAGAACGGTGCGGACGGCCCGTTTGGCCAGTCCGCGCCCCTGGTGTTCGGGCAGGACCATCCATCCGATCTGCGACATGGGCCCGTCCTCGGCGCCGTGGGACCAGACGGTCACCGTTCCCGCCACCACCTCGGGCGCGGCCGGGTCCGGGATGATCATCTTGATCCAGTCGAGATCCGCGGCCGCCCTGAGGACGTCCCGACGGACCTTGTCCTCCATGCCCTCCCGCGGCAGGGGCCCGCCCAGGTCGGCCATCATGGCGGGATCGCACCGCATCCTGACGTAGGCCTCGGTGTCGACGAGCTCGACGTTGCGCAACAGCACGGGCCGCCCCTTGGGTTCGCTGGACTCCTCACATGATCGGGTACCCCGGGGAGCGGCCCCGTAGCGCCACCGGATCCCAACGCTCCTCGCCCGTACGCCTGGTGGGACCCGAGCCGCCGGTTCGCCCCGACCCCCGGCGGCCCGGCCCCCTCGCCCGGCCTGCGGCAACCGCACCCCCGCAGCCGGTATCGCGCCCGGCCGCACTATTGTCGGGCTCCGGCGAGTCCGAGGGGGAGGACCACCTGTCATGGAACAACTGCAGCCGCGCGACGCGGAACACATCGGGCCGTACCGCCTGCTCGCCCGCCTCGGAACGGGCGGCATGGGCCAGGTGTACCTCGGCCGCGCCGAAGACCACGACCCCCACGCGGGCGGTGCCGCGGGCACCGCACCCGGAACGGGAACCGGCAGCGGAGCGGGAGCGGTTACAGGTGCGGGAACCGGAGCTCCCACCGGCACCCGGACCCGTACGGGCACCCGCACCGCCGCCGTGAAGCTGATCCACCCCCACCTCGCCGCGCACCCCGACTTCCGCACCCGCTTCCGCCGCGAGGCCGACGCCGCCCGGCTCGTCGGCGGGGACTGGACCGTCGCCGTCCTCGACGCCGACCCCGACGCGGAGATCCCCTGGCTGGCCACCGCCTACATCGCCGGGCCGAGCCTGCGCCAGGCCGTCGGCCGCGACTTCGGCCCGCTGCCGGCCGGCTCCGTACGGGTCCTGGGCGAGGGGCTCTCGTACGCCCTCCAGGACATCCACCGGGCCGGCCTGGTCCACCGGGACCTGAAGCCCGGCAACATCCTGCTCACCGCCGACGGCCCCCGCGTCATCGACTTCGGCATCGCCCGGGCCCTGGGCGCCACCGCCGACCCCGGCCTCACGCAGACCGGCGAACTCCTCGGATCCCCCGGCTTCCTCGCCCCCGAGCAGATCAACGGCACCCCCGTGACCCCGGCCTGCGACGTGTTCGGCCTCGGCGGCGTGCTCGCCTACGCCGCCACCGGCCGTCTGCCCTTCGGGGACCCGGACCAGCCCGGAGGCATCGCCGCGCTGCTGATGCGCGTCACCGAAGCGGAACCCGACCTGGCCGGCGTACCGGCCGCACTGCGTGACGTCGTACGCGATTGCCTGCACAAGGACCCGGCCGCCCGGCCCACCCCCGCCGAGCTGCTCGAACGGCTCGCCGCCGGCCCGGAGGACGCCCCGGAGCCCTGGCTGCCCGCGCCGCTCGTCGCCCGGCTCGGACAGCACGCCATAGCCCTGCTGGACCGGGTCGACGCCGGCCCGGACCGGCCCGATCCGGTGACCTTGCCCGCCCAGCGCGCCGCGGAACAGCCCGCCGCCTCCCCGCTCCCCGCGGCGGCGGACCCCGAACCGGCCCCCGCCCCGGCTCCTGCGCCCACGCTCACCCCCGTGCCCGTGCCCGGTACCGCGGACGCCGGACACGATCCCGCCGCCGGCCCCTGGTCCGGCTCCCGTACGCGCTCCCGGTCCGTTTCCACGGCCCTGCTCGTCGCCGTCGCCGCGGTCGTCGCCGTGGCGGCGGGCGGCACGGTGTACACCGTCATGAGCGGGTCCGGCGAGGGTGCGCCCGGCTCCGGCGCCTCCCCCTCCTCCTCCGGCGCTGCCTCCGGTGCGCGGGCCTCCGGGGGCGCGAGCGCGGCCGCGTCCGAGGCCGTCGCCACCCCCTCCCCTTCTCCCTCCGCCCCTCCGGCGACGCTTCCCGCGGCCTACGCCGGGACCTGGCGCAGCGTCTACGGCGGGCAGAGCTGGCAGCTCGTCCTCACCCCCGGCACGGCCGGCGCCAACGTCATGTCGCTGACCCTCCAGGCCCCCGGACTCAGCTGCTCCTGGACCGCACCGCTGCGCTCGGCGGCCGCCGACAGCGTCGGACTCGACCCCTCCACGGTGACCTCCGGTATGCCGCCCTCGTGTTCGCCGGGCGGCCGGAGCACGCTGCGGCTGCTCCCCAACGGGAACCTGGTGCGCGAGCTCGACGGCAGCACCGCCGCTCCGCTCACGTACCGGCGTCGCTAATTATTTCGAAGTCAATAAGCCTGCAAGCAAAGCTTGTTGCAATCGCCGGTCCCCCCTCACACTGCGGCACATGGAGCCGTTGAAGGTAGTGGCACAACTGTGGGAGCGGATCGAGGCACGCGACTGGGACGGAGTGGCCCTGCTGATCACCGAGGACGCGGTGATCGAGTGGCCCGTGAGCAGCGAACGCATCGTCGGTCGCGACAACTTCATCGCCGTCATCAGCGATGACGACTACGCGGACGAGAGATCCGTCGAGGTGCTCCGGATCCTCGCGGACGGCGATCTCGTCGTGACCGAGGTGGAAATACCCCAGGACCACGTCGTCTATCGTGCCGTCTCCCTGTGGACCGTGCGGGACGGGCAGATCGCCGGGGCGCGGGAGTACTGGACCAGCCCGGGCCAGGACCCGGCCCCGCGCTGGCGCGCCGGTTTCGTCGAACCGCTCGTGGAGCCGTTCGCCGAATCGCTGGCGGCCGACTGACGAGGGCTGGGGCTGGGACTGGGGCTGGGGCTGGGGCCGGGGTCGGCAACTCCTCCGGGCCGGCGCCGGCCGCTGAGTAGCACCTGTCATACCTGAGAGCTACCTGGCAAGTGGGCTCTCCAGTGGGACGCCGACGAGGGCTCCCGATTCCTAACTTCGTGACCAGAGAACGACGCAGCACCTCCTCTGGCACAAGCGAAGGAACGGGCCCATGAAGCGCCGACCCACCGCACGTCCCGACGGCCGCAGCAGCGGCCGTCTGCGCCGCACGCTGCTGGCGGGGCTCGTCGCAGCGGCCGTGGTGCTGCCCGTTTCCGCCGCCGCCTCCCCGAGCGTCCCCGCGCCGGCTCCTGCCGTCCTCGGCGAGAGCGCCGCCCTCCCCGACCGGTACGCCGCGAACCTCGCCAACCTCGCCGAGGCGGCCCGTACCGCCGGGAACGCCGGACGCAACGACCGCGCCGCGAAGCTCCGCGCGATGGAGGCGGGCGGCGGTGCCCGGTTCCTCGCCTTCGACGGCCGCGGCAAGGGCCGGGCGATAGAGGTGTTCGGCGATCTGGAGACCGCCGACCGGGTCGCGGTGCTGGTGCCCGGCTCGGACACGACGCTGGACACCTACCAGCGGTTCCGCGCCGGAGCCCTCGCCCTCGACCAGCGGCTCCGGGCCGGGCATCCCCGCTCCGCCGTGGTCGCCTGGCTCGGGTACGACACCCCGGACACGGTCGGCCCGGCCGTCCTGACCACCGGCCGCGCCGACGGGGCCGCCGCCGAACTGGGCGCCTTCCTCCCCCGGCTGGCCCGGCTGGCCGCCCCGCAGGCGCACCTCTCCCTGCTCTGCCACTCCTACGGGTCGGTCGTCTGCGCCCGTACCGGGACCGGCTCCGAGGTCAGTGACATCGCCCTGTTCGGCAGCCCGGGCACCGGGTCCGGTTCCGCCGCGCAGCTGCCGACCCGGGCCCGGGTCTGGGCCGGCCGGGGCGCCGCCGACTGGATCTCCGGCGTCCCGCACGTCCGGATCGCCGGGGTCGGGTTCGGCACCGATCCCGTGGACCCGGCCTTCGGAGCCCTGCCCTTCGCGGCCGGCAGCGGCGGCCACAGCGACTACCTCAAGCCCGGTACCGAGTCCCTGGACAACCTGGCCGGCATCGTCCTCGGCGACTCCCCGGAGGTCTCCCGTGCGCACGCGTGAACCGCTCGCCCGCTGGTCCGCCCTCGCGGCCCGCATCGACGCCGCAACCCCCGCACACCGCGACCGGGCCGTGGACGCCCTCCGGGCCTTCGCCATCCTCGGCGTGGTGCTGGGGCACTGGCTGGTCACCGCGCTCACGAGCGCCGACGGCGGCCTCCGCGCCACCAGCCCGCTGGCCCACATGAGCGCCCTGGCCCCGGTCTCCTGGGTGTTCCAGACCCTGGCCGTGTTCTTCCTGGTCGGCGGTCACGTCGCCGCCCAGGGATACGAGTCGGCGCGCGGGCGCGCAGTCCCGTACGGGCAGTGGATCGGGCAGCGCCTGGGCAGGCTGTTCCGGCCGGTCGCCGCCGTCCTGGTCCTCTGGAGCGTCGCCTCCGGTGCCATGCTGCTCGGCGGGGTCGGCACCGACACGGTGCGGACCCTGCTCAAGCTCGTTCTGTCGCCGCTGTGGTTCCTCCTCGTCTTCGCCGCGCTCACCGCCGCGACCCCGCTCGTCGCCCGGCTGAGCCCGCTGTGGCCGCTGGCCCTGGTGGCCTCCGTCGATCTCTGGCGCTTCGGGTTCGGCGGGCCCGCGTGGATCGGCTGGGTCAATGTGGCCGCCGGCTGGCTGGTGCCCTACACCCTGGGTGCCGCCTGGTCCCGGGGCGCCTTCGCCCGGCGCACCCCGGCCGCCCTGCTGCTCGGCGGCGGGATCGCCGCCACGGCCGCACTGATCCTCTGGGGCGGGTACCCCGCCTCGATGGTCGGCGTCCCCGGTGCCGCGATCTCAAATCTGAACCCGCCGACGCTGGCCGCCGTCGCGTTCGGTCTGGCCCAGTGCGGGCTGGCGCTGCTGCTGCGGGAGCCGCTGGCCCAGGCGATGAGCCGGCCGCGGGCCTGGGCGAAGGTGGCGCTGGTGAACCTGTCCGCCATGACGGTCTTCCTGTGGCACCAGACGGCGATGATGGCCGTCACCGCGCTGGGACTGCTGGTCTCCCCCGATCTGCCCGGCCTGCACACCGTGCCCGGCTCCGCGCGATGGATAGCCGTCCGGCTGCTCTGGCTGCCCGTGTTCGCGGCCGCGCTGGCGGTCTGCCGGGCCGCCTTCCACACCTACGAGCAGGCCGGCGGACGCCCCCGGGGCAGGGCCCGGCGCCGGGCCTCCGGTATCCCGGCCGCCCCCTCACGGATCGTCGCCTCGTCCGCCCGGGCCCGCGAGAGCGCCTCCCCCGTTGCCCGTGCTGCGCCAACTCCCGGCGGTGACAGCGCAGTCAGCGGGCAGGCCGCCCACGTCAAGGAGACCCTCGGTGCCTAGGCTGGACGATGTGAACGAGCAGAGCGAGCCCGCGGCCCCGGCCCCGAACCAGGTCCCCGCCCCGGCCGCGGCCGGCGGGCAGCCGGGAGATTCTCCCGACGGGGCTTCGGCCGTGGTGCGGAGCGTGGCCCGGGGTCTCCTGGACCTGAAGGCCGCTCCCCTCCCGAAGATGTCGAAGCCGCGCTGGCTGGCCTGGCTCCCCCACCTGGTGCTGCTCTATCTGGCGGCGGCCTTCTTCGCGGTGACCACCGAGCAGCTCGGCAACCACTACGGGGTCAACGGTTCCGTCCGGCCGCTGCTGGCGACCCTGGTCGGCGCCTCCATCGTGATCGCGATGCGGTGGCCGATGGCCGGGTACTGGCTCGGCCTGACCGGGGCGGGACTGATCGCCGCGCAGATCCACGGGCACGTCGGGCAGGGCCAGAGCTGGCCGTGGATGCCCGCCGGGATGTTCGCCTTCGCCCCGGTGCTGCTGCTGGTGTCCCTGCGGGTGCCTCCCCGGGTGACCGTCGGCGCGGTGACCGTCGTCGTCGCCTGCACCGGACTGGCCGAGGGACTCCTCAGGCCCGAGCACAGCGGCACCACCGCTCCCGGGGCCATCCTGCTGTTCGCCTTCACCGGCCTCCTCGGGTACGCCCTGCGCGCGACCCGGCTGGCCCGGACGCAGCTCGTTCAGCAGGAGACCCTCACCGAGGAGGAGCGTGCCCGGCGCACCCTGCTGGAGGAGCGCAGCCGGATCGCCCGCGAGCTGCACGATGTCGTCGCGCACCACATGTCGGTGATCTCCATCCAGGCGCAGGTGGCCCCTTTCCTCGTGGAGAACCCGTCGGAGGAACTCAAGGAGAACCTGGCCGGGATCCGCGCGAATGCCGTGGAGGCGCTGACGGAGCTGCGCCGCGTCCTGGGGGTGCTGCGTTCGGAGCAGCCGGGCGAGGATGCCGACGCACACCATCCGCAGCCCACCCTGGCCGAGTTGGGAGGCCTCGTGGACAACGTCCGGGCGGCCGGGCTGGAGGTCACCACCGAGATCGCGGGCATCCGCCGGCCGCTGTCCCCGGGGGTGGAGCTCACGGCGTACCGGATCGTGCAGGAGGCGCTGAGCAACTGCCTGCGCCACGCGCCCGGCTCGGTCGTGGAGGTCGGCATCGCCTACGGGCCCCGCGATGTGCACCTGTGCGTCGCCAACACGGCGCCCACCCGGCCGGCCCCGCCGAGCATGGGAGCGGGGCACGGGCTGCTGGGGATGCGGGAGCGAGCGGGCATGCTGGGGGGCGAGCTGGCCGCCGGCCCCCGCCCCGACGGGGGGTACGAGGTGAGCGCCGTGCTCCCGATGGATCCCGTGTCCCCGAGCGGCGTGACCTCTGCCGGCCCCGAGACGAAGAAGAAGGACTCATGACTGCTGCCCCGATCCGGGTGATGATCGCCGACGACCAGATGATGGTCCGGCAGGGCTTCACCGTGCTCCTCGACGCCCAGCCCGACATCGAGGTCGTGGGCCAGGCCGTCGACGGCGCCGAGGCCGTGGCCAAGGTCGCCGAACTGGCCCCGGACGTGGTGCTGATGGACATCCGGATGCCCGGGATGGGCGGTATCGAGGCCACCTCCCTCATCACCGGGGCCCCGGGCTCCGCGGTGAAGGTGCTGGTGCTGACCACCTTCGACCTCGACGAGTACGTGTACGAGGCGCTGCGCGCCGGGGCCTCGGGTTTCCTCCTCAAGGACGCCTCCGCCGATCAGCTGGCGGAGGCGGTCCGCGTGATCGCGGCCGGGGAAGCGCTCCTCGCCCCGAACATCACGAAGCGTCTGATCACCGAGTTCTCCCGGCTGGGGGCCCCGCGGGCGCCGTCGAAGGCGCGGATCGAGGAGCTGACGGAGCGGGAGACGGAGGTCCTGTCCCTGGTCGCCCAGGGCATGTCGAACGCGGAGATCGCCGGCCACCTGGTCCTGGCCGAGCAGACGGTCAAAACGCACGTGGGCCGGATCCTGGTGAAGCTGGGCCTGCGGGACCGCACCCAGGCCGCGGTGTTCGCTTACGAGACGGGGCTGATCCGTCCGACGGGCTACTGAGGGACCCCCGTAGTACTTGAGGGGGACCCCGGGAAATCCCCTTCAGCGGCGACGCGGACCAGGACGGGGCCCGCCTACCGTGGGGAACATGACCGAGACGACTCCCGGGGCGACCCCCCGGACACCAGAGATCCGGCTGGCTTCGGGCTTCGTCCAGAGCCTGCGCCAGTCTCTGATCGACGATGCCTTCGCCTACCGCCCGCTGCCGCCGATGCGCACGGACGGGCCGCTGACCCGGCGGCTCCCGAACCGGATACGGGTGGAGGCCGCCCACCTGCCGCATGCGGTCGTCTGCGGGGTGGCGTTCCTCGTGGTGGTCTTCACCTCGGTTTCCAGCGGCCTGCCGCAGGCCGCCTCCCTGGTGATGGGACTGCTCGCGGCCGCCCCGATCGCGATGACCCTGGTGCGGCCGCTGGCGGCGTTCTGGGCCGCCGTGGCGGTCACCATGATCTTCTCCGTCGTCAGCGGTTCCGATCCCAACTGGCCCTGGATCCCCGCCACCTTCTTCTCGTACCTGGCGACGGTGACGCTGGTGGCGATGCGGACCAGTCCCCGGACGGCCGGCTGGATGTGGGTGGTCACGCTGTCGATCGGCATCGGGACGTCCATCGTGCTCGGCCACGGTCAGGACATCAACGTCGGCCCGATGGCGTTCGCCTCGGCGATCGCCCTGCTGGCGGTGAGCATCCGCACCATCCGCAAGCAGGCCGAGCAGGAGGTCACCGCGCAGCAGGAGGTGACCGCGGTCGAGCGGGACCGGCGCACGCTGCTGGAGGAGCGGACCACGATCGCGCGGGAGCTCCACGACGTGGTCGCGCACCACATGTCGGTGGTGGCCATCCAGGCGGAGGCCGCGCCCTACCGGGTGAAGAATCCGCCGCCGGAGCTGGAGGCCGCGTTCGTCACCATCCGGGAGAACGCGGTGGCGGCCCTGACCGAGCTGCGCCGGGTGCTGGGCGTCGTGCGCTCCGCGGACTACGAGGCGCCGGACGCCCCGCAGCCGACGCTGGCCTCGCTGGACGGGCTGCTGGCCAATGTGCGGGAGGCCGGACTGAGGGTGGACAAGACCGTGACGGGCGCGGTGCGCGAACTGCCGCCGGGTGTGGAGCTGTCGGCCTACCGGATCATCCAGGAGGCCCTGAGCAACACCCTGCGGCACGCGCCCGGCGCCGGCGCCGCGGTCGAGGTGTCCTACGTGCTGGGCGGGCTGGGCCTGCGCATCGTCAACGAGCCCGGCACCGGGGACGTACGGCCCTCGCCGGGGGCGGGGCAGGGGGTCACCGGGATGCGCGAGCGGGTGGCCATGCTGGAAGGGGAGATGACCGTCGGGGAGCTGCCCTCCGGGGGGTTCGAGGTGGCGGTGTTCATACCCGTGGCCGGCAGCCGCCCGGATCCGGCGAAGGACCCGGCGCAGGGCCCGGCATGACGATCAGGGTGCTCATCGTCGACGACCAGATGATGGTCCGTGAGGGATTCTCCGTCCTGCTGAACGCGATGGACGGAATCGAAGTGGCCGGGGAGGCGGTGAACGGGCGGGAGGCCATCGCCCAGGTGGCGGCGCTGAAGCCGGATGTGGTGCTGATGGACATCCGGATGCCGGAGATGAACGGCCTGGAGGCGACACGGGAGATCGTGGCCGCCGACACGGACGCGAAGGTGCTGGTCCTGACGACCTTCGACCTCGACGAGTACGTGTACCAGGCGCTGCGGGCCGGCGCGTCCGGGTTCCTCCTCAAGGACGCCTCCGCCCGCCAACTGGCCGATGGGGTGAAGGTGGTGGCTGCCGGGGAGGCCCTGCTGGCGCCTTCCGTGACCAAGCGGCTGATCACGGAGTTCTCGAAGTTGTCGGAGACCCGGCCGCAGGTGGGCTCCGCGGCGGTCACGGAGCTGACGGAGCGGGAGACCGAGGTACTGGTGCTGATCGCGCAGGGTTTGTCCAACGCGGAGATAGCCGACCGGCTGATCATCGCCGAGTCCACCATCAAGACGCACGTGAGCCGGATCCTGGTCAAGCTGGGACTGCGGGACCGCACCCAGGCCGCGGTCTTCGCCTACGAGACCCGGCTGGTGATCCCCGCTTAGGAGGTTCCGAAAAGTTGTCCACAGCTGTGGACAACTTTTCGCAACGTCGTGGATCAAGGAATCCCGGGGCTCAGGCCGGCAGGTCCCGGCGGCGCAGGGCGGTGAGGGCGGCCGCCAGGAGGGCCGCCGCCACTGCGCTCAGCATCAGCAGAGGAGCCCAGGTCAGGGCCTCGGAGCCGGGGATCCGGGGCAGGTGGGCGAAGGGGGACAGGTCCAGGACCGCCCCGGGGAGGTTCAGCGCGGGGCCGATCCAGCCGAGGGCCAGCACAGCCCCGGCCACCGCCCAGCCGGCCGGGGCGTAGCCGGGGACGGCGCCGTACAGGAGGGCCGCGAGGGCCCCGATCACCCACACCGCGGGGAGTTGCACGAGACAGCCCCCGACGGTCCGCGCGAGGTCCGCGCCATGGCCGATGCCCAGGCCGAGCCCTCCCAGCAGGAGGATCAGCGCCGAGCCGCCGAAGGCGACGGCCAGATGTCCGCAGGCCCAGCGCAGCCGGCCGACGGCATGGGCCAGGACGGGCTCCGCGCGCTGCCCCGACTCCTCGGTCCCCAGGCGCAGTACGGCCGACACGATGAAGAGGGCGGCCACCAGCCCGAGCATCCCGGCCATCGTCGCCAGGAAGGCCTCGGTGAGGCCCGCTCCGCCGCCCGCGCCGCCCATCCGCTCGATGATCTCCCGGGTCCGGGCGTTGTCGCCGACCAGCTCGGTGGCCCCGTCGGCCATCCCCCCGAACACCACACCGGCCGCCAGGAATCCGAGGCTCCAGCCGAGCAGCCCGCCCCGCTGCAGCCGCCACGCCAGCGCCCCGGCCCCGCCGAGCCGCCCCTCGGCCGGGCCCGGGCGGACCGGCAGGAAGCTCAGGCCGAGGTCGCGGCGGCCTGCGAGCACGAAGGCCACGGCCGTCTGGACGGCGAAGGCCGCCGCGAACAGGGCGAGCACCCACCAGCGTTCGGCCGCGAAGGCCCGTAGGTGCTCCAGCCAGCCCAGCGGGGAGATCCAGGTCAGCGCCGACGAACCGTCCGCGGAGCCCGCGTCGCCCGCGGCGCGCAGGACGAAGGCCGCGCCGAGCAGGGTCCCGGCGAGGCCCTTGGCGAGCCGCGCGCTCTCGGTGAGCTGCGCCGTGACGGCGGCCGCCGACGCGAACAGCATCCCGGTGGCGCCGGTCCCGAGCCCGAGGGCGAGCGCTCCGCCCGCGCCCCGCCCGGCGAGTCCGGCCGTGACGAGGAGGGCGACCAGCGCATTGGCCACGAAGGCCGCCAGCAGGGCCGCCGTCAGCGGGGCCCGGCGCCCCACCATCGCCGCCGACAAGAGCTCCTGACGCCCCGACTCCTCCTCCTCGCGGGTGTGCCGGATCACGATGATCAGGCTCATGAATCCGGTGAGCAGCCCGGCGAGGACCCCGCCGCGCCAGGCGGTCAGCGCACCGATCGAATCGCCGAAGGCGGGGCCGTAGAGGGCGCGGAGCGAGCCGTTCGCGCTCAGGGTGGTGAGGAGGTGGGCCCGTTCGGCCGCAGTCGCGTACACCGATGCGAGGGAAGCGGGCAGGCTGAGCAGGAGGGCGGCCACGGCCAGGATCCAGACCGGCATCATGACCCGGTCGCGGCGTAGGGCGAGGCGCAGCAGGGTGCCGGTCCCGGCCAGTTGACGGCTCCTCGGCGTGGCCCTCGCGGTCGGCGTGGTCGGCGTGGTCGGCGTGGTCATCGCGGTTCCCCCGTTTCCCCAGTGCGGGCGTAGTGCCGCAGGAAGAGCTCTTCGAGGGTCGGCGGGGTCGCGGTCAGGGACCGTACGCCCGAGGTGGCCAGCGACCGCAGTACGGCGTCCAGCTTGTCCGTGTCGGCCTGGAGCCGGATCCTCTGCCCCTGCACCTGCACGTCGTGGACGCCCGGCAAGTGCGCGAGCCCGTTCGGCGGGGCGGCGAGCTCGGCGCTGATCGACGTACGGGTCAGGTGGCGCAGTTCGGCGAGGCTGCCGGTCTCGACCGTACGGCCCGCGCGGATGATGCTGACCCGGTCGCAGAGGGCCTCGACCTCGCTGAGGACGTGCGAACTGAGCAGGACGGTGCGGCCGGCGGCCCGGGCCTCGGCGACGCACCCGCGGAAGACCTCCTCCATCAGCGGGTCGAGGCCGGAGGTGGGCTCGTCGAGGATGAGCAGCTCGACGTCGGCGGCGAAGGCGGCGACGAGGGCCACCTTCTGGCGGTTGCCCTTGGAGTACGTGCGCCCCTTCTTGGTCGGGTCGAGTTCGAACCGCTCGATCAGCTCGGCTCGGCGCGCCGGGTCGAGACCGGACCGGCCGCCGCGGCCGCCGCGCAGGCGTCCGTAGAGGTCGATGACCTCGCCGCCGGAGAGGTTGCGCCAGAGGGTGACGTCTCCGGGCACGTAGGCGATGCGGCGGTGGAGCTCGACGGCATCGGCCCACGGATCGCCGCCGAGCAGGCGGACGGCGCCGGAGTCGGCGCGCAGCAGGCCGAGCAGGACACGGATCGCGGTGGACTTGCCGGCGCCGTTGGGGCCGAGGAATCCGTGCACCTCTCCGGTGGTGACCGTGAGGTCGAGGCCGTCCAGTGCGCGGGTGCGACCGAACGCCTTGTGGAGTCCGGCGGCGCTGATTGCCTTCGTCATGCTTTTGAACGTACGCTTCTTTCACAAATTTGTGAAGGTCGGGAATCACGTAAAGTCGGGAGGGTGACGGAAGACGTGAACGACGACGTGAAGACCGGCGGGGACTCCCGGGACGAAGAGGCGGTCTCCCGCTTCGTCGAGCGGTTCGCCGCGCAGCTGACCGACGCAGGGATGCAGCGGATGGCCGCGCGCGTCTTCGCCCGGCTGCTCGCGAGCGACGGCGGCGCGATGACCTCGGCGGAGCTGGGCGAGGCCCTGCGGATCAGCCCCGCGGCGGTATCGGGGGCCGTCTCCTACCTGTCCCAGGTCAACATGGTCAGCCGGGAGCGCGAGCCGGGTTCGCGGCGCGATCGCTACGTGCTGCACAACGAGCTCTGGTACGAGACCTTCACCCGCCGGGACCAGATCCTGACCCTCTGGGAGAAGACCCTCCGCGACGGCGCGGCCGGCCTCGGCCCCGACACCCCCGCGGGCGCCCGGGTCGCCGAGACGGCGGCGTTCTTCGAGTTCATGCAGACGGAGCTCCTGGACCTGATGGACCGCTGGCGCACCCACCGCGCGACCCTGAACCTGCCGTAGCCCGGTCCGGCGGTATTCGCGGGGCGCCATCGGCATCCGCGCCATCGGCATGCGCGCCATCGGCATGCGCGCCATCGTCCTCGTCCACGGCCTCTGGGGCGGCGACGCCCACTGGGCCAGGGCCATCGGCCACGAACCCCCGCAGGACCGGCGAGCTCGACGCGAGCCACGCCTCCCCGGGCTCCCTCCCCGGCCCGGTCCGCGATCTCATCGAGACGGCGGCGTCCTCCTGAGGGCGCCCCGCCGCCACGGCCTGCGCGCCCGGCCCAGCTGCCGGGCCCGCGGCGCCCACACCACGGCCCCCGGCCCCGGGTCCCCGGCCAGCCACACGAACCGCTCCGGCGGCGGGTCCGCGGCCTGCGACTCCGCCGGCGAAGGCGGCAGGGCCGACTGCGGGAGGGCCGGGTCGGTGCGGGGCCAGGCCCGCGGCGGGAGCACCCGCCGGCCCAGCGGCCCCAGGGTCAGCACCCACGGCCCGCGGCGGCCCGGGCCGCCGGAGCCGCCGCTCAGGACCAGCAGCGGGGGCAGCCCGTGCCCGCGCAGCACCCCGAGGTCGTACGGGGTCCAGCGCAGCTCCGGGTCCCGCAGGGCCCGGCGCACCCGCCGGGCGACGTAGAGCTCCCTGAGGGCGACGAGCACCGGCAGGCACAGCACCCCCAGCAGGACTGCCTGCAGGGGCGCGGGGCGGGTGACCAGGGCCCCGATCAGCGCGGGCCAGCACAGCACCGGGAGCAGGCCGATCAGTGCGGCGTCCTGCCGCCAGTCACCGAGCGCGTCCCGGACGGCCGCCTCCCCGGGCGGACCGGGCTCCGGCGCCGCCCCCGGCGAAGCGGCCGGATCCCCGGCGGCCGGGTCCGCGGCGGCCGGAACCCCGGCGGCCGGGGCGCGCCCGGCGTCCCCGGTCACCACGCGAGGTTCCGGTGGCTGCCGCTGCCGGGGGCGGCAGCTGCCGCCACGATGATCCACCACGGAACGTCCACGATCCCCGCCACCGATCCTCCCCCGGGCCGGCGCCGGCCTCGCAGCGTCAGCGCTTCGGTGTCAGCGCTGCAGCGGCAGTGTCAGCCCCCATGCCGCCGGGCGCAAGGTCCACGTGCGGCGCCGGACCGGGCCGGTGATCGCGACGTCCGACCGGTAGCGGAAATCCGCCCCCGACACGGTCACCGCCGACGCGCGCACCCGCACCACGGGCTCGCGGTCGCCGTCCGGGTCCGCCGCCAGCCGGACCAGCACGTCCGCCAGCCCGTCGCCCTCCCGGGCCGACACCGTGACGCCCTCCACCATCCCGTCCACATCCGCCAGCACCACCCCGTCGGCCTCCACCCGCAGCCGGTGGCCGCGAGCGGATCCGGCGGCGGAAGGAGCCCCGGCCGGCGGGCGGCCGAACGTACGGACCAGCGAGCGGTAGGCGTTCCACACCGACGGCCCGGCCGGCCGCGGCACGCCCCCGGCCCCGGACCGGGCCCCGGACCGCGATCCGGATCCGGCCCCCACGGGCGGCGGCGGGATGCCGATCCCGCCCAGCACCACCCCGTCGCTGTCGTCGACCAGCAGGTCCCGCATCCCGACGGCCCCGTCCAGGACCGCCCGCGCGGCCGACACGGCCGACAGCGGCACGCCGAGCTGCAGCGCCAGTACCAGCGACCCGGCCGGCCCCACCGGAATCAGCGAAACGGCCCCCTCGGACAGCGCCCGCTCACGGTGCAGCAGCCCGACGGCCCGTACGAGTGCGCGATCGTCGCCCACGATCACCGGCTGCCGATGACCCCGGCGGGCGAGGGCCCGCGCAAACTCCTCCTGTGAGTCCGGGAGACAAATTTTTGCCGCCGCTCCCGCTGACAGCACATCTTTCGCGATTCGCACGGACTCGCCGTCAAGACGGCGGGCGACCGGGTCGACGAGCACGAGCAGGCCGCCTACCGGCGCGCCCGCATGGCTCATGGTGGGCTCTGGAGCCGACACCTCGGTCCTTCCTCGGGTAGCATCTTTGTGCAAGAGGCCCTTGCGCTATTGCGCCAGGGCCTTCGTCTATTCCGGGGTACCGGTCCGACGGCTCAGCCTGCGGTGTACATCGTCGTACGCCCCCTGACCTTGGACATGCCCCATCCGGAAGAGGTGTACGCCTGTGCCCGCTCTTGTGCTGCTCGGAGCTCAGTGGGGTGACGAGGGCAAGGGAAAGGCCACCGACCTGCTCGGTGGATCCGTTGACTATGTAGTGCGTTACCAGGGCGGCAACAACGCCGGCCACACGGTCGTCGTGGGCGACCAGAAGTACGCGCTGCACCTTCTCCCTTCCGGCATCCTCTCCCCCGGATGCACCCCGGTCATCGGCAACGGTGTCGTCATCGACCCGGCCGTCCTGCTCTCCGAGCTGCGCGGTCTGAACGAGCGCGGCATCGACACCTCGAAGCTGCTGGTCAGCGGCAACGCGCACGTGATCACGCCGTACAACGTCACCCTCGACAAGGTCGGCGAGCGCTTCCTCGGCAAGCGCAAGATCGGTACGACCGGCCGCGGCATCGGACCGACGTACGCGGACAAGATCAACCGCGTCGGCATCCGGATCCAGGACCTCTACGACGAGTCGATCCTCACCCAGAAGGTCGAAGCGGCGCTCGAGGGCAAGAACCAGCTCCTCACGAAGCTGTACAACCGCCGCGCGATCGAGTCGGCGCAGATCGTCGAAGAGCTGCTCGGCTACGCGGAGCAGATCAAGCAGTACGTCGCCGACACCACCCTCATCATCAACAAGGCGCTCGACCAGGACAAGGTCGTGCTCTTCGAGGGCGGCCAGGGCACCCTGCTCGACGTCGACCACGGCACGTACCCCTTCGTCACCTCCTCGAACCCGACCGCCGGTGGCGCCTGCACCGGTGCGGGCGTCGGCCCGACGAAGATCAGCCGCGTCATCGGCATCCTGAAGGCGTACACGACCCGCGTCGGCGCCGGCCCGTTCCCGACCGAGCTGTTCGACGCGGACGGCGAGGCCCTGCGCCGCATCGGCGGCGAGCGCGGCGTGACCACCGGCCGTGACCGCCGCTGCGGCTGGTTCGACGCCCCGATCGCCCGCTACGCGACCCGCGTCAACGGCCTGACGGACTTCTTCCTCACCAAGCTGGACGTGCTGACCGGCTGGGAGGAGATCCCGGTCTGCGTCGCGTACGAGATCGACGGCAAGCGCGTCGAGGAGCTCCCGTACTCGCAGACGGACTTCCACCACGCGAAGCCGATCTACGAAAACTTCCCCGGCTGGTCCGAGGACATCACCAAGGCCAAGACCTTCGCGGACCTCCCGAAGAACGCCCAGGCGTACGTCAAGGCCCTGGAGGAGATGTCGGGCGCTCCGATCTCCGCGATCGGCGTCGGCCCCGGCCGCACCGAGACGATCGAGATCAACTCGTTCCTCTAGGAACGGGCTCAGGTCACACAGGAAGGGGCGCTGCTCCCGCCGTACGGCGGGAGCAGCGCCCCTTCCCCGTGCTCAGTCCGTCAGGTAGTAACCGGTCAGGTCGATGATCAGGTCGATGCCCGACCAGCCCTGGTTCCAGAAGTCGACGATGCCGCCCTTGCCGCCGGGCGTCTGCACCAGGTTCGGGACGGTGCCGCCGGCCGTCCAGTTCAGGGCCGAGGAGACGGGCCGCTTCGGCGCGACGGCCGTGCCCTTCTCGTAGTCGGACCAGAAGTTCGGGTCCGGGGCCACCGACAGGAAGCCGTCGGTGGTCGCGTTCGTGACCGTCGTGTTCACGGCCCAGGCGTCGATCTTGGGCGAGTGCGTGTCGGCTTCGTACTGCATCACCTCGGGCGTGCGGGCCGGCACCTGACCGGCCGGGCGCACGCCCCAGCTGAAGTTCACGCGCGTGTCCAGGGTCCGGAAGGGCACCCAGGCGGACACGAAGGCGGAGCGGCTCTGCGGGGTGTAGTACCCGACGACGTCCACGATCACGTCGGCCGGGTTCCAGCCGCCGTTGCGGATGCTGATCTTCCCGTCGGCGCCGATCGGCACGATGACCGCGTTGGCGACGGTCTGGCCGGCGGAGAAGTTCAGGTTGGAGGTGGCCGGGGCCGGCCGGCCGGCGGGGTAGGCGGTCAAGTGCCCCGCCGAACGCGGGTTGGTGACCGTCAGGTTGAGCGCGACCGCGGTGGCGCTCTTGGGCACGCCCGCGCGCCCGGCGATCGGCACGCCGAAGGATCCGTACCCGGCGACCTGGCCCTTCGCGGTGCCCAGGCCCTCGCGGGTGTCCACGACACGGGTCGCGGTCACCGGGCCGTAGCCGGCCGCCTTCGACGCCGTGAAGTAGCCGGTGACGTCGGCGAGCAGGTCGACCGGCGCCCAGCCCGCGTTGAACAGGTGCACGTACCCGTCGTCGCCGACCGGTGCGATCACCAGGTTCGGAACGGACTGGCCCGCCACGTAGTTCAGGCTCGACGTCTCGGCTTCCTCCGCCAGCTCCTTGTCCCGGGCGACCGAGATGTGGCCGGCCGCCACGGTGTTGGTGACGGTGACGTTCAGGACCACCGAGCGCACCCCTGCGGGCACCTTCGCGGCCCCGGCCACCTTGAGCGCCACCGACGTGCGCGCGCCGACCTTGGCCCGCCCGGCGCCGATGCCCTCGCGGGTGTCCAGCAGCCGGGTGGGCTCGTGCGCGGTGAACTCGGTCCCCTCGGTGACGAACGTGAGCCCGTTGACCCCCTCCCCGCCGGTCACCGGGTCCTTCACCGTCACCTTCACCTCGTACGAGCCGAGGGCCGCGTACCGGTGCTTGGTGTGGCGCAGGTCGCCGGAGAAGGGGGGGTCGGTGTGGAACGTGTCCGTGGTCCCGTCGCCCCAGGCGATCGTGACGTCGACCAGGGTGTACTCCCCGTTGGACACGATGGTCCGCAGGTCGATCGAGTGCGCGCCCTCACTCGTCGCGTACAGGTCGGCCGCAAGGTACTGCTTCCCCGCGGCGGGCGCCCCCTGCGCCCGCGCGGTCCCCCCGGCCTTGGCACCGGACGGCGTCGTGGACACCGTCCGGTCGCCCGGGCTGCTGAAGGTCCTGCCCTTGAGCTTCGGTGCCGCGTCGGCGGGGCCCCCGGTCGAGGGCGCCCCCTGCGCCGCGGGAACGACGGGCCCGGCCGCCTGCGCGATCCCCGGGACGAGTCCGATGCCGGCTGCCACGAAGGCAGCGGAAACTACGAGACGGTGATGACGCACCGGCCCTCCCCCTTTTTTCTTTACGGTCGATCATGTTCGAATGCATGGTCAGCGTACCGAGGCCGGGTCCGCCGGGCGTTCGAAGACCATCTCGATGCCGTCGGCCTCGTTGCCCCGCTCGGCGACGCGGGTGAAGCCGAAGCCCGCGAGGGTGGCCAGGGAGGCGGCGTTGTCCGATCGGACGGTGGCCCGGACGGTCCTGACGGCAGGTTCTTCGGCGGCCCTGGCCAGGAGGGCGCTCAGCATGGCGCGGGCGTAGCCCCGGCGGCGGTGGGCGGAGACGACGCTGTAGCCGACCTCGACCACGCCGTCCTCGTCCGGCGGGCCACCGCCGGAGCCGGCTCTGGCGGACCATGGGGACGGACAGGTTTCCTCTCACGTGGAGTCGTCGATGGCCGTTCGCCGTGTCGTGCCCAACATCCAGTCGGAGGCCGCCCAGGAGAGCCGGGAGTTCTACGGTCTGCTGGGCTTCGAGGAGGTGATGAACCACGGCTGGATCATGACGCTCGCCTCCCCGTCCAGTCCGGCCGCCCAGATCAGCATCATGAGCAGGGACGAGACCGCGCCCGTCACCCCCGACATGAGCGTCGAGGTGGACGACGTGGACGCGGCCTACGCGCTCCTGCGGGCGAGCGGTGCGGAGATCGTGCACCCCTTGCAGGACGAGGAGTGGGGCGTGCGGCGGTTCTTCGTCCGTGACCCCAGCGGACGGGTGGTCAACGTACTGGGCCACCGCTGACGGCGGCTACCAGGCCAGCTGGGAGATCTCCTCGGCCACCACGGCGCAGCCGTCCGCCGCCGGGTCGATCAGGGGGAAGTGGCCGACTCCGTCCAGCAGGGTCAGTCCGACCATCTCCCCCGCCAGCGCGGCCGCCGCGACGTACGCCTCCGACACCGACTCCGGGACCACGATGTCGCCGCGCCCCTGGACCACCGCCGTCGCGATGCCGGTCGGGAGCAGCGCCGCCGGATCGGCGTACGGCCGCCGGGCGGCGAAGTGGGCTGCTCCGCCGAGGAGTTGCGCAGAGGCGCCGCCGCATACCCCGAGCTCCTGCGCCACCGTGAAGTCCGCGATCGGGGCCAGCGCCACCACTCCGCGCAGCAGCGGCGGCGCGGGCAGCCTCCAGCCGGCCGGTGCGTCCTGCGGCAGCACGTGCCGGGCCGCGGCCCACAGCGCGAGGTGGCCTCCGGCCGAGTGGCCGGTCAGCACCATGCGGCGGGGGTCGGCCTCCGGCAGGGCTTCGGCGGCCAGCTCCGGGAGGGCGTCGAGCGCGGCGGCCACGTCGTCGAAGGTCTCGGGCCAGCGGCCGGCGACCGGGCCCTCGGCGTCCTGATGGGGAAGCGAACTACCCCGTCGGTACTCGATGTTGGCGACGGCGAAGCCCTGCCGGGCGAGGAAGTCCGCGAAGGGGGTGACGTGCTGCCGGTCGTACGGGGCGCGCCAGGCCCCGCCGTGCAGGACGACGACCAGCGGCGCGGAGCGCGCGGTGCCGGGCTGCGCCCGCTCTCCGCGCGGGGCGTGGAAGTCGACGATCTGGTCGGGGTGTTCACCGTAGGCGGCCGTCGCGTCGGGGGCCACGGGCGGATGGGAGAAGGCCGAGGCGGCCTCGGCGGCGTCCCGTTCGACAGCGGGGTCCGTCATCGGCTCAACCTCCGGTAACGCGTGGGACGAGGGGGACTGGTGTTCCGGTGTCCCGGCAGAGCGGGACCGTATCAGGCCGGAACGGCCCCCTCCGTGGCGGGCCGGGGAGATACCGGCGCGGGCGGGGCCGTAGCCCCGCCCGCGCGGTGATGTGACGTTTCGCTACCGGTTCACCCGAAAATGTGACCCAGTGTGCGCGCCGCACGCTCCGCGTCCGCGAACCCGACGTACAGCGGGGTGAATCCGAAGCGCAGGACGTCGGGGGCGCGGAAGTCCCCGATCACCCCGCGGGAGATCAGCTCGCGCATGACCCCCTCGGCGTCCTCCGTGCGCAGCGACACCTGGCCGGCCCGCTGCTCGTGCTCGATGGGGGTCACCAGCTCGACCCTGCCCGCCGGGACGTACGCCGCCACGCAGTCGAGGAAGAAGTCGGTCAGCGCGAGGGACTTCGCGCGGACGTCCTCGACCGCGACCCCGTCCCAGGCGTCCAGGGCGGCCTCCAGCGCGAGCATGGACAGGATGTCCGGCGTGCCGACGCGGGCCCGCGCCACGCCCTGCGCGGCCTCGTAGGAGGGGGTCATCGCGAACGGGTCCGCGTGGCCGTTCCAGCCCGGCAGCGGGGAATCGAAGGCGCCCTGGTGGCGGGCGGCGACGTACAGGTACGCGGGCGCGCCGGGGCCGCCGTTGAGGTACTTGTACGTACAGCCGACCGCGAGGTCCACCCCGTGCGCGTCGAGGCCCACGGGCAGCGCGCCGGCGGTGTGGCACAGGTCCCAGACGACGAGCGCCCCCGCGGCACGGGCCGCCGCGGTGAGGGCGGGCAGGTCGTGCAGACGGCCGGTGCGGTAGTCGGCGTGGTTGAGGAGCACCACGGCGGTGTCCGGCCCCATGGCCCCCGCGGCGGCGGCCGGGTCGACCGGGACCACCCGCAGTCCCGTCATCCGGGCCGCCGATGCGGCGATGTAGCCGTCGGTGGGGAAGGTGGCGGCGTCCACGAGCAGCTCGGTCCGCCCGGGGGCGGCCAGGCGGGCGGCGCCGACCAGGGCCTTGAAGAGGTTGACGCTGGTGGAGTCGCCGACGACCACCTGCCCGGCGGCGGCGCCGATCAGCGGGGCCACCCGGTCGCCGATGCGCTCGGGGGCGTTCCACCAGTTCGCTTCGCCCTCGGTCCAGGAGCGGATCAGGCGGGTGCCCCACTGCTCGGTGACCACCGCGGCGAGGCGCTCGGCGACGCCCGCGGGGAGGGCGCCGAGGCTGTTGCCGTCGAGGTAGACCACGCCCTCGGGGAGGGTGAAGCGGTCGCGGAGCTTGCCGAGGGGGTCGGCCGCGTCCAGCGCTTCGGCGCGGGCCGCGAGATCCGGGATCGGTGTGGGCTCAGACATGGCTGCGCGCCGTCCAGAGCTCCGGGAAGACGTTCTTCTGGGCGCGCTTCTCCAGCCAGGTCACGCCGGCCGAGCCGCCGGTGCCCGTCTTCGCGCCCATCGCGCGCCGGGTGGCGACCAGGTGGTCGTTGCGCCAGCGCCAGACCAGCTCGGCGACGTCGGTGAGGACCTCGCCGAGGCGGTGCAGGTCCAGGTGGGTGTCCGGGTCCGCGTACAGGGCCGTCCAGACGGCTTCGACCTCGGACGAGGGATCGTAGCGCCGGGTCAGGTCGCGGTCGAGGACCGACCGCGGGACGGGCAGACCGCGGCGGGCGAGGAGGCTCAGCACCTCGTCGTAGAGGCTGGGCTCCTGGAGGGCCTTCTCCAGCTCCGCGTGGACGCGCGGGGCGCCGCGGTGCGGGACCAGCATGGAGGCGGCCTTGTCGCCGAGCAGGAACTCCATCCGGCGGTACATCGCCGACTGGAAGCCGGAGCCCTCGCCGAGGGCGGCGCGGTACGCGTTGAACTGGCCCGGGGTCAGCTGGGCGAGGGGGCGCCAGGAGGCATTGAGGGCCTCCAGTTCGCGGAGGGATCGTTTCAGCGCGTCCATCGCGACGGGCAGCCGGTCCTCGCGGAGCGCCGTCGCGGCGGTCTCCCACTCGTGGACGATGACCGTGAACCACAGCTCCATGACCTGGGTGGTGACCAGGAAGACCATCTCGCCCGGGTCGTCCGAGCGCAGGTGCTGGAGGTGGGTGAGGACGTCCGCCTGGACGTAGTCCTCGTAGGGGGTCGTGCCGGCGAAGTCGAGGTTCGGGGTGTCCGAACCGCCGTCTCCGGAGGCATCAAGGGCGTGCGACATCGCTGTCTCCTCGATACGCGCTTCCGGGTAGCGGTCCGCTCCTTCCGGTGAGGTGAGTGGAGCTCCGGTCCCCTGTCCGCATCATAAGACCGTCGTGCCGCAGGGCTTCAATAGTCAGTGGCGCACGTCACTTTCCGCGACCGGGCGGGCCCCATGCGGGAACCCGCCCGGCTCCGGGCGTGCAGGGCCCTCGGGCCTCAGACCGCGAGGACGTCCGCGGCCGTCTCGGAGGAGTCGCGCAGGAAGGTCGAGCAGCGCTCGTACTCCTCCTTCTCCTCGATCGCGCCGGCCGCACGGGCCAGGGCGTTCAGGGCGCGCAGGAAGCCGCGGTTCGGCTCGTGCTCCCACGGCACCGGGCCGTGGCCCTTCCAGCCCGCGCGGCGCAGCGCGTCCAGGCCGCGGTGGTAGCCCGTACGGGCGTAGGCGTACGACTCGACCGTGCGGCCGCCCGCGAAGGCCTCGTCGGCGAGGAGGGCCCAGGCCAGGGAGGAGGTCGGGTGCGCGGCGGCCACCTCGACGGCGGGGGTGCCCGCGGCGATGGCCGCGATGCCCGGCTCGTCGGGCAGGTGGGTGGGGGCGGGGCCCCCGAGCAGGTTCTGGTGAAGAGACATGCCCACAGTCTGGCCTACGGAAAGGGCCCGGCCCCGCCGTCCTCGGACGGTGGAGCCGGGCCCTCCCGGGAAGCTGCTGCTGCGCGAGCCGCTGCTACTTGAGCTTGGTGCCCGTGGAACGCAGGTTCGCGCAGGCCTCGGTGACGCGCGCGGCCATGCCGGCCTCGGCGGCCTTGCCCCACGTGCGGGGGTCGTACTTCGACTTGGTGCCGACCTCGCCGTCGACCTTCAGGACCGCGTCGTAGTTGCGGAACATGTGGTCCACGACCGGGCGGGTGAAGGCGTACTGGGTGTCGGTGTCGAGGTTCATCTTCACGACGCCGTTCTCCAGCGCGGTGGCGATCTCCTCGGCCGTGGAGCCCGAGCCGCCGTGGAAGACGAAGTCGAACGGGGAGGACTTGCCGTACTTCTCGCCGACGCCGGCCTGGAGGTCCTTGAGGAGCTCGGGGCGCAGGACGACGTTGCCCGGCTTGTAGACGCCGTGCACGTTGCCGAAGGAGGCGGCCAGCAGGTAGCGGCCCTTCTCGCCCAGGCCCAGGGCCTCGGCGGTGCGCAGCGCGTCGTCGACGGTGGTGTACAGCTCGTCGTTGATCTCGTGGCTGACGCCGTCCTCCTCGCCACCGGTCGGGGTGATCTCGACCTCGAGGATGATCTTCGCGGCGGCGGCCTTGGCGAGCAGCTCCTGGCCGATGGCCAGGTTGTCGGCCAGGGTCTCGGCGGAACCGTCCCACATGTGCGACTGGAAGAGCGGGTTGAGGCCGCGGGCCACGCGCTCGGCCGAGATCTCGATCAGCGGGCGGACGTAGGTGTCCAGCTTGTCCTTGGGGCAGTGGTCCGTGTGCAGCGCGACGGTGATGTCGTACTTCGCGGCCACGATGTGCGCGAACTCGGCCAGGGCGGCGGCGCCGGTGACCATGTCCTTGTTGTACTGGCCACCCAGGAACTCCGCACCACCGGTGGAGATCTGGATGATGCCGTCGCTCTCGGCCTCCGCGAAGCCGCGCAGTGCAGCGTGCAGGGTCTGGGTCGAGGTCACGTTGATCGCCGGGTAGGCAAACTTGCCTGCCTTCGCCCGGTCGAGCATCTCGTTGTAGACCTCGGGGGTTGCGATGGGCATCTGTCCGCTCCTTGGATGTGCGGGGAGTGTGCTTATTGCGGGCCCTGACCTGGGGGCGACGTTGCCGTCGTGCCCATCTTTCCAGACTCGCGCCCCCGCTCCACCTCCGCGACGGCGCCGCGCGGGCCGATCCGGGGGGAGTGTTTCACGTGAAACACTCCCCCGGGCCTAAAAAGCCCAGGTCAGGGCCTACTTCCGGACTTTCGGGGACCTAAGTCACCAGTTGTGCGGAAGCACGGCCCACTGTCCGAGGATTAGGACAAACCGAGGTCACCGAGCTGGTACCCCGTGAGGTACGGCAGTCCGGCGGCCGCGATGGCGTCCGCCGCGCCGCGGTCGACGATCGTCGCGACGGCCACGACCTCGCCGCCGGCCTCGCGGACCGCCTCGACGGCGGTCAGCGGGGAACCGCCCGTGGTCGAGGTGTCCTCGACGACCAGGCAGCGCTTGCCCTTCACGTCGGTGCCCTCGATGCGGCGCTGCATGCCGTGCGCCTTCTGCGCCTTGCGGACGACGAAGGCGTCCAGGCGCGCGCCCCGCGCGGCGGAGGCGTGCAGCATCGAGGTGGCGACCGGGTCGGCGCCCAGCGTCAGGCCGCCGACGCAGTCGAACTCCAGGTCGGCGGTGAGGTCGAGCATGACCTGGCCGACCAGCGGGGCGGCCTCGCCGTCCAGGGTGATCCGGCGGAGGTCGATGTAGTAGTCGGCCTCGCGGCCGGAGGAGAGGATCACCTTGCCGTGCACGACGGCCTTGTCCTTGATCTGCTGCAGAAGCGCATCGCGTACGTCACTCATGGCCCCGAGCTTAATTGGGCACTACCCGAGCCGCCGCCACGTCCACGTCGTGGAGATCTCCAGCGGGTCCACGGGGGTGACCAGCTGCGGGAGGCTGTTCAGCCCGTTCGGCGGGCCCGACTGCGGTTCCACGCAGACGGCCTCGGGCTCCTCGTCGTAGACCACCACCCATTCGGAGCGGCTGGTGACCTTCAGCTCCAGGGCGTCGGGCCACGTGAGGGTGACGTCGACCCCGTACGGCATGCCGAAGCAGTCGTCCCAGGGGCCGGGCTCGGGGTCGATCCGGTTGCCGGTGGGCAGGTGGTCGGCCCCGCGCTCCTCCTGCCAGGCGGCTTCGAAGCCGATGCGCACGTCCTCGCCGCCGTTGCCGAGGTTGCGGTGGAACCAGGGGTGCCAGCCGGCCTGCGCCGGGAAGGAGTCCTGGTAGGTCTCGATGCCCATGGTCAGGGTCAGCGCGTCCTCGCCGAGCTCGAAGATCTGGGTGACCAGGCCCTCGTAGGGCCACGGGTCGGCCAGCGGGTACGTGAAGACGGCCTCGGTGCCGGTGGTCCGGGCGGGGCGCCAGGCGGCGTCACGGCCGAAGCCGTGGATGGCGTGCGGCGGGTGGTTGAGCGGGAGCTGGTGCAGGGTCGCCCCGTCCTGGAACTGCCCGTCCCTGGTCCGGCCGCACCACGGGACCATGGGGAAGGACCCGTAGTGGTCCCCCTGCCGCAGCAGCTCCGTCCCGTCGATGCGCAGACTGCTGATCCGGCAGCCGTTCTCCTGGTCGATGGTCACCTCGGCGCCGCCGGCGCGCAGTTGCGTACTCATGCCATGACCTTAGTCAGCCCGGCGGGGTGATCAGGCCCGTGCGGGAAAGCGGCGGGTCCCCGGGTCAGCGACGGCGGCGCAGGGCGCGGCCCAGGAGGACCGCCGAGGCGACGGCCACGGCGGCGGCCGGGGCGATCCAGCGCAGGCCCGCGCCCGCGGAGGCGGCGGAGGGGGCCGGGACCGGGGCGTAGCGGCCACGCGGGGGCGCGTGGTCGACCTCCTCGGCGCTGCGGCCGATCATCGTGCGGCGGGCGTGCGCGGCCTCCGCCGGCGGGCGCGGGGGGCCGCCCAGGTCCCCGAGGTCGGCCATGCCTTCGAAGGTGCCCTCCAGGAACGGGTCCAGGGACGGGGGCGGGACGTCGGTGTCGAACACGGACGCGGTGACCTCGGTGTACCCCGGGCCGGGGTCCTCCTCCGGGTCCGGGCTCGGGTCCGGGCTCGGGTCCGGGCTCGGGTCCGGGTCCAGGTCCGCGGCGGCATCGACCGCGTCCGCGGCCGGGTCCGCGGCGGTATCCGCCGCGAGGGCCGCGAGGTGCCCGGCGGCGCGGTCCAGGAGGCGGTGCGCGGCCGTGGCGGCGGCGTCGGGAGCGAAGGCGGCGGCGCGGCCGTCGGCGGCGGACTCGGCGGTGAACTCCAGCAGGGTGCCGCCGTCCGCCTCGGTGAGGCGCAGCACGAGGGAGAGCTTCACGGTCCCGCTCCCCCGCACCTCGGTGCCCTCGCCCGCGAGGGTGAAGCGGTCCGGGTCCTGCTCGGTGACGGAGAGGGCGCCGCGGTAGGTGACGGTGTGTCCGCCGACCCGTACCTTGAGCCGCCCGGACAGCGGCCCGGCCTCGGTATCGGCGTCCTGCTGGAGCCCCGGCACGCATCGCGCCAGCCGGGCGGGATCGCGCAGCACGGCGCGGACCTCGGCGGAGGGGACCGGTACGAACACCTGATGCTCCATGCGCCCGAGCCTACCGACGCGGCAGCCCGGCCACGAGTACCCCGGCCCCGGGAACCCGCGCCACAGGAGGCCGCGCCACGAGACCCCGCGCGCCGGGGAGCCCGCGCCCCGGGAAGCCCCGCCACGAGACCCCGCGCGCCGGGGAGCCCGCGCCACGGGAAGCCCCGCCACGGAACCCCCGGCTACGAGTACCTCGGGTGCGGCAGCGTCGACGGCGGGAGGCCCGCCACCCGGGTGCGTTCCGTGTCCCGGGCCGCGTCGGCCAGGGACTGCGTGGACAGGGAGCGCAGGGCGGGCGTCTCCCGGTCCACCCGCAGCGGGGGCGCGCCCTCGCGGGCCGCCAGGACGAAGCCCCAGTCCTGCGGGAGCTTCGCGGCGGGGGCGGAGCCCGCCCCGAGCACCCGGTCGGGGCCTGCGGTGAAGCCCGAGAGGCGGCCGCCCGCGCTGTAGGGGGCGGTGCGCAGGCCGGCCGCGCGCAGGGTGGCTTCGACGGTCCAGTAGGTGCGGGGCCTGGTGCCCGGGGGTCCCGCGTGGACGGCGAGCCGCCCGCCGGGGCGCAGGGCCCGCGCGGCCAGCCCGTAGAACTCCTGCGAGTAGAGCTTCGTGCTGGGGGTGATCCCGGGGTCGGGCAGGTCGGAGACGATGACGTCGAAGCGGCCCCGGGCGCCGGGGGCGCGCAGCCAGCGGAAGGCGTCCGCGGTGACGACCGCGAGCCGCGGGTCCTCGTACGCCCGCCCGTTCAGCGCGGAGAGCATCGGGTCGGTCCGGGCGAGCCGCACGACTCCGGGGTCGAGCTCGACGACGGTGACGGAGGCGACGTCGCGGTAGCGCAGCACCTCGCGGGCGGCGAGGCCGTCGCCGCCGCCGAGGACCAGGACGCTGGTGTGCGGGCCGGTCATCGCGGGGTGCACGAGGGCTTCGTGGTAGCGGTACTCGTCGTAGCCGCTGACCCGCAGGCGGCCGTCGAGGAAGAGGTCGAGGGAGCGCGGTGAGCCGTCCGGGGGTCCGGTGAGGACCAGTTCCTGTACGCCGGTCTGGACGGCGACGCGGACCTCGCCGCCGTAGACGGCGCGGCGGGCGACGCGTTCGAAGTCGTCGGCGAGGACGGTGGCGCAGGCCAGGACGGTGAGGACGGTGATGTTGACGGCGATGAGCAGCCAGCGGGCGCGGCGGCTCAGGTCCCGGCGGAACAGCCACAGGACGAGGCCGCCGCCGGCCACGATGTTGACGGTGCCGGTGAGCATGGCGCCGGTGAGCTGGCCGAGGACGGGCAGCAGCAGGAAGGGGAAGGCGAGGCCGCCGACGAGGGCGCCGACGTAGTCGGCGGCGAACAGGTCGGCGACGGCGCCGCCCGCGTCCTGTCTGCGGATGCGCTGGATGAGGACCATCAGGAGCGGGATCTCGGCGCCGATGAGGACGCCGATGGCGAAGGAGAAGGCGACCAGCGCCGGCCGTGACTCCCCCAGCCAGGCGAAGCTGGCGTAGAGCGCTATGGCGGAGAGCCCGCCGAGCAGGGCGAGGCCCGCTTCCACGAGGGCGAAGCCGAAGGCGGGCCGGGCGCGCAGGGCCTTGGCCAGCAGGGATCCGACGCCCATGGCGAAGACCATGACGGACAGCACGACCGACGCCTGGGTGACGGAGTCGCCGATGAGGTACGACCCGAGGGCGAGCAGTTCCAGCTCGTATACGAGCCCGCAGGCGGCGCAGACGAACACGGTGGCCAGGACGAGGAGTCGGCCGGTCCTGGGCCGTACGGGCAGGGCGGCCGGGACACCGGGGGCGCTGCCCACACCGCGCGGCTCCGGAGCCGGGGGGCGGCGCCACCGGGTGCGGAGCACCCCGCGCGGGGTGGAACGGTCGATCATGAAGCGAACCGTACGTCACGGGATGCTCACATCCGGTCACCCACATGGGTGTAAGTGGCGCACTGGTTCGGGCAGTTGGCGTAACCGCCCGGCAACTCCGCCACCCCGCGACCCCGAACCCCCGGCCGGACGCCGGGTCCGCGCCGGCGCCCGGGGCCGGCCGGGGCACGCCCCGGACGCCCCCCGGTGCCGCGACCGGAAAGGTTCACCGGGTCACGGCACTGGATCCGGGTCGCAGCACTAGATCAGGACCGGCGCCTGCGCGCCCACCTGTGCGGCGCCCGTCGCACCCGCGCCGGCTGCGGCGCCCGTCGCGGACGTCCGTACGCCGACCCGGGTGCGGGTGGCCACCAACTGGCCTTCCTGCGGGTACGCGTGCCAGGTCCGCCACCGGACCTGGCCCTCGTAGCGCTGCGCGAGCATCGCGGTGAAGGCGTGCGGGCTGCCGGGGAAGGTGCCGGCGAGCCCGTTCGGGTGGTCGGCGACCAGCGCGAGCAGTTCCTGCGCCCGCCCGGCGAAGGAGCCGCGCGAGAGGTTCTCGACCCGCGCGGCGAACTCGTACTCCCAGTCGCCGACCCGCTTGGCCACGCCGAGCGGAAGCGGGGTGCTGCTGCCGGGCATGCAGGCGACGGTCTCGGAGCAGAGCACGTCGCCCTCCTCCAGGAGCACCTGGTGGGAGGCCCCGAGGAGGCGCAACTCCACTGTTGCGCCGCCCAGTTCGAGGTTCAGTACGGCCAGGGCGGGCAGCCGCTCCCGACCCAGGGCCCAGGCGAGGTCGGCGGCACGCGTGTCGGTATAGGTGGTCTGGAGGGTCGTGAGCATGAGTCGGCTCCGCAAACGCGCGAGGGAGAGGGGCCGGGGCCCGCCAGCGGTAGTCAACGGGTGGGGGGACACCGGCACGGGTCCGCAGGAAGTCCAGGGAGGTCCGAGGACTGGTCTACTCAACCGAGGGAATCATGAAAGGCACGGCACTCACAGCGTTTTTACCCAAGTTGCAGGGGTTTACATCCCCTCGGGGGCTACACAGTTCACGTGTTCAACCACATGCCGCCCGTACGCCGTAATGCGCGGCCGTGACGTCCGAACAAGAAGACGCCCGACGGAAGTTGTGCCCGGCGGGCGCCTCACGTATGCGGGACGCGGTACGAAGGTGGTCCTTCGGCAGCCATGAGTCCATGCTGCCCCGTGTCAGCTGGAACCGCATCCTCCACCGCCGCCGCACGACGAGGACGAAGAGCCGCAGCTGGAGGACGAGGATCCGCAGCTGGACGAGGAGGAGCCGCACGAGGAGCCGTGGTGGGAGGAGCCGTGGTGGGAGTCGCTCCCGGCCCACCAGCCCGCACCGCCACCTGCCGCGCTGCCGCCGCCGCGGCCCCCGCGGCCCCCGCGGCCCCCGCCGCCCCGTCCGGCCCTGACCGCCACCACGACGATCACCACGACCACCGCCACGAAGATCACTATTCCGAGGATCATCCCCCGACCCCTCTCTGGTCCCCCGGTTCCCCGGGGTGCGGGATCCCCTTCGTCCCGCGTGCTGGGGGGATGCCCGCGCCCTGCGCGACCCAAAGCACACTTGAGCAAGTCCAGAGCTTCCCCGCAGGATTGCGCCCATGAGCGATCCCGAACGCACCAACGGCCCCGCCCGCCCCTTCCTCAACCGCAAGCTCGCGGCCTTCGGCACCACGATCTTCGCGGAGATGTCCGCCCTGGCCACCGCCACGGGATCGATCAACCTCGGCCAGGGCTTCCCCGACACCGACGGCCCCGCCGAGATCGCCGAGGCCGCGGCGCGCGCGATCCGCGACGGCCGGGGCAACCAGTACCCGCCGGGCCCCGGCGTCCCGGAGCTGCGTACGGCGATCGCCGCCCACCAGCAGCGCTTCTACGGCCTGGCCTACGACCCGGACACCGAGGTGCTCGTCACCGCCGGCGCCACCGAGGCCATCGCCGCCTCCCTCTTGGCCCTGCTCGAGCCGGGCGACGAGGTCATCGCCCTGGAGCCCTTCTACGACTCCTACGCCGCCTGCATCGCGATGGCCGGGGCCGTCCGGGTGCCGCTGACCCTGCGCGCCCCCGACTTCCGCCTCGACGTGGACGCGCTGCGCGCGGCGGTCACCCCCCGCACCCGCCTCCTGCTGCTGAACACCCCGCACAACCCGACGGGCACCGTCCTGACCCCCGCCGAGCTGGCCGCGGTCGCGGAGCTGGCCGTCTCCCGCGACCTGCTGGTCATCACCGACGAGGTGTACGAGCACCTGGTCTTCGAGGGCTCCCACACCCCGCTGGCGGGCCTGCCCGGCATGCGCGAGCGCACGGTCACCATCTCCTCCGCCGGCAAGACCTTCTCCTTCACCGGCTGGAAGGTCGGCTGGGTGACCGGCACGCCCGAGCTGGTCACGGCGGTCCGCTCGGCGAAGCAGTTCCTGACGTACGTGTCCTCGGGCCCCTTCCAGTACGCGATCGCCGAGGCCCTGGCCCTGCCCGACGCGTACTACGACTCCTTCCGCGCGGACCTGGCCGCCAAGCGCGACCTCCTCTCCGACGGCCTCGCGGCGGCCGGCTTCGAGGTCTTCCGCCCGCAGGGCACCTACTTCGTCACCACCGACATCACCCCCCTCGGCGAACGCGACGGCCTCGCCTTCTGCCGGTCCCTGCCGGAACGCTGCGGGGTGGTGGCCATCCCCAACCAGGTCTTCTACGACGACAAGGCCGCCGGAGCCAGCCACGTCCGCTGGGCCTTCTGCAAGCGGACGGACGTCCTGGAGGAGGCGGTGAACCGCCTCGGTCGGCTGACTCGCTGAGCGCGAGCCAGATGGACGTGCGGGCACAGGGCCCGGCCTCTCAGCCGGTGCCCGTGCCGCACGGGCAGCACGAGTTACTCGGTGTCCTTGGGGTGTCTCGTGGACGCGTAGACCATGATTACGGTCGACGTCTCAGGGCTGACCAGGTAGCGCACGCGGCCGCCACTCGTGACCTCGAACTCCCACTGCTCCAGCGCGGAGCCCTTCCACTCCTTGGTCGCGAGCCTCCCGCGCAACCGGTGCTGACGATTCCAGTTGTCACGCGACACCGGGTCGGTCCGCAGCGCCTCCAGGCACCGGTGGGCACTGGGCAGTGCCACGCGACACAGCTCCTCCCACCCCGTCACCGCCTCCGTGGTCCCGAAGACGACGTTCCATCCGCTCAGGGGTGGAACGCTGACCCGATCGCCCTTCTTCGGGCTCAACCGCCCACCTCGACCGGCCCCAGGTCATCCCCGTCGAGCGGACGCAAAGCCTCCTTGAGCTGCTCCGGATCCGCGTTGATACGAGCCGTCGCCCTCCAGGAGACGAGCGCGCGGTGCACGGCCTCCCGCGCACCCAGCTCCGCCGCATCGGAAAGCGCTTCCAGGAGTTCCACGGTGAACGCGCGCATCTCTTCGTCGTCCAGGTGCCGCACCCACGGGAAGACTTCGGGCAGCGCCAGCAGGAGCGACCGGGCTCCGTCATCGTGCTTCATGAGTGCGAGGAAGAGCCGCGATGCCGTCGTGAGGTTCTCCTCGGTGCGCTCCGCGTGCACGGCCGTCGTCAGCACCATGTCGGGCGCGTCCCGATGCGTGACACGCAGAGCGCCGAGGGCCGCAGCCCGGGCGGCTACGGCCTTCGGGTTTCTCGACAGATCCGTGAACGAGACCGATTCGGGCTCGGCTCCCAGGTAAGCAAGGCTCATACTCAGACTGTACTCAGATTGTGTTCTGAGTGCCAGAGTTTTCCCTGGTGCTCCGTGCTCATGCCTTGCCCTTCTGCAAGCGGACGGACGCCCTGGAGGAGCCGGTGGGACGCCTGCGCCGCCTCTGAGCGGGGGACGGACGCGGGCGCCGGCGCCTCCGCGCCGGGGCCGTTCCCCGGGGGGCCGGCGGCCTTGTCGTCGTAGGGTTTGCCCATCGTGGCGGCTCCGTGCGGGAGCGCCCCAGGAAGTCGGGACGCATGGCGACGGACACGCTGTCGAACGGCACACGGCCCGGGCGGCCCGCCGGCCGGGCCGGGCGGATCCCGGGCGCCTTCCTCGCGCTGGGGGTCTACGCCGCCGTGCGCGGGCTCGGCGTGCTGGCGGTCGCCGTGGCGGCCCGGTGGAACGGGCGCAGCCCCGTCCGGGTGCTCGGGGAGTCCTGGGACTCCGTCTGGTACCTGCGGATCACCGAGCACGGCTACGGCCGGACCCAGGTCTACCCCGGCATCGGGTCCGTGCAGAGCGACTCGGCGTTCTTCCCGCTGTACCCCGTCCTGATCCGCTGCGCCTCCCTCGTGCTGCCCGGCTCCCTGACCGTGGCCGCACTGGCCGTCGCCTGGGTCGCGGCGGGCGCGGCCGCCGTCGGGGTGTACCGGGTCGGGGCGCACCTGCTCGGGGTCCGGGCCGGGGTGCTGCTCGTCGCGCTGTGGGCCGCGCTGCCGCACGCCCTCATGCTGACCCTCGCCTACACCGAGCCCCTGCTGGCCGCCTTCGCCGCCTGGGCCCTGTACGCCCTGCTGCGCGGCCGCTGGGGGTGGGCCGCCGGGCTCGCCGTCCTCGCGGGGCTGACCCGGCCCACCGGGATCGCGGTCGCCGCAGCAGTGACGGCGGCCGCGGCCTACGAGATCTGGCGGCGGCGGGGCCGCGCACCCGCGCGGGTGTGGGCCGCCGGGATCGCGGCTCCCGCGGGCTGGGCCTCGTACGTCCTGCTCGTCGGGGTGCGCCGGGAGGATCCGCTGGGCGGCTACTTCGCCGTGCAGAGCGGCTGGGGCTCGCGCTTCGACTTCGGCGCGGGCGCGCTGCGCTCGGCGCGGCACGCGCTGTCCGGCATCGGGCAGGTGGAGCTCGCCACCACCGTGACGGTGGTCCTGCTGACGGCCGCGCTGGTGCTCGCCGGGCTGCTGGCGGCCGACCGGCGGATCCCGCTGCCGCTGCTCGTGTACACGGGGGTGCTGCTGGTGATGACCTACGGCGGCGCCGGCTTCTTCGAGTCGAAGCCGCGCTTCCTGCTGCCCGCGTTCCCGCTGCTGCTGCCGGCGGCGGCCCTCATGGCGAGAGCCCGGCCGCGCACCGCGGTCGTGGTGACCGTGGTGCTGGCCGGGCTCTCGTACGGATACGGGCCGTACCTGCTGCTCGCGTCCGGGGTGGCGCCGTGAGGGTGGCGCCGTGAGGGGTGGTGCGCGGACCGCGAGGACCTAGTTGGTCCCGCTGTCGCCGCCCTCGGTGCCCTCGTCCTTCTTGTCGGCGGAGTCCGCCGAGTCGACGTCCTTCTCCAGGCCGAACTGCTCGACGAGCCACTTGTCGAACTCGATCGACGCGCGGACCCAGCTGACCGTGGAGGACACGAAGTGCTCCAGGTTGACGCCGGTGCCGATCAGCATCTGCGCCTCGCCGATCAGACGGACGGAGCCGTCGTCGTGCGTGTGGCTGTAGACCTTGGGCCACAGCGTGCGGCGGTTCCAGTCGTCGATCGACTCGAGGAGCTGAGCCTTCTCTTCGATCTTGTGCGGGCGGTCGTAGAACGTCCGCACGGAGAAGACCTGCTGCTCGTCCTCGCCGCGGAACATGAAGTACGTGCGGAAGTCCTCCCACGGCGCCGCGAGGTCGCCCTCGTCGTCGACGACGTACTTGAGCTCCATCTGCTCCAGGAGCTGCTTGACCAGATCCTGGTCGGGGACGACGGGGCCCGCCGGTCCTGTGGCCTGCGGATCGGGCTGCTGCCCTCCGAAGTTCGGAATCGAGGCCGGGTCGATGCTCACCGTGTGACTTCCCTTCGTGCGGATGCGGCCATCCTCCCCCATCGCGCCCACCTCGTGTCCACCCCGGAAGGTCCCGATCCGCGCAGGGCGGACAGGAGTAGGGGCCGGGTAAGCCGGGCCCCGGGGATTCCGTGGCCCGGCTGAGGCGGTATTGCGGCGGATTGCAGCGCCTTGTCACCGCCGCGTCACCGCCGCGTCGCTCCGGGTGGCTTCCGGGCGGCTCCGGGCGGCTTACGGGTGACTTCCGGGGGCTACAGCGCCTTGCCCACCAGGAGGCCGTCGCCGGCCACCGAGACGCGGACCGTGTCGCCGTCGCGGACCTCGCCGGCGAGGATCTCCTTGGCCAGGCGGTCGCCGATGGCCGTCTGGATGAGGCGGCGCAGGGGGCGGGCGCCGTACGCCGGGTCGTTGCCCTTGTCCGCCAGCCAGGCCAGGGCTTCCGGGGTGACGTCCAGGGTCAGGCGGCGCTCCGCGAGGCGCCGGGCGAGGCGGCCGATCTGGAGCTCGGCGATGTGGGCCAGCTCGGCCCCGCTCAGGGCGGAGAAGACCACCAGGTCGTCGAGGCGGTTGAGGAACTCCGGCTTGAAGGTGGCCCGCACCACGTCCAGGACCCGGGCCTTCTTCTCGTCCACAGCTGTGGACGGATCCATGAGGAACTGCGATCCCAGGTTCGAGGTCAGGATCAGGATGGTGTTGCGGAAGTCCACGGTGCGGCCCTGGCCGTCCGTGAGGCGGCCGTCGTCGAGGACCTGGAGCAGGACGTCGAAGACCTCGGGGTGGGCCTTCTCGACCTCGTCCAGGAGGACGACCGAGTACGGGCGCCTGCGGACGGCCTCCGTCAGCTGGCCGCCCTCCTCGTAGCCCACGTAGCCGGGCGGGGCGCCGACGAGCCGGGCCACGCTGTGCTTCTCGCCGTACTCCGACATGTCGATGCGGATCATGGCCCGCTCGTCGTCGAAGAGGAAGTCCGCGAGGGCCTTGGCCAGCTCCGTCTTGCCCACGCCCGTCGGGCCGAGGAAGAGGAACGAGCCGGTCGGCCGGTCCGGGTCCGCGATGCCCGCCCGGGTGCGGCGCACGGCGTCGGAGACGGCGCGCACGGCCTCGCCCTGGCCGATCAGGCGGCGGCCCAGCTCCTCCTCCATGCGGAGCAGCTTCTGGGTCTCGCCCTCCAGGAGGCGGCCGGCCGGGATGCCGGTCCAGGCGCCGACCACCTCGGCGATGTCGTCCGGGCCGACCTCGTCCTTGACCATGGTGTCGCGCGAGACCTCCGCCTCGGCCTCGGTGGCGTCGGCGAGCTCCCGCTCCAGGGCGGGGATCTCCCCGTAGAGCAGCTGGGAGGCGGTGTCGAAGTCCCCGTCGCGCTGGGCGCGCTCGGCCTGGCCGCGCAGGTCGTCCAGGCGCTCCTTGAGCTCGCCGACCCGGTTCAGGGACTGCTTCTCCTTCTCCCAGCGGGCGGTGAGGCCCCGCAGGTCCTCCTCCTTGTCCGCGAGGTCCTTGCGGATCTTGTCGAGGCGCTCGCGCGAGGCCGCGTCGGACTCGTTGTTCAGGGCCAGCTCCTCCATGCGCAGGCGGTCGACCGAGCGCTGGAGCTCGTCGATCTCCAGCGGGGAGGAGTCGATCTCCATGCGGAGCCGGGACATGGACTCGTCGACGAGGTCGATGGCCTTGTCCGGGAGGAAGCGGGAGGTGATGTAGCGGTCGGAGAGGGTGGCGGCGGCAACGAGGGCGCTGTCGTTGATGACGACCTTGTGGTGGGCCTCGTAGCGGCCCTTGAGCCCGCGCAGGATCGCGATGGTGTCCTCGACGCTCGGCTCCGCGACCAGCACCTGCTGGAAGCGGCGCTCCAGCGCCGGGTCCTTCTCGATCCGCTCGCGGTACTCGTCGAGGGTGGTCGCGCCGACCATCCGCAGCTCGCCGCGGGCCAGCATGGGCTTGAGCATGTTGCCCGCGTCCATGGAGGAGTCCCCGCCGGCGCCCGCGCCGACGACGGTGTGCAGCTCGTCGATGAAGGTGATGATCTGGCCGTCGCTGGACTTGATCTCCGCGAGGACCGTCTTGAGCCGCTCCTCGAACTCGCCGCGGTACTTGGCGCCGGCCACCATCGCGCCGAGGTCCAGGGAGACCAGCCGCTTGTTCTTCAGGGACTCGGGGACGTCGCCCTTGACGATGCGCTGGGCCAGGCCCTCGACGACGGCGGTCTTGCCGACGCCGGGCTCGCCGATGAGCACCGGGTTGTTCTTCGTACGGCGCGAGAGCACCTGGACGACGCGCCGGATCTCGTGGTCGCGGCCGATGACCGGGTCGAGCTTGCCCTCGCGGGCCGCCGCCGTGAAGTCGGTGCCGAACTTCTCCAGGGCCTTGTACTGGCCCTCGGGGTCGGGGGTGGTCACCCGCCGCCCTCCTCTTGCGTTCTCGAAGGCCTCGCGCAGCTTCTTGGCGGTCGCGCCCTGTCCGGAAAGGAGCTCACCGGCCGCGCCGCCCTTGGCGGCGATGGCGATGAGCAGGTGTTCGGTGGAGAGGTACTCGTCGCCGAGCTTCCCGGCCTGCGCGTCCGCCTCGGCGAGTACGGCGAGCAGCTCGCGGGTGGGCTGCGGGGGCGCGACCGTGGAGCCCGTGACGCTGGGCAGGGCGGCGAGCAGCCGGTCCGCTCCGGCGCGTACGGCGGCCTGGTCGGCGTCGGTCGCGGCGAGCAGGTCGGTGATGTTCTCGTTGTCCTCGCCGGCGAGCAGCGCCAGCAGCAGGTGCGCGGGCGTCAGGTCCGCGTGCCCGTCCTTGACGGCCCTGGTGGTGGCCGCGTTCAGCGCGTCCCGGCTCCGGTTGGTCAGCTCCGCATCCACGGGCGGCTTCTCCCTTCCCTACTGTGTGTGCTTTACATGAGTAACCTGCACAAAGTTGAGTCTATTCCACTCAAGGTGGAGCGACGTACCCTTCGCGCATGTCGACTCCCAGCCCGGCCGGCACGGCCCGCCCGCCTCAGGACGTACTCAACCCGACGCCGGAGTACCTCGCCTTCTGGCGGGAACGGCACATCTGCACGCTGACCACCCACCGCCCCGACGGCAGTCCGCACGTGGTGCCCGTGGGCGTGACGTACGACCCGGAGGCCGGGCTGGCACGGGTGATCAGCAACAAGCACAGCAAGAAGGTCCGCAACGTGCTGGCGTCGCAGGGCGGCCCGCAGGGCGGGGCCCGGGTGGCGGTGTGCCAGCTGGAGGGGCGGCGCTGGGCGACCCTGGAGGGCCGCGCGGTGGTCCGTTCGGACGAGGCCTCGGTCGCGGAGGCGGTCCGGCGCTACGCGGAGCGGTACGGGCGCACGCCCTCGCCGAACCCGGACCGGGTGGTCGTGGAGATCAGCCTGGACCGGGCGATGGGGCGCGCGTAGCCGGCGCTTCCGCCCGGTCTGCCTGGTGCGGCTGTCCGGTTCGGCCGCATGCGGTTGTCTCGTTCAACCACTGGACACGGACATCACAGCGACGCCATCGTGGTCAGGTCCACGATGGCGTCGCTGTGTGGGGGTAGTGCCTGAGCGATCTGCGACGACAGGGGAATCGCTTCAGGCACTGCGGGGGGTGGCGGCGGATTCGGGCTCGAAAAGTTGGTGATCACGCTGGTCCAGATTGACGAAGACCATGCCGTACCGGATCTCGCAGCGGACGGGCTGCGGTGCGCCCCGGGGACGGCGCAGACAGCGGTAGGCACGGACGTCTTCGTCCTCTTCCCGCACCACGATGATCGGCTGGCCGAACAGGGTGACCTTCAGCGAGTCGCCGACGTAAGGGATGGCGCTGGTGAGATCGATGAACTGCCAGCCGGAGCGGTAGGCAGAGGCCATTTCACGGCGGAAGCCGTGATCGTCGGGCGTCATCAGTCCCAGCCGAGGTCGTTGGTCGACGCGTTGGCCGAGTCCCAGCCCAAGTCGTTGGGCGCCGAATCCCAGCCCAGGTCGGGCTTGCCTATCGACACGGCGGGCGCGTCGGTACCCCCCACGTCCCCACCGAAGGCGTTGACTGCCCCAATGACCGCGGCGGCGGAGAACCCAATGGCAAGTACCGAGCGAAGCATTCTCTTGTACATGGTCGGCTTCGTCCTCACTTGATGGAAATCTTCTCCCCCGTGTGTCAGACGATGGCTCATTCGGGCACGTCGCTGCCACAGGGACGATGCATCATGTTCTTGCATGTTCAGGACCCTGGGGGGTGGAGATTTGCCCAGAAACAACACAAAGCCGACACATCCCCACCCCGTCACGTCCATGTGCGCCGAGGGGACGCGGCTTTACACGGCGGCGCTGAGCACCGGCCGGGTGACCCGCAGCGAGGTCGAGAACGCCCCCTGCCTGCTCGAATTCGCTCTGCTGCGGCCCGACCCCGATGACGCGAACCAGCTCCGCGCGGTTCCCCCGTCCGTCGCACTCGCCCAGCGGCTCCATCCGCTGGAACGGGAGATTCAGGACCGGCGCCGCGACACCATAGATCTCACCGACGCATTCGAGCCGTTTCTGACCATCAGCGCCCAGAGTCCCTCGAACACCCACGCCATCACCGTGCTGGAGGGCTTCGACCAGATCCACACCGCCCTCGACCAGGCGACCGCGGAGTGCCGGACCGAAGTGCTGACCGTACAGCCGGGCGGCGCCCGGTCCACCTCCGTCCTCACGGAGGCGCTGGAGCGCGCCGCCCCCCTCGTCAACCGCGGGGTGCGCATACGGACCCTCTACCAGCACACCGTGCGGCACAGCCAGGGCACGCTCGCCTACGTGGACCGGATCTCCGCGGGGAAGGTGGAGATCCGCACGCTCGAAGAGCTCATGGAGCGTCTCATGATCTTCGACCGCACGGTGGCCTTCATCCCGACCAGCGACGACCGCAGGACGGCCCTGGAACTGCGCCACCCCGGGCTGGTCGACTACCTCATCAAGGTCTTCGAGCAGCTGTGGCATCGCGCCGTGCCCCTGTCGGCCGAGGTGACCTACCAGCACACCCCCGGCGGGATCTCCGGCGTGCAGCGGTCCATCGCCCAGCTCCTCATCGAGGGACACGTGGACGAGGCCATCGCCCGCCGGCTGGGGATGAACGTACGGACCTGCCGCGCCCACATCGCCAAACTGGCCGCCTCCCTGGGCAGCGGCAGCCGGGCCCAGCTGGGCTTCCTCATCGCCCGCTCGGGGATCCTGGAGGACCGGGAGCTCTGAGGGCGATGCGGACGCGGATGAACGAGGGCGGCGCCCTGCCCCGGACGGGTGTCCGGGGCAGGGCGCCGCTCGTGTGTGTTCAGGTTCCGTGGCCTGGTTATCCGATGGTGAGGAAGGTGTTCCAGCCGTCCTCGTCGCGGCCGCTGGCTGCGCCGACGGTGGTGGCGCTGCCGGCGTAGAGCCATTGGTAGCCCTCGGTGCCGGAGCCGACGGCCC